>JBKAGC010000316.1:0-3516 GCA_046290215.1 Pseudomonadales bacterium | reverse complement strand
CCTTGCCGCTGAAGATCGGCCAGATGCCGAGTAATGCTCGCGCCAGGGTCGACTTGCCCGATGCACTGGGGCCAACAATGCCGAGGGCCTGGCCAGGTTCAATATCTAAAGACACGCCATTAATCGCTGGCACTTCCGCATTGGGCGGCAGGACGACCAGGGATTCGGCGGTTAACTTACCGGCGGGCGCTGGCAACGCCATGACGTCCGGATTGGCCGGAATGTTGTCTAACACCTCACCAAGACGGTCGTACTGGGCACGCGCCTCAGAAAAGCCGCGCCAGGAATTGACCAGTTGGTCGATAGGTGCCAGGGCCCGGCCAAGTAATAAAGCACCACCAATCATCATGCCCGGTGAGATCTCTTGCTGCAGGGCCAGGTAGGCGCCAAGACCAAGCACCAGGCTTTGCATCACCATGCGGAACGTCTTAGAACTACTGCGCAGAATATTGGCCTTTTTATTAGCTGCGGTTTGCAGCCGGGCCACTTCATGTTTGGCAGCATCGTGCCGGGACTCAATATCCGCGGCCATGCCCATCGCGGCAATCACCTCGGCGTTACGCAAGTTGCTGCTGATCTGGTTGTTGATGTTGCCGGCGAGGCCGTTGGCTTCTTGTAAGTGATTGTTGGTGAGCCATTCGCTAAGAAAGGTCAAACCAAGTAGTACCAAAGCCGCCAGGGTCGCCGCGACACCAAACCAGGGGTGGAACAAGTACATCAGCCCGATGTAAATCGGCACCCAGGGCGTGTCAAAAAACGCGATCGGGGCCTGGCTCGTCAGGTAATTACGTAATTGCGATAAATCATGCAGCGGCTGGGCATTGGTGTTCATGCCGCCCGAGAGTACCGCACGGCGGAAAGTGGCATCGGACACGCGATGCCGGAGCTTTTGTTCAATCCGGTTGCTGGCCGCCATCATTATGCTTGACCTGGCCCACTCGAAAATCCCCATCGCCATTAACATGGCAACCATCAATAGCGTCAGCATGGTCAACGTAGAGTAGCTGCCGCTTGAGATCACCCGGTCATACACTTGCAGCATGTAGAGGATGGGCACAAGCATCAGAAGGTTAACGGCGGCGCTAAATAAGCCCGTATAGGCGAAGTAGCGCCGAACATCCCGCAAGACCGCTGGGAGCTCTGGATTGTGGTCCGCTGTCGTACTCATTTATCGAATCAGGTGCCCGTTTCCTGTGCGAAAGTCAGTATTTACTCATGCTGAACACTAGAAAATACCTCAACTCAAGCCTACGTAGGGGGCTATAGTTTAACCATCAGTCTAAAGGATGATTTTTCGCCAAATTGCCGTTAAAGGCGGGAAGTATTGGGTGTCAAACCAAAGAACAGAGCGCCAATAATTTCCAGGGTTTGCTGGGCCACCATGATGTGTGACTTGGCTACATTGACGTCGCGAAAGTTGCGCTGCAAACGAGAATTTTTGTACACCGCACTGCCGCCGCCAAGATCGTACATATCGCTGACGATAGCCACGCTTTTATTTACCGCGTTGGTGGTGGCAAGCCGCATATCGCGGCGTTTTTCTACGCTCACCGGGTCGCCGCTCTTGGCCAGTTCCCAGGCGGATTCAATGGTGTCATAGAAGAATAGCCGGGCGCTGCGCAGGTTCGCTTCGGCCTCGGCCAGTTTGATTTGTGCTGTTTGCTGCTCCGACACGGTGGCCCGGGCGCCAACCCGCTTCTTGCTGACCGCCAGCTCCACCAGCTCCGTGATGGATGAGCGGGCAATACCCAGACACACCGAGGCAATGCCAAGAGCCAAAAAGGTAAAATTTGGAAAGGCGTACAGCGGCGTTACAGGTACGCGATCACGGCGCAGGTATCCGGCCATATGTTCTTCCGGGACAAACACATCCTTAACCTCGTAATCCAGGCTGCCGGTACCGCACAAGCCCGAGGTGTGCCAGGTATCAATAAATTCAATTTGCTCCGGCGGTAAAAACGCCATATGCGACATTGGCGCGCCGTGTTTGCCTAACATGGACTCGCCATTTTCTTTGAGCATACAACCGCCCATCACCCAGGCGGCATTTTGACTACCAGACCCCCATTGCCAGCGGCCGCTAACTTTAAAACCGCCGTCCACTTTCTCGGCGCTGCCCGTAGGTGCGAACACCCCGGTAATCAATGTGGCCGGATCTGGGTATAGAGCGCGTGCGGTATCTTTCGGTAGCAGTGCCAGAGAAGTTAGAGTGGTAGCGCCAATAAAAGATATCCAGGCAGTGGAAGCCTCACCTGTGGCCAGGGTTTCGATAACGCGGGCATAAGTTACCGGGTCTGATTCTAGTCCACCCAATGCGGCCGGTGCACCCATGGCAAACATGCCGGCTTTACCTAGCTCTGCTGCAGCGTCAGCGGGAATTCGCCGCGCCTGCTCAAATTCGTCAGCGCGAGCGCGGAAATTCGTCGCCAGGGTTTCTGCGGTGGCAATAAGCGCAGTATCAGTCATAACAATTGGCCGTTGGTAGCAGTTTTGTTTTCGCTTTACTGTACCACGACGGGTTTAGGCAAACACCACGGTTTTGTTGCCGTGAATCAATACGCGATCCTCAAGGTGATAGCGCAATCCCCGGGCGAGTACAGCACGTTCAACATCCCGGCCCAGTCGCACCATATCTGCCTTGGTGGAAGAATGACTCACGCGAATGACATCTTGCTCAATAATCGGGCCTTCATCCAGATCTTCCGTGACATAGTGCGAGGTGGCACCGATGAGTTTAACGCCGCGGTCATAGGCTTTTTGGTAAGGGTCCGCGCCAATAAAGCTCGGCAAAAAACTATGATGGATATTAATCATTTTGCCTTCATAAGCGCGGCATAAGTCTGGTGGCAGAATTTGCATATAACGGGCCAGGACAATGCAGTCAGCCTGTTGCGCGTCGATTAACTTCGCCACGCTGGCAAACGCCTCGGCTTTATCGGTTTTTGGCACTGGAACATAGTGGAACGGTATGTCATGCCACTCCACCATACTGCGCAACTTCTCATGGTTTGAAATCACTGCCGGAATATCACAATCGAGTTCACCGGTTTGCCAGCGGTGCAGTAGGTCGTTTAAGCAATGGGACGACTGACTAGCGAGCAGTACAACCTTCTGTTTCACGGCGCTATCCCTTACGTACCAGGCCATCTGGTATTTTTCGGCAATGTCAGCAAAACCGGTGCGAAAGCCGTCAGCATCCACCTTCATAGCGCTGGTGTCGATCACATTGCGCATAAAGAACCAGCGCTCGCTGACATCGGTATGATGATTAGCTTCCTGCATAGAGCCGCCTAGTTCAGCAATATAAGCGGTGGTATCGGCAACCACACCAGTGGTGTCCGGGCAGGAGATTACCAGGGTCAAAGTTTGTTGGGTTTGTTCACTCATGGCACAAGTGTAGGAGGCTGCTTTGGGGAACGCGAGTCATACCTGGTTTTAGACCACAATCTCCCCCGGAAGCCTGAATTAAGTGTGATAAACGTAAAACCGTAGAAGATCTTTCCAGGTTAGGATCCC
>JBKAGC010000315.1:0-3525 GCA_046290215.1 Pseudomonadales bacterium | reverse complement strand
GGCGGTTCTTTATCGCCCAACTCATCCTGGCGTGTTTGTCGCCACTCCGGCAGACCAGATGCGTCAATCAGTAGCATGGCGCTAACTTGCTCAGGATACTCAAGGGTGTAACGCCAGGTGACGCCGCCGCCCATGGAATTGCCGCCAAGGACAAACTGCTGCAAGCCAAGATGTTGCGTGACCGCCGCCACGGTGGCCAGTTGTGCCGCGCTGGAATAGTCATGATCCGGCACACCACCGGTCAAACCATGCCCGGGCAAATCCATGGTGACAATCCGGTAGTCATCCCCCAGTTCCGCGACCCACGGCTCCCAGGTATGTAATGAGGCGTTAGAACCATGTACCAGGACAATGATCTCACCATTTGGGTTGCCCTCATCACGAAAGTGCACCCGGGCGCCATTCGCCATGGTAAGAAACTGTGATGCAGGGCTTGAGTACTTCGCGTCCACCACATCTGCGGGAATCTCGCCTTTGTATAAATAAGCCGCGATGCCAATGATTACAACTAACAATGCGCCCAGAGCAAATTTAACTACTTTCACTTTTCTTCCCCCTTGTTGGAAAGCCAACGTGAACCACGTGGCACGGCCAGGGCCGACACAGGTATGATAGCGCTCATTGGTAGCACTAAGAAACAACCGCAGTGGGGGTAGATTAATGACAACAGCTAACAAGATTGGTTGGGCGGAGAAGGCGGCAGATGATCCAGAGGTGGTTCGCTTGCGCGACTATTTAAGCGAGGCAAATGGTATTAAGAATTTGCAAACCTTTAAGCTCGAAGATCTGGACGGCATCCTAAAAGCGTTTCATCGAGATGGCTTTGCTGTGGTCACAGATGTTTTAACACCAGCGCAAATTGACCAGCTAGCTGATGGTTGCAATCAAGTGGTAGAGGAAGTGCTGGCCCTGGATGATGCTCGTCAAGGCAATCGCGGCTCACACCGTTATTCCTTTGGTGGTTCCAGCATGACCCGCAGTCAGTTGCACCGGCCGGCCTGGCAAATGCTTCTGCAACTGCCAACGGTGACGCGATTAATGGATGCCGTGTTTGGCTCAGAAGACTATCTGTTGCGGGCGGCCAGCGGCGACTTTTGCCTGCCCGGTGCGGTGGACTATCAGCCTTTGCACTCCGATGTGAGTGATTGGCGTAGTGCGGAGAAAACGCCTTTTAGTGCTTATTATGATCCCAGTGGTGCGGTCACCATGCGGGACTTGCCAGTGCCCTATGTTTGTATGAATTTTTTGCCCCAGGATGTGACGCCCATTAATGGCCCAACCCGGCAAATTCCTGGTACGCAAAAGTCCCGGGGGAAGATTCCCCGTCTCGAGGAAGAACCAGAATGGATGCGCCTCAGTACGGTGTGTCCGGCGCCTGCTGGCAGTGTGATGATTCGTGATGTGCGCGCATGGCATGGCGGCACACCGAATTTATCGGACGCCACCCGGGCCATCCCCAACCTTGAATTTTATGCGCCGTGGTTTCGTGAGCCCATGGTGCCCGGTATTAGTTATCAGGACTTTAAAGCTTTGACGCCGCGAGCACAGAAAATGTGCCAGTTCAGTGTGGCGGATTCCAGTGAAACTCTGGATACCCGAACCACCTTACGAGCCCCCTGAGCCGATCATAAGGAGATCAGTATGCAGTATCGACAGCTTGGCCGATCAGCGTTGCGGGTCAGTGAACTCTGTCTTGGTACCATGAATTTCGGTCCGCGCACCAGTGAGGCGGACAGCTTCGACATTATGTCTAGCGCGTTAGAGGCGGGAATCAATTTTTTTGATACCGCCAATCAGTATGGCGGTGCGCTAGGGGTTGGCACCACGGAAACTATTATTGGCAATTGGCTCAAACAAGATTCCGCTCGTCGCGATAAGATTGTTCTGGCCACCAAAGTACACGAACCCATGTCGGCAGATGTGAATGATCGTGGTTTGTCCGCCCGGCATATTCAAATGGCCTGCGATGCCAGTTTAAAACGCCTTGGGGTTGAACATATTGATCTTTACCAGATGCATCATATTGATCGTACCGCCCCTATTGAAGAAATCTGGCAAGCCATGGAGCGATTGATTGCCCAGGGTAAAATTACTTATGTGGGTAGTAGCAATTTCCCCGGTTGGGGCATTGCCCAGGCTAACGAAAAAGCCATGGCGAAAGGTGCGCTTGGCCTGGTTGCCGAGCAAGGTTTGTATAACTTAATTGAGCGCCGCGCGGAAATGGAAGTGATTCCGGCTTGTCAGGCCTATGGTCTCGGCTTAATTCCCTGGAGTCCATTGGCCGGCGGTTTGCTGGCTGGCGCTCCTGCCAGCGAAGGGCGCCGCGCCGAGGCTTATCAACAAGCAACCCCAGAGCGGCGTGCGCAGTTACAAGCGTTTGTTGCTGTGGCAGAAGGGTTGGGCGAAACGCCGTCTAATGTGGCACTGGCCTGGCTACTCGCGCAGTCCGAAGTGGCCTCGGTCATTACCGGCCCTGCCAGTCTTGAGCAATTTGAGGCTAGTTTGCGCGTCCCTGATATATTGTTAGATGAGGCGACTCTGACGCGCCTTGACGAGATATTCCCGCCTTGTGGAGCCGCGCCAGAGGCTTATGCCTGGTAGTTAATCGAGGCCAATAAAGCGGCGGATCTTGCTGCCAACTTCCTCGAAATAAGCGGGCTCCAAATGGATGTGGTGCGTGCCGTCCATGCGTTCCACCGTCAGGTTGGGATGAAACTTCGTCGCATTGTCGATCTCACCTTGATACCAGGTGTCACCTTGTTCCGCGACGATTAACAAGGCCGGACTGGTGGCATCTTGCAGTAACAAGTCAACCTGCTCGCGGCTGTGCCGTAGCGGGGTTGGGTAGCGAATGCGCGGGTCAGTGCGCCAGGTAATACCCGTGGCAACGGTTTTATGGCCGCGTTCTACCAAACAGCGAGCTGCTTCCATGCTCTGATCAGTGGCTTCTGTGACGCGTTTTGCCATGGCTTCAACACTTTCAAAAATCTTTGCGCCGCGGTGCGGCTGGAGGATTTTTTCGATGGCGAGGCGGCTTTGCTCAATACGGTCTTCCGGCGTGTTGCCACCAGTGGCAAGAAAACCATCAATGTGTGTAGCACTGCGGATACGGTCTGGGAACATCGCCGCGAGTTCGCTCGCAATAGATGCGCCCATGGAATGGCCAATGACATGAAATTGATGCCAGTTCAGCTCATTGGCCACGGCGAGCACGTCCTGCATATCGTATAGCGGATGGTAGTGAACCCCTTCTGAGCGGTGATCGGAGCGGCCGTGGCCAGCAAAATCCATGGCAATCAGATTTAGCTCAGGTAACAAGGGTGCCAGCCGGTCAAAGGTATTAGCGTTATCGAGCCAGCCGTGCAGGGCGATGGTGGGTGCGCCTTCTGGGTCACCCCACTGTTTGGCGCAGATTTTTAGGCCCAGGACTTCGAACTCGATTTCTGTGCCTTGTTTAAAGTTTTCGCTCATGCCATTCCTGCCAGCTTCAAAAAGCGCGGATTCTACCCAATTCTTGTGGCTAAC
>JBKAGC010000314.1:0-3583 GCA_046290215.1 Pseudomonadales bacterium | reverse complement strand
CATCCCGCTCGTCATCAACCGCCCGACGCGGTCGTTGAGCGCGCCTGTGAACGCACCTTTGCGATGTCCAAATAGCTCGCTCTCGAGCAAGGCACCCGGAATAGCGGCACAGTTGATCGGTACCAGCGGCATGGACGCCCGGTCCGACAGGGCATGTAACTGGCGGCAGACAACTTCCTTGCCAACGCCAGTCTCACCCCGAATCAGAACCGAAGCGGAACTGGAAGCGCAGGCAGAGATAATTGCCTTCAGCTCGAGCATGGAAGCACACTCGCCGAGCAGAAGGCTTTGTTCGTTGTGCATCGATGGATACCGGTTAGATGACAGCGCAAGCCGAGATTAAATCTCGACACGTTTTGATAACAAGATCAAACTCAACCTGATTACAACCAAAGATTCTACTGTCTGTCCTAATAATAACAAACCAGACCAGACTGAATCCGGCGAATAATTGGTATCAGTTTGTATCGTTGCTCGCTGTCATCTGCCCATATGCATAGAATGACTGGCTACTGCTGACCGGGGAATCCGTGGTTAGGCATCAAGTGCCAGGCCTCACTGATTTCGCCAAGCAGGCTCGCTACTTCGCCCAATGCCTCGTCGTTATTCTCGGTATTCGCAATTGCCAGTCGGCGCAAGCAATAATCATACAAGGCGTCGAGATTCCTGGCCAACTCACCGCCCCGGCTGTGGTCCAGGGTGCTGCGCAGGCCATAAATAATTTTTTGCGACCGCGCGATGCTGCGGCCTTTTCCGGCAAGCTCACCAGCGGCCATGTTTCGTCTGGCATCGGCCAAAGATTCAAGCACTGCATTGAACAGCATCCCAACTAATTGATGCGGATCTGCATAGTCGACACTTGCCTTGTAACCGACATCCTGATACGAAGCAAGCGCGTTTTTAACCATGATGTTCACAAATATATCTCCCTGCCCATTTACGTCTAGATTTCCAGTCGGACTTTGCCTGCTGAAACTTTAGACTCACGGAATCGCACTCACCATAATCCACCCCGCTAACAGAACAGAAACTATAATTGCCCACTCCGATTGCACCCCCGGTCCACAGACCAACCCAGGTACTGACCAAATTTCCTTCTACTTCTTTTGTGTTTTGATCGCCCCACAAGTGCTGCTTCTTTAAATATGAACATGAAACTGTTTCTTCTGATCAAACAGCAACAGACCAATTTCTTGATAACGCGAAGTTATCACTGGCGGGCTGGCACTATAAAGATCGGTTAGACAAGTGTCGAACGTCTTGTTAACGGCAAGATCCCGGTGACGCACCGGACTCATAGTCGCAGACTGACTAAAGCGTTTCGACGAGTGAGTGGTCGTTATCGAAAAATTTATTCAATCGTAATGGGGTAACCAGAATGACTGCAATCAATACCAATGTTTCCGCAACCCTGGCAGCCAATGCGCTGACCCGGAACGAACGCACCATGAGCACCGCGATGGAGCGGCTATCCACCGGCCAGCGCATCAACTCCGCCAAAGATGACGCCGCTGGCCTCGCGATTTCTTCGCGGATGACTTCTCAGATCCGGGGGCTGGACCAGGCAGTGCGAAATGCGAACGATGCAACTTCCTTGCTTCAAACTGCCGAAGGAGCGCTGGATGAAGTAACAAATATGATGCAGCGGATGCGAGAGCTCGCGGTTCAAGCATCAAGCGACACTTACAGCTCAGATGATCGTGATTATCTGGATGATGAATTTCAGGCTCTGGCTACTGAAATAACCAGGGTCAGGGATACGACTGAATTCAATGACATGCTCTTGCTGGATGGCAGCACTGCGAGTTTTACCTTTCAGATAGGTTCCGAAGCAACACAAACCATGGCAGTTGCCATTTCGGATATCGCCGGATCAGCTGGAACTAACGGAACGGCTATTGCGGCTACCATTACCGCACCGGACGGAACTAATGGACAGGTTTCAGTTCTTGACTTTGCCACCGATTACAGCGGCATGGCCGCCGATGAAACCGTTTCCCTTACTATTGGGGACCAATCATTTAACTACACAGTCACAGCAGCCGACGTAGCCGACTTAGCGAACTCCGGCAATAATAATGATGACGGAGTTGGCGATCTGCTTGCTACAAATCTGGCAGCCATGATCAATTCCAACACCAGCATGCAAGGAACAATACATGCTGCAGCGAGCTCAGATGGTACAAATACACTGACATTGACAGGTGTAGATGTCGACAATCCCTATTCCGTCGAGGTGATGGCTGGAGCTACTGACGCAACATCTGTCTCTGGCGACATCACCACGCAGTCCAACGCCAGTACAGCTATCACTACACTCGATACGGCGATAGCCAGTATTTCATCACAACGAGCCAGCTTGGGTGCTTTTCAAAACCGCCTCACGCACACCGTTGATAATCTGAGCAATATATCAATGAATACCGAGTCGGCCAGAGGTCAGATTACGGACGCGGATTACGCCAAGGAAACCACGGAACTGGCGCGCACCCAGATTATCGCCCAGGCTGGCACTGCCATGCTGGCCCAGGCCAATCAGGTGAAGCAGTCGGTCCTGGCGCTGTTGCAGTAGGCAGCTTAACCAACCGTAATTGCCGGGGCGACACAGCCGTCGCCCCGGTTTTTGCGACCCATTGATACATTTTTATGCTAGGTATGAATTTGGGAGGGAGGCACAATGAGTGAGCTGAATATAAATGCCTCACCATCGTCCAAGACACCGGCCAGCGATAGTAGCGTCAAAAGGCCACAAACGGATGCGCCGTCAGGCACCGGCGACGCCGGCAAAGCGCTGCAGTCTTTGCAGCAGGTTAATTCGCGGATACTGGACCAGCGGACGCGTTCCGCATCAACCATGGAAGGCATCCGTGAGCGACTGGATGCGGCAATCCAGACCCTGAATGAGCGGATGGCGAAAAGTCCAAAGGACTTGAGCTTTTCAGTGGATGAAGTTTCAGATCGTTACTTGGTAGTGGTCACAGACCAGAGCAATGGAGAAGTCATCCGCCAGGTGCCCGCTGAGGCAGTACTGCGGGTGGCACACAACATCGAAGCGCTCAAGGGAGTGTTGTTCGACCAGGTGCTCTAGCCGATTTTTTTCCCTTTCTGAATCGGTCTAGAGCACTTTTTTTCCATCGCCCGGAGACAGCATTACAACAAGTAAGCGGCACGACTCCCAGAGTGCCGGTCATTGCAGGCAGGTGAGTCCGTTGCACAGACCACAATTCAAACCGCAGGCCTGGCAGCAACCGCCATTTCTTCGCACTCTATCTACCTGAAATACCGCCAACATGTCGACAAGGGTTTTTAAAGAACTAGTGTTCATTCTGCTCGCCGGCTGCTTTATTGGCCTGCTAATGGCCGTGGTCGCCAATCTGTTTGTCCTGGGTGTGCAAGCCGCCAAGGAACTGCGCGAATCCAGTCAGCTACTGGTAGTCGCCTTTCCCTGGGGACGCTACTCTCTGGCACCAATACTTATTCTTGTTGCCACCGCCCTGTTGGTAATCAGCCTGCGCAAGCTGCTGCGGCTTGAAGCCTGGGCCGGGCCAGCCGACAGCATCTACGCCGCTCACGATGTGCACCA
>JBKAGC010000313.1:0-3584 GCA_046290215.1 Pseudomonadales bacterium | reverse complement strand
CCCACAGAAGGGCTGGTATCACCGGAAGAATTTATCCCCATTGCTGAGCGCACCGGGCTCATTCTGCCTTTAGGCGAGTATGTGCTCCGCACAGTTTGCCAACAGATTAGCTGTTGGAATCGGCACGGTTTTTCAGGCTTTCGAGTTGCCGTGAATCTTTCTGCGCGGCAGTTTCAGAATAATGTCCCAGATTTAGTAGCAAGCATCATGCGCGAGACGTGTATCAGTGCAAGTTCCCTGGCGCTGGAAATCACTGAGGGCATTGCCATGAAGAATGTGGATGAAAACATCCGCATGTTAAAGGAGTTAAAAGCCCTGGGTCTGAGCATTAGCATTGATGATTTCGGCACCGGGTACTCGTCTCTGGCATACCTCAAACGTTTTCCTTTGAACACTTTGAAGATCGATCGCTCATTTATCCAGGAAATTGCTGTGAACAGCGACGACCGCGAGATCACCAGGGCGATTATCGCCATGGGTCAAAACCTGGGGCTCAAAGTCCTGGCGGAAGGCGTTGAGACAGAGGAGCAGGTGCAACTGCTCCGGGAAAGTGGCTGTGACTATATTCAAGGTTATTACTACGGGCGGCCATTACCTGCCAGTCAATTGGTGCCATATCTAAAGAAGGAGCAGTTAGCCTGAGTAGCCTGTGCAGTGAGGCTTGATAAGACGGGCAAACGCAACAACATCATATGATCAAGGGCAAGGTAAAGCAGTCAAGTTCAGTAGTTGCTGGGCTGGCGGGGAAAAGGTATCGAGGTGAATGTTGAACTATGGTGGTGGGTTGCCCTGGGCGTGCCAGTGCTTGGCCTTTTCTACCTTATTTTCGGGCGCACAGCTGTAAACGGCAAACCTTCATCTGTGGATACAGCAGAATCCTCAAGATTAAATTTTGGTGAACTTAATAGCCGCCGCGGCGAAACCATACTTCTGGTTGAAGATGACCAACAGGTGAGCAATGTTGCGGCGTTGGCCCTGCGTGGTGCTGGCTATCGCGTTCTGGTTGCAGCGGACGCGGAAGAGGCCTTGCAGTTGATGGGCAAGGGAAGTTGCATAGACTTGTTGGTAACAGACCGACAAATGCCAGGGGTAACCCAGGGTGATCAGTTGATCCATCTTGCCCGGCAAAAGCGTAACAAATTGCCTGCTTTGTTAGTGACCGGTTATCCAGAAGGCTTAGACCTGAATGTACCGGTATTGGTGAAGCCTTACCGAATGTCTGAACTGTTGTCGCATATTTACGACCTACTCGGCGCTGATCCTGAAAACCATAACGGTTCTGGGTTAAAGCGGTCTTTGCCTGCTCGGTAGAATTACGAGACACTAGGAAACACTGAATAACTAATTGTGAGAGACCATGCAAAACCGAGAGATTCATCTTATTGCACGTCCAGAAGGATTGCCGAAAACAGAAGACTTTGAGCTTGTTGAGACCGAGCTCGACTACACCGGCAAAGGCTTACTAGTGCAAAACATTCTGATGTCTGTTGACCCTGCCATGCGGCCCCCCATGACCAATGGCCAGACCAAATTAAATGAGGCGATGCCTGGCGGCGCTCTGGGAAAAGTGATTGAAAGTGATGATGATGGCATTCCAGTTGGCAGTTACGTCAAGCATCGCTTTGGCTTTCGTGAATATGTCGTTCTTCAACATGACGATGCTGAAGTCGTGAAAGTTGAAGATGAGCCCCTGTCTACCCATATGCACATACTCGGAGGCACCGGGTTAACTGCATACGGCGGACTGCTTGTGACAGGCGAACTAAAAGACGGTGAAAATGTGTTTGTCTCAGCCGCTGCAGGTGCGGTGGGTTCTGTGGTTGGCCAGATCGCGAAGATCAAAAACTGTCGCGTGGTGGGTAGCTGCGGTTCTGACGAGAAGGTCAGACATCTGATCGAGGACCTGGGCTTTGATGGCGCTTTTAATTACAAAACTGAAGATATTCGTAAGTCACTGCACAAGCTGTTGCCAGATGGTATTGATGTGTATTTTGAGAATGTGGGTGGTGCCCATTTGGACGCTGCTTGCGGCCAAATGAGACCGTTAGGTCGAATTCCAGTTTGCGGGATGATCTCTGCTTACAATAATAAGGGCGCACGTTCAGAAGGCGTCACCACCTTGTCAAATATGATCTACAACCGTGTCACCATGAAGGGGTTTGTAGTTTATGAGTTTTACCATATGCAGGATCAATTCTTGAAAGATATGCGCCAGTGGTTGCGCGAGGGTAAGCTTAAGTACGATGAAACCATCATGAATGGTATCGAGCAGGCGCCAGATGCACTGATTGGTATGTTGCAGGGGCAAAACACCGGCAAAATGTTAGTGCGCCTTGCGGAGGATTAATCTTGACCCTCATAGTTTGCCCGCATCCAAAGCCGGCCGATGGCTTTGGCGGGTAACTTGAGCTGTAACTCCGGCACTTCCAGGGCCACCCATTCAGTAAAAGAGTTGCTATTGGGGCCGGGAAACATCGTATAGCGTTCGGCGTACGGGTAGTTTTTCACCGCAGCGCGAAGTTCTGGAATGAGCCGCGCTGCCTCGTCGCCGTTAAGTTCGTGCAATAACAAAGCCGGATTACCGAACCAGGGACTGTCCGGTTCGCCCTGGTGAGTCACGAGGGCGCTGCCAGTGCGGCGTAAGCGCCAGCCTATGACCTGATCAATTTGATACAACGCCTCACCTTCGGCCCGCGTCGCAATCCAGGTGTGTATAGCAAAGTAGCCACGAAATCCCCAGACGTTGGCGCCGTATATTTTTATGCTAGGTCCAGTAGCCGCTGTGTCAGTAAGCGCCCTGGGCGTTAAGAACGGCGGGATCAACACCAAACCAGCAACGATCACCGAGAGGATCAGAAAAAATCGCCTGGTTTTACGGAAGCGCATCGGGCAAGGCTTGTGCCGTTGGCTCTGAAGTAGCGCTGGCTTGTTCAGCTTCTGTGGCCGCAGCACGTTCGCGTTCAATGCGTTGTTGCTCGGCAAAGGCCAGAGCTTGCTGTTTTAACTGCTTGATGGCGTCAAGGTCATACCACTTGCCTCTGAGGTAAACGCCATCAATTGCTTGTAGGGCGCTGAGGTTTTCCAGTGGGTTGTCCCGTAACAACAGTAACGCTGCCTCGAGGCCTTCATCAATGAGGCGCGGCGCTGCAAAAAAAGCCCGATCAGGATTTACCGTGGCGGTTTGTAGTGTTTCAAGAGGAGACAAGCCGAACTCATGTAGCCGTTGTAAATCCCAGTACAAACTAGAGCCTGACGCGAGGCAGTTGTTGGGGCTATCGCTACCCGCCAGCAGGGGTGTTTGTGTTTGCCGGATGCGATTCAGCGTGGACTTTAAACGCGAGATATAGCTCGCCTTTAGTGCTGGGTCAGTATCTATACGGTCTAAATCAGCCTCGCAGCGAGCGCTGGCACCGGGGTTAACCAGGCCAAGAGCTGTGTCTTGTGAGTCGCCGTACCAGGGTAATTTTGCGCCGTCGAACACTGGACCTGTGCTGACCAAATGCAAGTGTGCCAACTGCGGCTGGTTGGCTAACCTCGCTTTCACCTCCGCCAGATTCGCACTGGTAACCCGGATATGGGTAACA
>JBKAGC010000312.1:0-3589 GCA_046290215.1 Pseudomonadales bacterium | reverse complement strand
AATAGCACCGTAGGTTGAGCCCCAACCCACAACGGCTAGATCGCCACTTTCTTCACCGAGGACCACGTCTTGCAGTGGGATGTCATTAGCGATGCCATCAACCTTGGCTTTACGCACATCGGTCATCTTCTGGTGATTGTCTGGATCGTATGAAATGTCACCGGTGACGTAATCCTTCTCAATACCTCCGATGCGATGTTCCAAACCTGGCGTTCCTGGTTTAGCCCAGACTCGAGCCAGAGTTTCAGGGTCACGATTAGCAGGTTTGAAGCCTTCAGGGTCAGCCGCAAATTCCACGGGGAACGGCTCAAGGTCATTGACATCAGGTACATGCCACGGCTCGGAAGCGTTCGCTAGATAGCCATCGCTTAACAAAATCACCGGCGTGCGGTACTTGGTGGCAATACGCGTCGCTTCAATCGCAGCATCAAAACAATCTGCTGATGTGCAGGCTGCGACCACGGGCAGTGATGTGTCGCCATGACGACCATACAAGGCCTGGTTCAAATCGGACTGTTCGGTTTTGGTCGGCAGACCGGTGGATGGACCGCCGCGTTGGGTATTGACGATCAACAATGGCAATTCTGTGGCAGTTGCCAGGGAGATCGCCTCAGCTTTCAGAGCAATACCCGGTCCAGAACTTGAGGTGACGCCCAGCGAACCCGCGAATGAGCCACCAATGGCAGCACAAACCGCGGCAATTTCGTCTTCCGCCTGGAAGGTCACCACATCGAACTGTTTCTGTCCGGAAAGGGTGTGCAACAAGCTGGACGCCGGAGTAATGGGATATGACGCAAATAGAATTGGTAAATTCGCAAGTTGACCACCCGCGATAATGCCGTAAGCCATCGCCTCGGCACCGGTGATATTACGATACAGGCCAGGTTCAGCATGTGCACGAGGTACCCGGTACACTTCTACACCAGTGGGCAGTTCTGCTGTTTCGCCATAAGCATGGCCGGCATTGATCGCCGCGATGTTTGCCTCGGCAATGTCTGGCTTGCTGGCAAACTTTTTCTTCAGACCATCGATCGCAGCATCTCGGCTCCGATCAAACAGCCACATGGTAAGACCCAGGGTCCACATATTTTTACAACGAACGGCAAATTTGTGCGAAAGTCCGTAAGGCTTAACGGTATCCAGAACTCGCTGCGTAATGTCGATAGACATCAACCGATAGGCATCAAGAGAACCATCGAGCAGAGGATTTTCCTTGTAACCAGCCCGGGTTAGGTTTTTGTCCGTGAACGCATCAGCGTCTGCAATGATGACACCACCGGGTACCAGATCTTTTAAGTTGGTAATCAGCGCAGCGGGATTCATCACCACCAGCACGTCCACATCGTCGCCCGCCGTTGTGACGTCTTCGGAGCCAAAATAGATCTGGAAGGCTGACACGCCGAACGTCGCGCCAGCAGGGGCGCGAATTTCAGCGGGAAAGTCCGGAAATGTTGCCAGGTCGTTGCCATAAATCGCCGTGGCTTCAGTGAAATTGTTACCCGTGAGCTGCATGCCGTCACCGGAGTCCCCTGCGAATCGAACCACGACATCGGACAAGGGTTGTCCCTGCTCGATTTGTTCCACTACTGACATATTGAATCCCTACTATAGAAAATTTTACTGCTATCTAAGAGACAGTGGCTGACGCCAAAACCCAAGGATATTAACAGATAAAACAACGATTTAAACCGCCCCGCCAAGCTGATCTAGTTACTTAGATATAACCACTTTATTGGCTTTACCACGCAGTTTCATCTGCACCGCGCCGAAAACAATAAGATCTCCTTCTTTAACCGCAACAGGTCCCTGATCAGCAATATCTTCACCATTAAGGGTGGTGCTATTAGTAGACCCGAGGTCTTCAATGTGGAGTTGCCCTTTAAGCAGCTTAATGCGGGCATGGCGCCTGGAGACGTCGATGTGATTCAAGACAAAAGCTGCTTCCTCTGGATTGCGGCCAATCACCACCCCCTCACTGGTGCCAGCCTGCTCGATGGCAAAGTGCAGCATGTAACTAATACCCTCCTCGTCCCGCCCTTCAAGCACATATTCCGTTGCCAGGGCTGCGGGTGTTACCACCGCAAGGTCAGCTTCCTGAGGTTTTTTTACCCCGGATTTTGGCGCTCCAGCGGGCGCTGTCGCCGACGAGGAACTCAACCAACGCTGCAGCAAAACAATGCCCGCAATCAACACAAGGCAAAATACCGCAAAGGCTATAAGCAGATAATTTTCCCGGGTACTCGCTTGCTGCTGTTGCTCCAGCAAAGTGCGACGAAACTGCGCTTCTGCAGCGACGCGATCTGCATTCAGGTGTTCCACCATGGCAGCGGTTTCCGCAGCCAGAGCGGCAGTTTGTTTTTCCAGCGCCAGTCGAGTCTGTTGCGCGTGTTGCTGCGCCTCTCGTGCTGCCTCAATAGCATCATCAGCAGTGCTTTGGGCCCGGGCTGCTTCAACAAGTAACCGCTGATTTTTCTCGTTAGTGACTTTTAATTTTGCGGCAAGATCTAAAGCGGTTTGCTGGGCCGATTGCGCCTCTGCCCGCGCCGCCTCGGCCGCGGCGTTAGCCTCTTCTGCTCGTACTCTTGCCTGCTGCAAAGGTGACACACACTGGCTACCGGCAAGGCTAACGGCAAGATTGTGATTCGCTACCAAGGCGATGATAGCCCCAGCCGCCAGGGCGCGTTGCTTTTCTTGCCTAACAAAATTAATGCCCACGAGCGAAAAACACTCATCCAGCAGCGGTGCTCCATGCACGACCTCACCGGGTTGCGCTGAATGGTGCAAAACCAGTTCATCATTTAATTCTTGAACGCTAGTGATATTGCCGCGGGTAATACCGACAAAACGGGGATTGGCTTGGTAACGAACGCTCGTAGCGCTGAGAGACCACACCAGATCTCCTGGGCCCGGGATCTGAGATGCAAACGTCACCGCTGGCAGATTCAGGCCATTGACCTTCAACAACGCCAAATCCCGTTCGCTGTCTCGGCTTATGACCTGCGCCACCAATTCAGCGCCAGTGCCAGGAATAACCACATTCAGCTTGGAGAGCCTGGCGGGAAAGTCTGCCGGTATGACCACATAGCCGTTATAGGCATCGCTTCGCACCACTACTCCGGTCATGGTGTCTGCATCAGGCTGATCGCCGCTGCGCACCAACACCACATGTTGGCTGAGCCGAGACAATTCTGGGCTCGCAATACTCGCTGGAGACAGCAGGAATGCACAGACACAAAACAACGCCAGAGCAGCGTACACCTTGCGCTTGGAGCAAGTGGAGCTTGTGCAACAGGTGTGGGTCAGGATGGTAGCAGCCCTGGGGTCACGTCTAGAAACTGTAATTTTCCGCATCGTTACGTATCATGCAAGCCAAATCAGTCACATTTCGGATAAGCGCGATGAAGTTTAGTTTTTGGCCACAACCTACCCAATCATTTACCACCGTTCGTGCTCTCGCTGAACACGTTGAAGCTACCCAGTGGGACGGTCTCTGGCTTGCTGATCACTTTATGCCCAATGCGGAAGACACCAGCGCACCCTGGCCTGAAGCCTGGACCACGCTAGCGGCCCTCGCTGCGGTGATTCCCCG
>JBKAGC010000311.1:0-3590 GCA_046290215.1 Pseudomonadales bacterium | reverse complement strand
GACATAGTGGACGCGCCGTCGCGTCATTGAAGCGTCGCAAACTGATGCTCACGGAACGCTGGTTCTCGACAGCGGCCGTTCGTTCAGAGCGCAGCTAAGGTCTGGTAGGAGCCCAACCTGTGAGTTGCAATTTCTCGCTGCGTGCGCTCGCAGTACAGAATTGGCCGCCTGCGCATCATCTTGAGCACGACGGCGCGGCATAAAGAGCGGCCGTTCGTAGTCGTTGCAGAGAGACTTCGTCAGGCAATGAACAAAATACGGAATACCGTCCAAATTTGGCACCTTAACGACCTCTACAATTCAATTAGAAGCAATATTCCACTTACTTTATTTGACCCATAGAAAACCCGCGCGCGATATGATGCCTTAAGAGCCAAGCAACGATCACACCCGGTAGAATTGTTAGTAAACTTGCGGCGGCAGCTATACCGATGTTCACACCGCCAAGTGGGGAGGCAACCAACTTCAGGATAACACCGATGGGTTTTGCATCGATGGTTGTCAGCGCGTTTGCCAACGTCAACTCTACCCAAGAAAAGATAAAGCAGAAAAAGGCCGCGACTCCGACACCGGGAAGGATTTGAGGAAGAAGGATTTTAAGCCAGAATCCGAGCGTCGAATATCCGTCCGCCTTCGCCATTTCATCGACTTCTTTAGGTATACCAGACAAAAATCCCTCTAGTATCCATATCGCAATCGGGACGTTGAACAGACAATGGGCGACCGCAACGGCAATATAGGTGTCGATGACTTGAAACAAAGACGCGATCTGGACCATCGGAACCATCACAACGGCCGGCGGCACCATGCGACACACCAAGAGCCAGAAGAAGAGATGTTTATCCCCAGTGAACCTCAGGCGTGAAAAAGCATAGGCTGCAGGTATGGCGACAATTAAAGTGATGCCAACATTTACTAGAACATAGGCTGTGGCATTCAGGTATCCTCGCGCCCAAGTAGGATCTACGAAGCTTACCCGAAAGTTGTCAAAGGTGACTTGCGTAGGCCAGAGACTTAGCCCCTGTGTGTTTATCGCATTGGGTTGCAATCCGAGTACTAAAAGCCAATAGATCGGAAATAGCGTAAATATCGCATAAAAAACGACGGTCAGAGACCAATTCTTATTGCGCCATACCTTCATGAATTCACTCCCAATTCCCGTTTCTGCGCATGAATTGACTGGAATAAAACCCAACAAATCGAAATCATGATGAGCAAATAGATGACACTCATCGCTCCTGCTTTGCCTAAATCAAACTGAACCGATGCCGTTTGAATCAGGTCCAAAGACAAGAAGGTCGTGGAAATGTCTGGGCCACCGCGCGTAACCATGAAGGGTTCGATGTAGACCATGAAGCTATCCATCAGGCGCAATAGGAAAGCGATTATCAATACGCGCCGCAACGTGGGCAATTCCACATATCGGAAGGTGCGCCATGAATTTGCACCGTCAATGAGCGCTGCGTGGAAATAACTGACGGGGATCGACAGGTATCCTGCGTAAGTCAAAACGATCACGAGTCCCGTCCAATGCCATACGTCCATGACTATGATCGTGAACCATGCCCAACCAGCGCTATTTAGGTCTGGCGTAAACCCCAGCATTTGCAGCGCAGCGGCGAGTGGCCCAAGGTCGAGATCAAGCATCAAGCGCCAGGAGAAGCCGACAACGATCCACGGCGTTAACATCGGGACACTGAAAAGGACGATGAAAAACCCAGCTCTTCTGTGTTTGAAGAAGAGTTTCTGGCAACGAGATTCCAATCCCAAATTGCAGTGCGATGACTGTCAGTGAAAACATCGTTGTCCGCGCCAAACTTGCCCAGAAATCTGGGGAACGCATGATGTCTTCGAACCAGTGAAGACCAACCCAGTAAAACTGATCTCCTGCAAAACTGTCCTGCACTGAATAATTGATAACGATACAGAGGGGGATGACAGCACTTATTGTCATAATAATAAGTGTTGGCGCTAGATATATCCAAGCCTGGTTAACCATTACACCACTTCCTCATGGCTTAATTTTATCGTCGAGAAATGAAAAAATGTGCCTTTCCAACCGTTCCTTTTGGGGGCCGTCGAATAGGTTTTGCCCGTGCTCAGAGCCAGATAAGACAATTAGTTCTTTGGGTTCACTTGCTTTGCGAAAGCTTGAGTAGGTCTGTCCTGCAAACATATCGTTTTCCGCGACGACAAAGATTTTCCTGACGTTTTCGGACTCGATTGAATTACCATCGCCGGTTCCGAGAAAAATGGCCCATCTGACCTGTGGGTACTCATTCTTATTGATCAACTTCAATATTGAAGCGCCTCCGACGCTTCCGCCGATCAGCCCAATGTCTTTGACGCCACTTGAGAGTAAAAAGTCGATGCCAGTCGAGACGTCTTCAACTGAAGTAAAATTTAGAGCGAGCGCAGAAATGCTTTGTGCATTCAACTGTCGAGCCAAAGCCTTCCAGCTGTCTGCCTTCAGACCCGATTGAGGAACCATTACGACTCCAGAGACCGAACTCTCTACTTCGTACAAATCTGCAGGCCGCTCCATGACGTCGCGAATGTTCAATTGAACCGTCTCTTGCGCGGCAGATTGTTGGGCCGACGCCAAGCTAAAAATGAGGACGAGCCCCAAGATGTGTGATTGCATTGTCCCTTGCCTCCTTATCTGCGCCGTTTGGGAATTGGCACGAATCAATTACTACATACGTAGTAATTAGAAGGCAAGAACTAATCCGTAGGGGCGAGAGAGGGGCTGTTCGCTGAACCGAAACAAGTTTTGGTTGGTCTCGTCCGCCAGAGAGCTTAACGACCAGCTCCTCAGCGAAACATCAGTTGAAGTCACGCAAATGCTGATTAACAGCGCTATAACCGGGAGCAGGTGTCGCCATCTTGAAACGGCTTTTTCTCTATGAAGAGCTAGCGCTTTAACACGTTGTTTTATTTCATTCGTCCCAGCCTGTTTAGAACTGATGAAGTTCACGCAAATCGACGGAGGTGATCCCCCCGAAACTCGCCTTGAAGCGATCTCAAGCAAGGTAAGACAATAAGCGCGTACAGATAGGTTTTTGTTTTTAAGCACATGCTGGTCACAAGCAACTTCACAGGCACGGTCATACTGTCGTAACCAATCAATAAAGGCTGGATTGAGAGCGTACAGTAAACGCAAAATGGCGACCGCCCAGTTCCAAGTCGTATCATGCGCTCTGACGTGCCAAGCTTCATGCGAAAACACACAATTTAGAGACGTCTGATCAAGTTCCGCCGGTAGTATGATCGTTGTTTTACCCAGGATTGAAAAACTACACGGTGCCTGATCTTTGTTTCCTATTCTGACCAATAGCCTTGCACGTTGCTTTACCAGCGAAGTTGATTTTACAAGCATTTGTAGCCGTTTAATATCGCGAGCTAGTAAACATATTCCGACAGTTGCAGACCCCACCATGGTGCCGGTAGCAACAAAAACCCAATCCGGGCTGCCACTTACAATCTGATTTACGCTTGCGAGGAATGTTCCGGGTACGACGACGGCCTCAATTAACCGCACCTGCACATCCCAAATTTGGCTCAGCAATAGCACCAATACTGGAACGGTT
>JBKAGC010000310.1:0-3622 GCA_046290215.1 Pseudomonadales bacterium | reverse complement strand
AATCGGCGGCTCATCCACAATATGGTGATATTCAAATAGGTCCCCGGGTACCTGCTGGCGAACCTGAATGGTGTAGCGGCCATCAACAAAGATCGCGGCCCGATCCAGCAAGACAATGACCGCACCTGCCGAACCGGTAAAACCACTCACCCACTCGAGCCGCTCGTTTTGCGGCGGCACATACTCACCAAGATATTCATCGGCACGGGGGATCATATAGGCATCAAGAGAGCGTGCTGTCATCTCCTGGCGAATCTGGCTTAACTTGTCGCTTAGGTTCACGTCTTAAAACTCCGCGAAAAACGCGCAGTCTAACATGCTCACGAGATTAGAAATAACGACTGCGGGTGCGCGCCGCGCCAGCAGGCACAAAATACGGCGTGGTACGGCCAACCAGAGTTTCGATCAAAAGCAGTTCCTGGTCATCATGATTTTTGAAAGGTGCTGGTGTAATGCTTGGACTTGAGCCGCCAGACACATACTTTGGCGCATCATGCTGGTTGCTGACCACAGTTTCACGCACATCCGGTGCAACAGCACTTTCAATATCCGTTGTGCCATAACAGACACAAACATAGGATTCATCTGGCTCAGCCTCCACATAAACTCCGGTGCCGCGGACCCGAATCACCGCGGAAGGCGTGGCAATATTGGTTTGCCGTGAAGCCATCACAGATAGCGCCTTGCCGCGGCGCAAGCCATAAGCCCCAGCGATTTTTGGCAAAGGCTGGCGCGGCGCTGTTCCCTCAACTTGTGCGGGAGATTCCTGTTCAGCAGCAGCGCTTGGTCGCACCACCATTTCGCTATTGCTGCGCAGAATAAAGGCATCTGCCTCGTAGACAAATATGACGAAGCTCTTGTCACCGGTGGTCAGAACATCATTCTCCTGGATGGTGGTCTTGAGGCTGACCGCAATACCGTTAATCCGTACATCACCGAACAATCGGTAAATAAACTGTCCTGGCGGTAATTTGGCCGGCAAGCGACTAAACTGTGCCCCATGGGCCGGGACAGCAGTTGCGGCACCGGCACCCAACATTGCCAGTAACAGCCGCCTGCGGTATTCATCCGTTTCCGTTATCCTTGTCATATTCTCGCTTCTATAAAGTTTAAGAGCCTTATGAAACCGCTCACTCACTGGTTGGTCTTCACTTACACGGTGTTATTGCTAGCGCCACACTCTGCTTTCGCGGCGGGTTATGGCACAGGCTGGTATGGTGAAGTGCAAGCTTCGCTTGGTTTTGAGGATAACATAGCCCGCACTTACCTAAATGATGAAAAGAGCGATAGCATTACCAGCCTGAGTGTTGGCGGCGGTTACGCGACTAATCTGGACAATGGACAATTGGTGTTGTCTGGTTACTTCTTAAGCAATCGCTACCGGGACACTGACAGGCTAAACAATCTGGGGATATCACTGGGCGCGGACTACACTTTTCAGCCAAGGCTTTCCTACAACGCGCCCTGGTACAAAATTAGCGCTAGCGTCCTGGATCGAAACTACGCGGATTCTCGCCCCCGGGAAGGTCTTCTGGTCAGCGCGGAGATCAGCGCACACAAACGCCTGAGCACAGAACTCATCGGCCACCTTGGATATCGCTACAGCGATATTATCTTTAATGGTAAATCTGCCGCGGAAGAAAACAACGATGACGCCTTCGACATTAATGCTGGCGAGCTATTTATCGGCGTTGATTACGCATTCCGCAGCGGTGCAACACTATTTTCTGAGTATGCCTACCGCCAGGGTGACGTGCTTTCGACGGTTTCCGGCGGTCGCCGCTTTGACCAGGAGTATGCGGCGGACACAGAGGATAGAGTGTTCAACCCCCTTTGCATTGGGGGTTGCAGTTACGCCTATCGACAAGAAGGTGACACCCAGCTATTTAATATAGGCATCAGTTACCCTTATGCGGGTTTCAATTTTGATCTAACCGCCCATTACTTTGATGCCAGCGGCGACAATGGCCGTGACTATGAAGATTGGCTGGTAAAGGTGGGCTGGCTCTGGGTTTTCTAACGCATCTCTAGATACGCTAGAAAACTACCGGGCCGCCGGACACTGATAAATTTGATACGCTCGCTCATTACCGTTGGCGGGTCCGTCTGCCACCACAAGGTTACCGCCCAGGGACACAGCCTGATTGCGCGCCAGGGTTTCAAGCTCAGTTAAGAACTTGGCCTCGTTGCGATCAATACCTGCCACTGCCGCGCGACTGACCACGGTGGTTTTACCCTTTAGCTCACAGCCTGCAGGTGCAACTTCTGCAACCTGAACCGCGGCAGCCTCTTCTGTTAGTTTTACCCAGGTGCAGCCGCTAATGCTTAGTAGCAATATCGCGGCAATCCAGATTACATGACGCCCGATCATTTGTTTGCCGCCAGGTTACGCAGGACAAAGTGCAAGATCCCGCCATTCTCGTAGTAAGCAAACTCGTTGGGCGTATCGATACGGATCCGGGTTTCAAAGGTCACCACATCACCGTTAGTTCTTGTGGCCGTTACTGCCACATGCTGCTGGTTCAGTTGAACCGCCTCTAACGAGTAGGTTTCTGAACCGTCCAGTTTCAACACCTCAGCACTATCGTTACCAGTGAATTGCAGGGGCAAGATACCCATACCGATTAAGTTGGAGCGGTGAATTCGCTCGTAACTTTCCGCAATCACAAATTTCACACCGAGTAGCGCTGGTCCCTTCGCTGCCCAGTCACGGGATGACCCGGTGCCGTATTCCTTGCCCGCCAGAATCATCAGCGGTGTTTCACTGGCCCGATAACGCTCCGATGCGTCAAATATTGACGTCACCAGATCTTCTGGGAAATATCGCGTCCAACTACCTTCCGTGCCGGGGGCAAGCTCGTTTTTCAAACGCACATTAGCAAAGGTGCCGCGCATCATAACCTCATGATTACCACGTCGTGACCCGTAAGAATTAAAGTCTTGCGGGCCAATCTGGCGTTCTTGCAAATAGCTACCGGCCGGACTTTCCACGGCGATAGCACCAGCGGGAGAAATGTGGTCGGTGGTAACGCTATCAGCCACCTTGACCAAACAGCGAGCATCTGTGATGGCTTGCACACCTGGTGCGGCCGCCGGCATGTCATCAAAGAACGGGGGTCGCTGCACATAAGTCGATTCAGGCCATTCATAGCGCTCGTTTTTCGTCACCGGCAGGTCATTCCAAATGGCGTTGCCTGAGTAAACATCCGCGTATTGCTCGGTAAAGATATCCGCGTTAATGGTTTCTGTGATTAAGCGCTGAATCTCTGCACTGTCGGGCCAAAGATCTTTTAGTGTGACTGGATTACCAGACTGATCATGACCAATCGCATCCTGAAACAGATCGATATTCATATTGCCAGCTAACGCATAAGCGACAACAAGTGGTGGCGATGCCAGGTAGTTGGCGCGGACATCCTGATGAATCCGCCCCTCAAAGTTTCTGTTACCAGATAACACCGAGGTAACCAGCAAGTTACCTGATCGAATCGCGTCAGATATCTCATCTGGCAAGGGGCCTGAATTACCAATACAAGTGGTACAGCCGTAACCTACCAGATAAAAACCCAGCGCTTCAAGATCATCCATTAAGCCGGTTTTTTCTAAGTAATCCGTCACCACC
>JBKAGC010000309.1:0-3654 GCA_046290215.1 Pseudomonadales bacterium | reverse complement strand
AAGTATGCATCAAGAAAAAACATTTTGAATCTTTTTATATAAATCCTGAAGAAAGAGTTACACTGCGGATTGCCATGGCTGCCATGGAAAATGGCAGTGAGGTCGGTGTCATCAATCAGTTTCTCGAGGGGTTGCGTGAATGTGATAGCTTCGATGCATTAGCCGACCACGCTATTGATAAGCTCAAAGTGTTTGGTGTCAACGCTGTGCTGATTCTGCACCATGCGGATGGTAGGACAACACTCGGTAGCACCACAAACTCAAGAAACACCTTTGAACTGGAACTTCTCAAGCGAAATGTTCACTTTGAAAAGATCAAAACCTTCGGCCATCGTTGTTTGTTCACGTTCAAGCATTGCAGTCTCCTGGTGCGGAATATGCCTGAATGCGAGGACAAGGCAGGCAGATACCGTGATCATCTTGCATCGCTACTTAATGGTATTGAGTCCCGCATGTTAAGCCTGACAGCCGAGGAGAGTTTGCGGCATGCGCAAAAAGGCATGGTGCAAAACGCCCTGTTAGATCTAGGGGATAGTCTTGAGACCGTGTTGAATCGCTTTAAAGAACATGACTCAGGTACCAGAGTGATTTTGGAAGAGTTCGTGGAAGAAATTAGGCTGGGTTTTGCCTATCTCGACTTGTTAGAAGAACAAGAACAGCACCTTGAAGGTATCGTGGCAAAGTATTTGGATAGGTTAGCCAATCGACAAACCGATGGCATTGAAATCGACAAAAGCTTCACTGCTTTGATTGCAACACTGGATGGTGTGCTCAGCCGTGGTCCGGCAGCCAGCGCTTGAGCTAGGAGTTCGCCAGACCGAGTTCGACCCAGAAGGTTGCGCCACCGTTTTGGTTGTTAAACACGCCGATTTCTCCGTCCATCGCCAGCACCAACTGTTTTGTCAGGGCAAGGCCAATGCCAGTACCCTCAATAGCCCCTTCTTCATGTTTCAAGCGGTTGAAGGGCTCAAATAGGGCATCGATACTTTGCTCCTGGATACCGGCGCCAGTATCCGCTACCAGCACTCTTACCCGGTTGCTGAAAAGTTCAGTGGTAACGTCAACTCTGCCGTTTTCGCGGTTATATTTAACCGCGTTAGATACCAGATTGATGATGACTTGTTTGAGGCGTTTAGGATCTGCGCTTACTAGCGTGTCAGGTAATTCTTGGCAATGAATTTTGACTCCCTGCGGGTTGCCTGCCAATAGATGAGCCGACTCCAGGATAATTGGTTTCACATTGACGTCAGTTTTACTAACTTCCAGGTGCCCGGATTCAACCTTCGCGAGATCAAGAATCTCATTGATCAGGTCGAGCAAGTGACCACCAGCAGAGAGAATTTCCTGTACATCGCGCTGATCTTGTTCTTCCAGGCTGCTTGAACCGGCTAGCACCTGGGAGAAGCCAAGAATCGCGTTCAATGGGGTTCTTAACTCGTGACTAATGTTAGACAGGAACTCCGATTTTGCCCGGTTGGCTCTTTCGGCGTTGTCTTTGGCGACAGTGAGAGCCTCCAGACTGCGTTTTAACTGAATCTCAGTGGCAATTCTTGATGCAAATAGTCGTAGCAGCTTCTCCTGACTTTGCTCTAAGGGGGCTGGATGGTAAATGCCCAGCATACCAAGCACTTCACCGGTTTCAGAGTAGACAGCGACACACTCAAAAGCCTCCACATCCCGTTCTGCCAGGAATTCATCTTGCGGGTAAAACGCTTTGGCATCCTGCTGACAAAAGACATGGCGTTGACGTTCTAGTGCCTCGATGTGGGCAAGATGACCAGGCAATTGAGATTGAGCTTGCTGGACACCGTTCTCCAGTAATGTGTGGCCCGTGTAGGTATCTTCTTGTCGCTCTGCAAACAGCACAGTGGCTGCGTTTGTGATGTCAGCAATTGCCTTGGCTATAGAAACATACAGTTTAGAGACCGGAGACGGGGAGGTAGAGTTAACAATAGTTGTTAAGCCCTGTTCTAGCTGCTTCAGAGCACTAATATCAGTTCTAACCGAGACGTATTGAACAATGACACCCCCAGGAGCAAGGATGGGGGTGATGGTTGAATCAACCCAGTAATATGAGCCGTCTTTCTTTTGATTGCATATCTCGCCGCGCCAGGTTTGCCCTGAAGATATAGTTTTCCAGAGTTTGATATAGAAATCGGCGGAATGTGCGTCCGATTTGATAATTCGGTGTTTCTGGCCCACCAACTCTTCGCGGCGGTAGCCACTGGTGCGGCAGAACAGGTCGTTCACATGGGTGATGACACCCCCGGGGTCTGTGATGCTCACTATGGCATGGGCGTTCAGCGCGTTCTCGAGCATAGGGTCGCCAGATAAACTGATGCCAAGGTTTTGCTTGTGGGTAGGTTTCATCGAATCAAAGCGCTGCGTTTTTTTCTTTTGGTTTCATTGTGTAGTGATATCAAATTATCAGCTGAGGTTGGTCAAAAAAACGACAGATTTGTCGTGGACAAGCATTCGCTTGAAATGTATTTTTCCAGCGCACTTACAGGGGGAAGTAGTGGGCCATATCTCGATTCTGAAGGTTGAAAACTGCAACGAGATGAGTGAATTAGCCGAGAGTTTTGTCGATACCTTTTTTCTCGACGCCACTTCAGAAGCTAAAATGAGATCGGTTAATGCCGGTACGATGACTGTCGCGTGGATGCAGACCCGTAGTGGGGTTATCTGGCCTGCAGCAACTGCCAAGACCGACACTTGGCGTTTGATACTGCCTGTGATCCCGCCCTGCATCGATGCCAGGCATAAGACAGATACGCCGATTTTTTTGCGCAAAAGTGAGTTGGGTTGGACGCCGGGTCTGGGCTCGGGTTTTGTCTACTTTGAGTTCGCTGCTAGCGATTTAGAACGTCTCGCTTCCCGCGATGAGGTGATGATGCTCCTGAATGGGCCCGCACCAAGAAGTTCTCATGTGCCCAGGAAGAGATTGCATCGATTCCTTAGTCAGTTATCCCTACTCAGGTTAAACGAAGTAGAATTACGTCGATTTGATGAGAGAAGTATTGAGCTGGTACTAGAGCAATATCTGGCGTTCCTAATTGACTTGCTACTTGAGGCGAGCCGAAATGAAATTGATAAACCCAGGGTCAATACCAGTGAACGGATCCTGGAGAAGGCGCTGGCATATATCGAAGGCCATTTCGTTGAGTTACAGTCGGTGGATGATTTGGCCGGTGGCGTCCATACCTCGTCAAGGAATCTGCAATACATTTTTAAGAAGTGCTTAAACATTTCTCCATCAGAGTATCTGAAGCGTTACCGCTTACATCGATTTAGGCTTATGTTAAATAGCGGCGGCACGGTGACGCACGCGGCATCATTAGTGGGTTTTAAGCACCTGGGTAGGCTCGCGAAGAACTATCAGAAAACATATGGGCATTTGCCCTCACAAGACCCAGGTTTCACCAGGCAGCAGGGACAGGCATGCCTCAAGATCCAAATAATGTAGGTCAATTTCCACTCAGACTGCTGTTTATTCGGCTCTCTACTGGCTACACGCAGGATGCGTTTGCCAGCTTATTGGAAGTTAATCTTCGAACCTACCAGCGCTTTGAGTCTGGTGAATTGCTGCCGCGCGCGGATTTTCTCTATCGACTCGCGAAGAAGTTTTCCTTGTCGCTTGATTATATGTTCTCT
>JBKAGC010000308.1:0-3660 GCA_046290215.1 Pseudomonadales bacterium | reverse complement strand
TATGAAATATTCACGTGGCCTCGTTCTATCAGAGGTTGTCACCTACATCATGTTGGTCGTTATTGGTGCGGCTGTGGCGTTCGGGTTTTATATCAGTCATCAGCGCGATCGAGCCGTCGCTCGTGCAGAAGCCAGTATTGCTGAGATAAAGGCGGCTGTCGGCCATGCTGAAAGAAACGGTATGGCGGTGCTTTGCAGCAACGAATTAGTCAGTGCCGATGTCCTCGAGAATGAATATCTACCGTTAACTATAAAACCCATGATGATTTATGAGGGTGATTTTCA
Organism: Pseudomonadales bacterium; assembly: GCA_046290215.1. Classification (GTDB taxonomy): domain Bacteria; phylum Pseudomonadota; class Gammaproteobacteria; order Pseudomonadales; family Azotimanducaceae; genus JAHRVQ01. The sequence continues at coordinate 3,375 of JBKAGC010000308.1, read as the reverse complement.
GGCGGGATATGCCCCAGGTGTTTTCGTGGTAAGCAAACGCCAGGAAGACGGCAATGACCACTTTGTTTCGGCCGAACGTTTACAAGCAGCGCTAACGGCCCAGGCAGATGACCCAAGTGCAGAAGGTAACGCTGAGCCTGCTTATGTGGTCAGGCTAAGTGCCCAAACAGAAGACGAGATTGCCTACGGCGTGTTGCTGTCAGAAACGGCCACCTGCACGGACAGTCTTGCGAGCAACACGGCACCATAGATCTCGCAGATTGCAGTGAGAAAAGATCAATTGAATCAGCTCGCAAGCCATGCACCTCTCTTACAGCGTATTGCTTGCGAACAAAAAGAGACAAACCAGTGATAAGAAAAGGAGTGGCGTTTTGAGTGTTAATCGGCGTGTTTTCGGGGTTGCAGCATTGCTGCTCTTGTTTGGGTGTACGTCTGAAGTGGAGCCAGAACCAACCAGTGAGCCAGAAGTGGCAGAGGTGACTGAGGTGCAAGAGCCAGCTGCGGTTGATGATTCCGAAGAAAAAAATACGGCCTTTATTCCTGCTGAGTTTGATGCGCCAATCCTGGTAGAGACAGAGCAATTCAAAATCGTCCCGCTGGGACCGGATCTGGTGGATATCGATTATGCCGCTTACATGTCATCGATCGAACACCTGCAGGAAACTTTCACGCGCAGTAAGAACTGGCCGCGGCAGGGCATTACCGACGCTGAGGCCATGCTCGATATGGAAACCGAACAGGCCAGGTTCGAGAATCGCGAGTCTTTTGCTTACGCCGTACTGACGCCAGATGGTAGTCGCGAGCGAGGCTGTATTTATGTCTACCCCAGTCCGGTTGAAGGCTATGGGGCAATGGTACGGATGTGGGTCACAAAGGCAGAATATGATGCCGGATTTGACGCTGAACTGTTCACCTGGACCCAGAGCTGGCTTGAGGAGTCGTGGCCGTTTGCAGACGTGGCCTACCCTGGTCGAGCCATTGAATGGGCCGCCTGGGATACCGCCGTGGCTGAACAAAAAGCCAAAGACCTGGCCACGAGTGAAGCGAACATGAAGGTCGCAGAAGGATTCATTGATGCTTTCTATTCTTTTGACGCAGAGCGACTGAAAACCTTTTTGACCGCAACTGATGATTCTGCACAGCGAATTCTCTACTACCAGGGCTGGGCAGAAGGCGGTAACTATATTGTTGTTAATCGCGGCGCTTGTGAGGCCAAAGAACCTAATCTGATTGAATGCCCAATTACTGTGCAGGATGACCCGGTGGTTGCTTTGAAGACAAATTTTAATGTCACGGACACGTTCCATTTGACGTTTGCCGATAACCAAATTGCTTCCATCAAGACCAGTTCAAATGATCAGCCAATCTACTATGAAGCGAGAAAGTGGGTTGAAAAACACATGCCCGAGGTGATGTCTGGTCCTTGCCAAAATCGTGGCAAGAGCAGTGGAACGCCGCAAGACTGTGCGCGGGCAATGACTGAGGGTTACAAGCGTTTTTACGCGGCCACCAGAGAGAGTGATAGCGCCGACTAGATCGGCTTTCACTCTTAACTTTTTTTCAATGCAGGGGTCGCCCTGAAGTTAAACAGGAGCTGTGATTTTTTATGCAGTTGTCAGACGAAAATTTAATTTATTCTGAAGTGTTACCCGGCGGGGTACATTGGTCCTTACGGATGCGAGCAGGTAACGCGCTGCGGCTGGTTGATCTTGAAGGCGGTGCCAATGTCGCCATGCTGATGTTCAACCCAGAGAATCCGTTAGAAAAATACAATATGCCAGATACGCTAAAAGGTCAGCATACCTTCAAGCTCGGTCTAGGCAATACATTGTACTCGGATATGGGTCGGGCCATGTGCTCGATCGTTGAGGATAGCCTGGGTTGGCACGATACCGCCACCGGCACCTGTAATCGGCGCCTGGTGGAATCAAAGTGGGGGCCATCCACATATCAACAGCAACGTAATGAGTACCTGAAAAACGGTCGTGATTCATTTCTGATTGAGCTAACGAAATATGGTCTTGGCAAAAAGGATATGGCTGCCAATGTGAACTGGTTTTCGCGCGTTGAAGTCAGCGACGAAGGCGAGCTTATCTGGAGTGATGAGCAATCTGTACCAGGCTCGGCCGTGACCATACGATTTGAAATGGATGCGATCGTCGCCTTGCACACCTGCCCGCACCCTCTGAATCCGTCAGAACAATACCCGCGCCGTCCCGTACGTTATGAGGTCAGACAGTTGCCTGCAGCTGAGTTGGATGACACTTGCCGGTTGTTTCGTCCTGAAAGTGAACGGGCATTCGAAAATACCCGTCTTTACCATCAGCGTAAGGGAGTCTAGGCGATGATCTTAGAAAGCCAAAAAGCCATGCAAGACGCCAGCTATCGAAAAGTTGTCGAAGCCGGCGATTATTGGATGCATGTGGTCAAAGCAGGGGAAACCATACGGTTGCTTGATCTTGAGGGTAACCAGGCAGCAGACACGCTTTTTTATAGTGCCAGTAATCCCACGGAACGTTACAGCGCAACGGACACCATTCGCGAACAAGGTAACGTTTACCTCACTGCGGGCACGAAACTCATCAGCAATGAAGGCAATGTTTTGTTGGAGATTGTTGCGGATACCTGCGGCCGGCATGACACGTTAGGTGGTGCCTGTGCCGCGGAAAGTAACACGGTTCGTTATTCCCTGGATAAAAAGTGCATGCACAGCTGCCGTGATAGTTGGTTACTGGCAATCGCTGAACAAGACCAATATCAAATGAGCAAGCGCGACATTACCCACAATATTAACTTCTTTATGAATGTGCCTGTAACAGCTGCCGGGGGCTTAACCTTTGAAGACGGCATTAGTGCACCGGGTAAATATGTCGAGCTGTTAGCAGCGACGGATACAATCGTCATGATTTCAAACTGTCCGCAGCTCAATAACCCCTGTAATGCCTACAATCCCACGCCGATTGAAGTACTGATTTGGGACGCGGACTAGCTTTATGATTAATAAAATTCTGATCGCCAATCGCGGTGCGATTGCGCGCCGCATAACGCGTACCATCAGTGCTCTCGTCAAGCAGAGTGTTGCTGTGTACGCAGAAGATGATGCCGGTTCGCTGCACATAGATGCCGCTGACGAGGCTGTGTCCCTTGGTGTTGGAACGGTGCAAGACACCTATCTAAATCAAGAGAAGATCCTGGCCATCGCGCAAGACACTGGTTGTCAGGCGATTCACCCCGGCTATGGTTTCTTGTCGGAGAATCCAGAATTCGAGCAAAAGTGCGCCGAGCGCGGCATCGCTTTTCTTGGCCCCACCGCCCAACAAATCGATGTGTTTGGTTTGAAACACAAAGCTCGTGAGTTGGCGGAGGCAAACCAGG
>JBKAGC010000307.1:0-3684 GCA_046290215.1 Pseudomonadales bacterium | reverse complement strand
CACACCAGGTGAACGGTGCAACTGGGACACAACCACTCGCTCGATACCATTGATCACGAAGGTACCGTTTTCAGTCATGAGCGGAATTTCACCCATGTAAACTTCTTGCTCTTTAATGTCCTTAATAGCCTTGTTGGACGAGTCCTTGTCATAAATGATCAAGCGAACTTTGACTCGCAGAGGCACAGCGTAAGTCACGCTCTGAAGCTGACATTCACGCACATCGAAAGGCGGCTTACCCAGACGGTAGCTTACGTACTCGAGTGCAGCGCTGCCTGAATAGCTAACAATTGGAAACACGGATTTAAACGCAGCATGCAAGCCCTTACCGATACGCTCTTCTGGCGTGACCCGGTCTTGCAAAAACTCCTGGTAGGACTCAACCTGAATCGCAAGCAAATATGGGATGTCCATTGCCCGCGTCAGCTTGCCGAAGTCCTTTCGAATACGCTTTTTCTCTGTGTATGAATAGGCCATTAATGCCTCCCGGCTAGATCTTTAATTCCACCGCGCAACTGCGCAGTGGCACGAAATTTCAAGCACAAAAAGGCTGGACGACAATAGCCGCCAGCCCTTTTGCTTTTGAGCTCGATGCAATCTTTCGATTACTTGAGCTCCACAGAAGCACCAGCTTCTTCAAGCTGCTTCTTGATGTCTTCTGCTTCGTCTTTGGTTGCGCCTTCTTTAACTGTAGAAGGAGCGCCGTCAACCATTTCCTTGGCTTCTTTCAAGCCAAGACCAGTGATGGCACGAACAACCTTAATGGCGTTAACTTTCTTGTCGCCTGCAGAAGTAATGATGACGTCAAACTCATCCTTCTCTTCTGCAGCACCACCGCCAGCGTCACCGCCAGCTGCTGGTGCAACGGCTACTGCTGCTGCAGCAGATACGCCAAACTTTTCTTCCATTGCTTCAACGAGCTCTACAACGTCCATAACGCTCATATCAGCAATTGCATTCAAAATGTCATCTTTTGATAAAGACATGTGTCCTATCTCCAATATTTAAATTTAAGAGGCTTCCTGTTGCTTCTGGTCTCGGACCGCTGCAACAACGCGTGTTACCTTCGTGGGCACTTCGTTCAATGTTCTGGTCAACTTGGTGACCGGTGCCAGCATGACTGACATCAACATTGCCAAAGCCTGATCCCGTGTAGGCAGCTTGGCTAGGGCATCGATTTGTGTGGCTGGTAACAACTTACCGCCAACGCTCAATGCCTTAATTTCAAAATCCTCGTTCTCTTTGGCGAAATCCTTAAAGATGCGCGCTCCGGCACCTGGATCTTCCAACGAGAAAGCGAGAATATTTGGACCGAGCAGGGCTTCGTTCAAACACTCAAACTCAGTCCCTTCAAACGCACGCTTGGCGAGGGTGTTACGAATTACGCGCACATCCACATTCTGCTCACGCGCCTGCTTACGCAGGGCAGTCATGTCGTCTACCGTGACACCACGATAGTCAGCCATAACAGCAGAAAGTGCATTGCTTGCAGTTTCGTTTACCTCTGCAACAATCGCCTGCTTTTCTTTAAGTCCAATTGGCACAAGTAATACTCCTGTGTCGACTTCTTTACACCCAACTCATCAGTTGACGGGTTGAGCAACCATTTACGGCGACAGGATTCAAAATTTCGAATCGGGCGCACCGTCTGCGCGGGCTCCTTACCATTTCAGGTAGAACTTCTGTGCTGATTAAAACCAATACGTCCGTTCCGGATTTACTCGAGGCCTATCTATTCGGCCCTGAACCTGCGGTCTTTGACGAGCCTGGACACGACGTGTCATCCAGGACCCCAAAGTTCCTCGTCACGTTACCGCGACCTTAATTTGTTAGTCTCCCCTTAGTACTCCAGAGAAGACTGATCAATAGGGATACCAGCACCCATGGTGGTGGAAAGTACAACTTTCTTCACATAGGTACCTTTGCTTGAAGCCGGCTTGGCTTTCTTCAGATCAGCCAGTAGCGCTTCAATGTTTTCTTTGATGGCCTTGGCGTCAAAACCAACCTGACCGACACCACCATGGATAATGCCGTTTTTGTCAGTTCTATACCGAACCTGACCAGCTTTGGCGTTTTTTACAGCCTCAGCAACATCTGGTGTAACCGTGCCTAGACGCGGGTTAGGCATTAAGCCACGAGGACCCAGTACTTGACCTAGCTGGCCAACCACTCGCATGGCATCTGGAGAAGCAATGACCACATCATAATTCAGGTCGCCTTCTTTCATGGCAGCAGCCAATTCGTCCATACCCACGGTGTCTGCGCCCGCTGCTGTCGCTTCATCAGCCTTGTCACCTTGTGTGAACACAGCCACGCGAACTGTCTTGCCTGTGCCATTTGGCAGCACGGTTGCGCCACGCACAACCTGGTCAGATTTACGAGGATCAACGCCCAGGTTGATGGCTACATCAACAGACTCTTTAAACTTGCTAGAGGCCAGCTCGCCCAGCAGTGAAACGGCTTCATCAATTGGATAAGCCTTACCTGCTTCAACTTTTTCAGCAAAGGCCTTTTTACGCTTGCTCATCTTCGCCATTACTTAACCCCTTCTGTTTCAATGCCAGCAGCACGAGCACTGCCAGCAATGGTACGAACTGCCGCATCCATATCTTTCGCTGTGAGATCAGGCATTTTGGTGGTTGCGATCTCTTCAAGCTGGGCGCGAGTCACCTTGCCTACTTTTTCGGTGTGCGGGGTCGGGCTACCTTTGGCAACACCAGCGGCTTTCTTTAACAGAATCGAGGCTGGTGGAGTTTTCTTGATGAAGGTAAAGCTTTTGTCGGAATACACGGTAATCACGACTGGAACCGGCATGCCCGCTTCGAGGGACTGGGTTTCAGCGTTAAACGCTTTACAGAATTCCATGATATTCAAGCCATGCTGACCCAGGGCTGGACCAACAGGTGGGCTTGGGTTTGCAGAACCCGCAGGTACCTGCAACTTGATGTAAGCATCAATTTTCTTAGCCATAGCTAACGCTCCTGTTATGGGTAAAAACGTGCAGTTTGACTTGCACTCCCCGTTAACACCGTTACCGGTGCTGACCTTACCTCACGCCCAATGGCGCGAGGCGTAAATTAACCTTTTTCTACCTGTCCGAAGTCCAGCTCAACTGGCGTGGATCGACCAAAGATCGTCACTGCCACGTGAAGGCGGTTCTTCTCATAATTCACTTCTTCAACAACACCGTTGAAGTCATTAAACGGCCCGTCAATTACCCGCACCATTTCACCAGGTTCAAATACTGTTTTCGGCGTGAGATTCTCGGTACCGGCTTGCACGCGCTGCAAAATAGCGGCAGCCTCGGCGTCGGAAATAGGCGCTGGACGATCTGCTTTCCCGCCGATAAAACCCATAACCCTTGGTGTTTCTTTCACCAGGTGCCAGGTATCGTCGTCAAGCTCCATCTCAACCAGTACATAGCCTGGGAAGAACTTACGTTCACTACGCCGCTTTTTGCCGGCCTTCATCTCAACCACTTCTTCAGACGGCACGATGACTTCGCCGAACTTCTCGGCGCAATCAGCAAGCTGGATACGTTCCTGCAAAGCTCGCATCACCTGTTTCTCATACCCAGAATAGGCATGAACCACAAACCAACGCTTAGACACTGCAATCTCCCACTAGCCAATCACCGCCTGTATTCCCCAGCTCAAACTCGAATCGAGCGCCCAGAGAAACAAA
>JBKAGC010000306.1:0-3744 GCA_046290215.1 Pseudomonadales bacterium | reverse complement strand
TCAGAGGCGGATGCTTTACCACCTCCTCTGGGTCTACATACGCTGATGAAAGAAAGTACGCCGATCAAAATACGTAATATGGTTGATAACATCAAAGCTTCTTACGTAGCACCAGTGGAGATTATTGCTCGAAAAATAGCATAGCAAGCGCATGGGGCCGAACAAGCCACTTACCACGCAAGCGGTTTGCCACGCGTCTGGCGTGGCGACTGTTCAATCTAGACCGTCAAGCGTTTGAAACCGGAGGTTAACATGCTGGAAATCAGGCCAAATTGTGAATGTTGTGATAAGGATTTACCCCCGGAATCCACCGAGGCACTAATCTGCACATTTGAATGCACATTTTGTGTAAGGTGCGTGGAGGACGTTCTTAACCACGTCTGTCCTAATTGCTCGGGAAACTTTACCCCGCGGCCGATTCGGCCTGCAGCGGCGCTCAAGAACAATCCTGCATCAACGACACGTGTGCTTAAAAAAGATGGGTGTGTAGCCAATGCAGATTAAGGATGCGCATTGTGCTTCCGTCAGTAGACGTGCGCACTTACAGCGCGCCAAGTTTCTTAAGCGTTAACTGTCATGACATACGCCATTCAACAGATGGAACTAACCCAGAGCGTGGAGGCACTACTCTCCAATGGTTTGCCTGTATCTGATGCAGGACGGCAGCAGGGTGATATTATTCGGGTATATGGCAGAGGCGCGGCTGCGGTGGTTTGGCTGGGAGATGCGGTCAGGTCCCGTTACTGCGTTCTTTGGCGGTCTCGATCATGAACGGGCGCGGTCTCGGGCCTGCGTTTGTCTCTTATGCTGAGATACGCTGCTCGGCAGGTATTGAGACCATCTACCTTTTAACTACCACTGCGGCGACATTCTTCGAGCGTCATGGGTACAGCCACGCCTCGCGGAAGGATGCTCCGGTGGCCATTGCTGGGACGAGTCAGTTCTCTGACCTGTGCCCGTCCTCTTCTGCATTAATGGTAAAGTCGGTTGCTTGCTGACAATTTATCCAAGCCAACGCCCGAGCCTTTGTCGTGCAGAAGCTCTCTCGAAATTCAGTGAGTTCGCCAGGGAGGCCGCTGGCTTTGCATTAGATGAGGGAGTGGCAAGGACCAGTGATGCATAAGTATTGTCTATTCATATTCGTGTCTCTTTTCGCACTGACAGGATGCGTGAGCAACCTGTTGACCAGCAGGCAGGATGTCGCAGTGTCGTTTGATTCTGAGCGGATCGCCTATAGTGTGATTGGCGAAGGAGAAACCGTACTTGTGTTCATACATGGCTGGAGCTGTGACGGGCGCTACTGGCGTGAACAGGTTCCTGCGCTCGCCGGCGAGTACCGGCTTATCATTGTTGATTTGGCAGGTCATGGGCATTCGTCCTTGGCCAGATCCAATTTATCAATGTCGTCCTTTGCCAGGGACGTGAAAGCCGTGCTTGATAAAGAGAACGTTGATAGTGCTTTCTGATACATTCAATGGTGGCTATTCAGGCAGAACTGCCACTTGCCGCATCGAGGCGGGCATCATCGGCTCGACACGCTGCAGAATGTTGGTGGCGCATTTCTCAGAGTGAAGTTAACAATGGTAGGGCCTTTGGATGATTTCAGGGCGTTAATGAAGACTTCGTCGCATCAATGCTTCCCAGTGCTAGTCAGGGTTTGCTGAATTGGGTAGCCAGATATGTCTCTGACCGAAAGAGGTTGCCTCGTGATTTAGAAACTATCGGTCAGTATGTAACCGGAGAGGCAGCAGCTGTTTTGAAGGTATTGCGTCCTCTGAACGCAATTGTGGCCGACAGCACCGGAAGAGAACATGAAGCATATTGAGCAATCGGGGTTCATTAATGGAAGAAGTGGGGAATTTCCTATGCTGAAGACCTGATGATCTAACCGGCTGCTGAAGTGGGCCATTGTTTCATTCATTCAAACCGTCATAACGACAACAAGTAAAAGTAATCGGGAGTCATACGTTTCGTTCGCGGCGGTGGTCAGGTAACGTTATGAACCAGTCAATTCATTCAGACGTCAATCTTTGATGTGTCAAAGGAAAGAAAGAATCCCATCAATCCAGTTTATGGCCTGTCGTTATTGGATTGGTTGCGAAGCGAAGTCGGGGATAGCCTGGAGATATCAGAGCCGGATGCGGAAGATTGGGGCTGGTACAGCGAACTGTCGTATGAGGGTAGCAATTATCTGATTGGCGCATGTGCATACTTTGAAGAAGGTGACGATTCAGGTGAGGAACTGGAGTGGGTCTTTCAGGTTGAAAAGCACCGGAGTGTAAAGGAGCGACTATTCGGAAAGAATAAGATGACTATATCAGATAGCTGCTTTCTTTTCTTCAAAGACCTATTCGAGAAAAACCCGGATTTCAAAGAGGTTCAAGTTGCGTAAGCCACCCGCAACGGCGATTGGCATCCGCCTTGAGATGAAGTAAAGGCGTATAGGTACTCGAAACATGGCGAGGCAAGTCACCCTTTGGCAAGACGAGACTGCGACGCTGCCGGGCAGAGGCAGGAATATTGAGGATACACCGTGCAAGAACCGCGAAAGCTGCAAGACTATTTGATAGAACGGCCTGAACCGAAGGGTATCGATGTTCTTTGTGGCTTAAAGCATTTCGCAATCATTACCTACGCTGTTCCGGCTGCCAGATTTGAAGGCTTGTTCCCCTCACGTTTTCAACTGGATACCGTTGACGTTGACGGTCAGGAGATGGGCCTGATGTCAGTGGTTCCGTTTGTTGATGTTGATTTTACTTCAGCGGTGTTTCCGTTCCCGAAGTTTACGATGGGACAAACCAACTATCGAATCTACATTATCGACACGGAAACAGGAGAGCGCTGCGTCTGGTTTCTGGGCACCTACCCTGGATTCATGAGTATCCTGCCCCAGAGCCTGTGGATTTCCATGGCACGCGGGGAAGTGCGTTTCGCTGTATCTTCAATGAGGAAACGGCCTGTACGAGCAATACCATATGAGACGAGTCGACTGGGCCTAGCATCGGTCTGCTGGCGCAGTCAGAATCCACCATTGCGTTTCCAGTTCCCCACACTGAGTCGCTCTGGGCTTTAACGCACCCTTTAACCAAGTTTTATTACAGAAGATAATAAGCTGGGTACGGGCGGGTTGGCACGACGCGTAAAGTGAAGCTTGACTGCTGTCTGCCACTTCCACTTCTGGCTGACCTTGGTATGTGAAAGAAGCAGAGCAAAGTCGCGTACAGTGTTCCCTGAACCAATCAATGAATTTATACCACTGCCTCAACCGTCATCGGGTACTGTGGAATAAGCAGGTGCATCACGAGCGATCGGCTCCTTCGCTTCGTGTCAGGCTATGGTTGAAAAATGAAAATCGCATGGTCCATTACGTTTCTCGGCGTTCTTATTTGGTCGGGTATATCCCCGAAGGATTACCTCACCTGGGCTTTGGAAGTGTCACCTGCCGTCATCGGGGTAGTGGTTCTGGCGGGCAGCTATCGCTCGTTCCCCCTTACGCCCTTGCTTTACCTGCTTATTCTTCTGCATTGCATTGTTCTTATGGTGGGTGGACACTATACCTACGCTGAAGTACCCCTGTTTGATTGGCTAAAGCCACTTCTGGGTTTCGAAAGAAATAATTTCGATAAGTTGGGTCACTTCCTGCAAGGGTTTGTTCCAGCTCTTATTGCCCGCGAAATTCTAATCAGAAAGGCGGTTATCGCTTCAGCAAAATGGCGCGATTTTTTTATCGTTTGTTTTTGCCTC
>JBKAGC010000305.1:0-3756 GCA_046290215.1 Pseudomonadales bacterium | reverse complement strand
TTTGCTGGGGCAACCAGAATTTTCAGGTGGCGAGCCTGGATCATGCCATGTGGTTCCACCGCCCATTTAAAACAGATGAGTGGTTACTCTACGCTCAGGACAGCCCATTCTCTGGCGGTGCTCGAGGTTTAAGTCGTGGCGCTTTCTATGATCAATCAGGGGCATTGGTCGCCTCGGTGGCACAGGAAGGCTTAATGCGCCTGCACGAGGATTAAAGACCACAAAACGCCGTATTTGGCCTATAAGCCTGCCTTATCCGCTGCGATTAGCCAGCACTGGAGCTATATACAAACTTCGGATCGCTTCGGATAATGCTTGGCTGATATAAAACGCCTGTGGGCTTAAGGACAACCTGTGACGATCAAGCATGCCGAAAAACTGGAAAACGTCGATGTTATCCAGGAAAACTTTGAAGCCCTGAACTACATCTGTAACCAGCAGATCGCCACGGCGGTATTTCTTGCCCATCATCTGGAAAAGCCCATTCTCATCGAAGGGCCGCCCGGCGTGGGCAAAACAGAACTGGCTAAAACCACTGCTGAAATGCTCGAATTGGAGTGTATTCGCCTCCAGTGCTACGAGGGTCTGGACGAATCGAAAGCCATATACGAATGGAAGTACGGCAAGCAGTTGTTGTACACCCAGGTTTTGAAAGAAACCCTTGGCGAGATTCTCGACGGCGCTAAAGGTTTGACCGAGTCAGTAGACAAGCTCCATGAGTTCGGTGACATTTTCTTCTCTAACGAATTTCTCGAACCTCGCCCGCTGCTGAAGGCACTACGAGAAGAAGAGGGCTGCGTTCTACTCATCGACGAAATCGACAAATCTGACCACGAATTTGAGTCACTGCTGCTAGAGATGCTGTCTGACTTTCAGCTCTCTATTCCGGAAATTGGCACGGTCAAAGCCAACGAAAAGCGTAAGCCGCTGGTGTTTCTCACCAGTAACAATACCCGGGAGATTTCCGATGCGCTGAAACGTCGCTGCCTGCATTTGTATATTCCATTCCCAAATGCCAGTCTTGAGAATGAAATTGTGCAAGCGCGCGTACCAGAAATTAGTGAAAAGCTCCGTGGTCAGCTCGTAACCTTTATCCAGGAACTACGAGATATGGATCTGAAGAAGGTCCCTGCCATTAGCGAAACCATCGACTGGGCACGGACGTTGATGCTGCTGAGTTCAGAGGAACTCAACGCTGACCTTGTGAAGCAAACATTGAACGTGATCCTGAAGTTCCAGGAAGACATCGAAACCGTTGAAGCAGAACTGCAAAGCGTGACCAACAAAGCGTTGAAGGAAGGCTAAGGCCCGTGCTCAACAGCACTTTAGTCGACTTTGTTAAGGTTCTGCGCAATGCAGACATTAAGGTTTCCCCTGCAGAAACCCTGGATGCCATGGAATGCATGAATGTTGTTGGCGTCCAGGATCGCGAGTTTTTGAAAGATTCACTGTCCATGGTGCTGGCGAAAAACCCGGAAGAAAAAGCCGCATTCCAGGACTGCTTTGATCGCTTCTTTACCATCGATAAGTTCAACGCTTCTAATGATGAGAATCTGGATCAAGCTGCAGCTGAGGAAGACTTTGACGATGGCGACTTCGATGCCGATCAACAGGGCGAAGGTCAAAATAGCGGCGGCCAAGGTGGCGGCCAGGGCGGCGGCGGTAGTGCCGGCGGTGAAACAGAGAACGAAACGGATGTCTCTGACCTTCAAGCGCAATCAGAGCTAGGCAAACTTCTCACTGAAGGTAGTCGCACGGATCAGACCATCGCCATGGTGGAAGCCGGCCGCGCTGTAGAAGTGAACCAGATTGTGGTGTTCACGCAAAAAGGTCTATACACGCGCAAGATCATGGACCAGATGGGTTTGAAAGGACTCAATGAAGAAATTTCGGACCTGCAAGGTGAAGGTGGTGTGGCGGAAAAAACCCTCGCCAACAAACTTGGCCGCGCCCGGGAAATGCTGCGGGAACGAGTCCGCGACTATGTGGAGAAACAATTCTTCCTCCACGCAGATGAACAGGGCAAAGAGCTGCGTGAGGAACTCTTGCGCAAGGTTAAATTGTCTAGCCTGGAGAAACGAAACTTTAAAGACGTCCAAGAGATCGTCTTTAAGATGGCCAAGAAGCTGATTTCTATTCACTCGAAAAGGCGCAAAACCACCAAGCGTGGCCAGTTAGATATTCGCAAAACCTTGCGCCACAACATGCAATATGACGGCATGTTTTTCGACCTCAAGTGGAAAGCCTCTAAAGTAGACAGACCCAAGGTCATGTGCATTTGCGACGTGAGTGGTTCCGTTAGCAACTACTCAAGATTCCTGCTGATGTTCCTCTATAGCCTTTCAGAAGTGCTACCGAAGGTAAGATCCTTCGCATTTTCTTCAGATCTCGGCGAGGTGACTCAGCTATTTGAAAACGCCGGGCTAGAGGAAGCCATGGCGAGAACTATGCGCGACTACGGCAACGGTTCTACTGACTACGGCCAGATGCTTGAAGACTTCAAGAGCCATGTACTTAAAGATGTGGACAACAAGACCACCATCATCATTCTTGGCGACGCGCGCAATAACTATGGCGATTCCAAATCGGAAATTCTCAAAGAGATGTACGATAAGTCCAAGCAGGTGATCTGGTTAAATCCAGAGCCCAAATCAAGCTGGACAGTGGGTGATGCAGAAATGAAGAAGTACGCGCCTTGCTGTCATCAAACTGAGGTTTGCAACTCCCTCACTCACCTCGAGAGAGTTGTTAGCAATCTGCTCCGCGCCGCGACCTAAACGCTAGCTAGCGCAGCCGCTCGGCTCGCACGCTGCGTTTTCTCGCGTCCGAACGCATCAAAAAAGAGCCCAATGTCGCCTTCTCGATAATCGCCCGCTCGCCAACTTTGATTCGCCATTTGCCGATCTTGTCTTTCTGACGCCACACCTGGCCGTTAGCAAGGTAAACCACATACTCTTTATTCGGGGCGATTTTCACCTGCGTCACTTCGCTAGCAATCTTATCTACGGTGTCGATCTCTAACTCGCGTTTTAGTTCATCATCGGCCTTGCCAAACAAATCTTCAGGATTAACCTTTTCTTGCTCAATCACAGCCTGGGGTGCGGTTGGCCGAGTCGTCGGCGCTGGTGCGGCAGGTTGCGCAACCACCGGCGGGCGGGCCGGCGCAACCGGATCAGGTACATGGGTGCTGATTCTAGATTCCCTGAGGCCGTCCACCAACTCATCGTAGCACTGCAGTCGATACGCCATACTATCCATGGCACGGCATTTTTCCAGCTCGGGACGTATATCGGCAGCGTGCGCCTGATAACTTAGTAGAGGTAAGACCAGGGCAAAAACTGCGATCGGGAATTTCATAAGAGGCTCCAACAAGGTGCGGAGATTTTACCCGAACAAAAAAAGGCCGCGCAATGCGCGGCCTTTCCTTTTCTCGCTAATTCAGCAGTTGATTTAGAAATCAACACTGATGCCTGCATAGTAGCGACGTCCAAGAACGTCGTACGCTTCAGGCGCGGTATTTAGACCAGTAGCACCGTAATTGGTAGACTGACCCAATACTTCTGGATCTTCATCAAAGACGTTGTTGATACCGAAGTAAACATTGATGTTGTCATTGATATCGTAAGCTGCCTGAAGATCGTGATACCAGACACTGTCCAGATCGTTACCAAAGCGGTTGGTGCATGAAGAGGAAGGTCCAGCGCACCTCTTCATTTTCCGCCAGTACCTGCTCAATGTATTCGTATTGTTCGTCCG
>JBKAGC010000304.1:0-3806 GCA_046290215.1 Pseudomonadales bacterium | reverse complement strand
AGGTGGGTGCAGAGCACCGTATCAACCTGCATCCGGTCAAAGCCAGCATCTGCAAAATCCCGTAAGAATGGCAATTGCAGCTTATTCCAGGAGGGATTAGAACGCTCTTTGTCGTTGCCGATACAGGTGTCCACCACGATTAGCTGGTCTCCCACCTCTAATACCAGAGCATGCACGCTCATTATCAGTTTACCCTCGGCATTAGCAAAGTGCGGTTGTAACCAGGGAATTTCGCGAACGGCCTCCGGAGTCGCATCGGGCAAAATAAAACGGCTGCCTCCGGTGGCTTCGAGTTCGACAATTCGGGTGATTTTGACGTCACCCACTTGCCACTGCTGGGGGCTGGGAGGTGATTGTTGGGTCATTTTTTTCTCTCCATTACAGCGGCTAGATTTCAGTGATTCTAGTCCGGCTGATCAAAAAATAGCGTCTATACTTAATTCAGATTGCCCATTTATACAATGCCTCCATGGTGCCAACAAAGTCTCGCCCCCTCGCGCCTGCAGATGTTTCTGACGTGCTGCTGAATTTACCTGATTGTGTCTTTCAAATCGGTAATCGCGATGGTGCTTTAAGTTTTATCAGTCCAAAAATCGCAGACCTGACCGGTTATCCAGTGGATCACTTCGCCAGTATTGGAGACCTTTTTGAACTTCAGACAAGAACAACTGGACTCGATTGGCTGCAAAGCCATGATCTCTCGGAGCTGGATGACGAAATAGAGATTCGCGACGCCTCGGGAAACCCACGTTGGTTAAACATCAGAGGTCAGGGCAATGGTGCAGTGGATGACGCTAATTGGTGCTTTAGCGGGATAATTCGCGATGTGACTGAAAAGGTGGCAGAGCGAGATTTGTCAGAAATTATCATGGATTTCGTTGGCACCATTGGACAGGAAATTTTGATCTTCTCTGTTCAAACTGGCGCTTTGTTGTATGCGAACAATACCGCCCTTAAAAACCTTTATTACTCTCTGGACGAACTTCGAGGGCTTCCTGCTGAGCAGTTTTTGTCAGGTGGTGTGGCTCGAGTAGCGGAGCTTGCCCAGACATCGCAAGCGGTTGGTATTCATCCCATCAACCAGCTGCTCACTCGACGTGATGGCAGCGAGTACGACCTCGACTCACACTGTTTATTGCAAGGCGGTAACCAGCTGATTTTTGTTGGCCGTGACCAAACTCAAAAGAACCGTCTTAGAGAAGTTGAAGAATCAATTCGTGACCGATACCGGAGAGCCTTACGCGGTTCTGAGACTGATATTTGGGAATGGGATATTCTCAAAGATCGCTTTGAAACAACACCCACGGTTGCCCGTTGGCTTGGCGTGTCCCCAGAGGAGACCAAAGGCAACGGTATGACTGCTATGCGTTATGTGCATGAGGCAGACCGGGAGCGGGTCCAACAAACGATCGATGATACTATCTGCGGCACTGGCACTGAGTACTTCAATGAGTATCGCTTGAGTGGACCGAACGGTAAGCTGGTGTGGATTCAAGCCAGGGGCATGGTGAAACGAGATGCTGCCGGCAGAGCCATAAAACTCTCGGGTACCACCAGTAACATCACAGAGCGAAAGCTTGCGCAACGTGAACTGCAAAATCAGATTTCCTACCTGGGTGCGGTTCTGGAAAATGTTGCCGATGGCATCATCACCATCAATGAACAAGGTCTGGTCACCAATATCAATCCCAAAGCGCTGGCTATTTTCCGCCGCAGCCGGGAAGAAATGTTAGGTCAAGAAGTACTGTCGCATTTTCAATTGAAGGGTTATCAACTCAACTCCTGGTCGTCACTGGCGGATAGGATTACTCGCGAGGCAGAACTTGAGAATGGTCACGGTAGGGTAGTGCCCATTGAATTTGCCGTGAGCGAAGCAAGGCTGGTGGATCAGGTATTGCACGTGGTGGTGTTCAGAGACATTGCCGGACGGAAGCGATTTGAAAAGGAAATTGTTTACGCCAAAGAGCGCGCCGAGTCTGCGGCCAAGGCTAAGACGGAGTTTCTTGCCACCATGAGTCATGAAATTCGTACGCCCATGAATGGCATTCTTGGTATGGCGCAATTGCTGCTGGATACCGGCCTAAACGATGAGCAATATGAAACCGCGCGCATCATACACTCATCTGGCCAGGCGCTGCTAACCATCATTAATGACATTCTGGATTATTCGAAAATCGACGCCGGTAAACTTGAAGTTGAAATCGAATTGTTTGACCTGCGCACGGTTATCAACGACGTTTTGGAAATTAGTCAGAGCAAATCAGCATCTAGTAATGTCCCACTGTTGCTGGACTTCCCGCTGCTCGTTGCCCACCGAATCTATGGTGATGCTGGTCGGATCAAGCAGATTCTATTGAATCTGGTTAGCAATGCGGTGAAATTTACTGAGGCAGGTAGCGTCACCATTCAGGTCCGCTCCGACAACGAACCTGTCTTTGGCGAGCAGCGTCAGTGCCTCGAGATATCTGTCATAGATACGGGGATCGGCATACCGAAACATCTGCATGAGCAGTTGTTTGATTCCTTCCAACAAGCTGATGCATCTACTACTCGTAAATATGGTGGTACCGGATTAGGTTTAGCCATCAGCAAGCAACTGGTTGAATTAATGGGGGGAGAGATCGGTGTGGAAAGTGAGCCTGGAGTGGGCACGCGTTTCTGGTTTAAGGTCGCGTTCCCTGTGGATGATGTGGCATACAATCCGATTTTAAGAGATCGTTTTAGCGGCACTAAAGCGGTGATCTGGCATCACGACGAAGCAATTGCCGAGAATCTGGCTGTGAAACTGGCAAGTTGCGAGGTCAGCGCAGAGGTTTGTGGTCATGTGGCTGAGCTGGAGCATAAACTTGCTCAGCCCGGTGTGATTGGTTTTCTCGCCGATGAGGTTGATCCCGAATTGGTGCAGCGTGTTCGGGCACAAGAACGCAACTTCAAAGCAATATTGCTCACCTCTATAGGCTCCAAGCGCAAGCAAATGCACCAGGAAACTGGCACCCGGCACTTTATGAAACTGCCCATAGATGATCGAGAATTGATTGAGCATCTTCATCGTGGCCAAAAGGAAGCGCCGGCCCAACAACGCACCGTGGATAAACAAGAGGTGTTTGATGGCATTAAGATCCTTTTGGCAGAAGACAATGTAGTGAATCAAAAGGTAATTTCTCGCATGTTGACCAAACAGGGCTGCCGCGTCGACATTGCTGAAAACGGTGTTGAAGCCGTAGACATGTCTGG
This sequence comes from Pseudomonadales bacterium, assembly GCA_046290215.1. Lineage (GTDB taxonomy): Bacteria > Pseudomonadota > Gammaproteobacteria > Pseudomonadales > Azotimanducaceae > JAHRVQ01. Next base: position 572 of record JBKAGC010000304.1, on the reverse strand, counting down.
GCTGGAAGAATACGACCTGATTTTTATGGACCTTCGTATGCCGGAAAAGGACGGCATCGAAGCGGTCATGGATATCCGGCGCCGGGAGCTACAAAAACATACTGAGCGAATTCCGATTGTTGCCATGACAGCAAATGCCATGGGTGGGGATAAGGATGCATGCCTGGATGCTGGGATGGATGATTATGTGTCCAAGCCCGTGCAGGTCAGCCGCTTAACCGAAGTCCTCCAGCGCTGGGCGACCGACGCCTAAGACGCTAAAATCCGGTGTTTGTATAAACCGGAAAGTGTTGTGACTGAAACCGCTGAACTCAATGAAATACGCCAATCTGTACGCCAACTTTGTGCGAACTACGGAGAAGACTATTGGTTGGAACTGGATCGTTCCAGGGGTTATCCCACAGAGTTTGTCCAGGAACTAACGAAAGCGGGTTTTCTTACGGTGCTAATCCCAGAGCAGTACGGTGGTGCTGGACTAGGGGTGCGAGAAGCAGCGGTGATTATGGAAGAAGTGTGCCGATCAGGTGCACACGCCGGAGCCTGCCATGCCCAGATGTATGTCATGGGCTCGA
>JBKAGC010000303.1:0-3817 GCA_046290215.1 Pseudomonadales bacterium | reverse complement strand
GCAAACCTCTGGTGTACGAGTCTGAAGCCATGCTGTCTTTAACGGCTTACTTAAGTCATCAGGCCCGAGGCATGTCTTATGAGGTTAATATTGATGGTGCCGAGGCAAGTGCGTTTCAAATGGGCCGAGACTACTTTTTCCAGCGGAAGGGCCAACTCAACCTGGCGTGTAATCAATGCCATGATGACAACTGGGGCAAAATGCTGCGAGGTGACCGAATCAGTCAGGGGCATCCAAATGCGTTCCCTGCCTACCGCAATGAATGGCAAACCCTGGGTTCTCTGCATCGACGGTTGCAGGACTGTGATCAAGGCATCCGCGCCGTTGTGCTAGCGCCTGGCTCAGAAACCTATGTGGGCTTAGAACTCTATCTCAAATGGCGAGCGGCGAACCTGAAACTGGAAAGTCCAGGCATTCGCCGCTAACCGTTGGCAAGTACTACGCCTCGGTCATGCCAATCAATACACCGTTGGATGACTTGGGATGGACAAACGGTCCTGCAAAAGCAACGCCTTGCTCACCCATGCTAGCCATTAAGCCTTTCGCATCACCGACGTTCATTGATACGGCATGTAAGCCCTCGCCATTTTTCTCAAGGGCTTTGGCAATGGGCGAATCGTCGTTTAAAGGCGCCACCAATTCGAAGTAGCTGCCGTCCGGCATTTTTAACCAGGCCTGTTTAATACCGAGGGCCTCGTTTTCCGTGCGTCGTTCGCATTCCAGACCAAATTGCGTGGTCCATTTTTCGACCGCACTATCGAGGTCTTTTACGCGTACCGCAACATGATGAAAACCGTTAAAAGCCATGTGAACTCCTTTATATCGCTATGGTGAAAGTTATGGTGAGATGACAATGGATTCTACCGCGTCTCGGCACTAATCGATTTTAGTGCTGACTGACCGTTACCCAACAGCATCACAGTGGCAATTGCTCCGCCGCTGCGAAGTTCGCGCTCCAGGGCGAGAGCCTCGTCTACCGGTGCGAAATACGCTTCGATACCGTACTCAATATTGAATTGTTCAACGTCGATTTGGTCTGCGATACCGAAGCTGGAATTTTGATAACGACCGCGAATAAAGGTGCCAGTCTGGGGTTTTTCGAGAACAATATCGGCGTACTCGAAGACACCATCTGGTGCTTGCTTAAGCCGAACATAGACCACCTCACCATGACGAATAAATCGACCGGTGAGGCTGCCGGTAGGCACTGTGGAAATCTCATAGTTTAACCTGGCGTAATTGCCTCGGAACAACGAGCGGGGATCAATCGGCGTGGTTCGTAGTTTGATCTCATCGCCCGCCCAGAGCGGCAAAGACGAATTCACCAACATGCCGGCGAGCACCGCTACCTGCAAACCGATGGCGAGCAATAAGGCCAAACCACGTTGCTGGTTATTCATTGCCATGCTCCAGGGCTCGCCAATAACGTGCCGCGCCAAGTAGGATCCCGGCAATGGTCAAAAACAGCAATGAGCCACCAATGTAACTGCCAATCAGATCAAAGTAGCGGAACAGCGCCACTGCGAGAATGGCAACAATACCGGACCAGAAATAGTGACCAATGCGTTGCTGTACGCCCTGAATAATGAGCCAGATACCTAACCCGATGATCACCAGATTATAAGTCGCCTGGAATAGGGGGGCATGTACCGCGCCGTTTAACAGTGCCAGTCCCGCAGCGCTGAGGATGAGCAACGCGGCAAAAGCCAACAGGGACCCATAGTGTTTTGCCTGGTAGCCAAGATACAAGGCTGCTGCCCATATCAGTGTCGAAATTATTAACAGGGATGACCAGTGATACCAATCGGCCCGAAGCAGTTCCTCCCAGGGAGGTGCAAATGATAAAACCAACATCAACACCAAAACAAACCGCAAGCACCATGCGGCCAGAATCGCGCCGTAGTCTTGAAGTGCCACTTCCTGCCGCTGGATTAACCAATGGGCAGCGCTGTAGGCGAGGGCGAACAGGCTGGCGGTTAACACAAGATGTTCCTCTGAAAAGGACAAGCGCCAGCCAGTGGACCAGAACCACGCTGCAAGATATTCCAGCCAAAGAAAAGTGCCACTAACTACTGCCAGGAACAAAGTGACGCTGGCCCGGACGGATAGAACATATAGCGCGGCGGCGAGAAAGAGGGGGAAGGTCACCGGCAGGAAGCCGAGATTCGCTTCCATAAACAACCAGATAAACGCTAGAGCCAACATTTGCAGCGCGATGAGACGGCTACCGGTGAGCAAAGCCATAGGCAAACAACCCAACGCCCAGAAGTACACACCATCGGGCATATGTTCTCCCAGGTGGAATATCTGTGCGATAAGAATGATCGACGCACCATAAAACAGGTTGCCAAGAAAGATTAAGCCCAGTGCTTTGCTTTCGTCACCGCGCTTTAGATAGAACCAACCCGACAGATGCGTCGCCGTGGTCAGACTGATGAGTCCCAGGGTACGCACATATCTTGGGATGTCCTGCCAGTTTGCGCCAATTAATGTGATTAACGCGAGGCCGACGAACAACATCCCCAGGCCCATAAGCATGGTGTAACCAAGCGGCTGGCTCTCCCCCGGCGTGATACCGTAGCGGGCGAGAATACGATCCCGCTGTGACTCATCAATCAGGTCATCTGCGAGCCAATCGTCAACTTCTTTCGCGAGATCCTGCTTGAGTAAACGAATCAGCCGCATAACAAGCGGTTACAGCTGACTCTCGACGTTAGCCTGGGCAGCGGCAATGCGCGCCACAGGCACGCGGTACGGACTACAGGAAACATAATCGAGGCCAATTTCATGGCAGAAACGAATGGACCTTGGGTCACCGCCATGTTCACCACAAATGCCGTACTTAATACCTTTTTTCACCGCTGTGGATTCGCCAATGGCCATTTTCACCAGGCGACCTACCGCCCGTTGGTCCAGGGTCACAAACGGGTCGTTTTCGATCAGCTTCTTATCCAGGTATGAGGGAATAAACTTACCGGCGTCATCACGGGAAAACCCGTAGGTCATCTGGGTTAAATCGTTGGTGCCAAAACTCATAAACTCCACCGCCGGTGCCAGGCGATCAGCACCCAGACAAGCGCGCGGGGTTTCCATCATGGTGCCAATCTTGTAGGGCACCGAGATCGTGCGCTGTTTCACCAGTTCATGAATGGTGTTTTCAATGATGTCGTTGATCAAGCGAATTTCTCGCACGTTGATCACCAGCGGAATCATAATTTCAGGCAGGGCTTTAATACCTTGTTCGCCAGCATCCGCCGCTGCATTAATAATCGCTCGCACCTGCATGCGGGTAATCTCTGGGAATACCACCGAGAGACGACAGCCACGGAAACCCAGCATAGGGTTCACTTCTTCCAGATCCTCAATGATGGCTGCCACTTTCTCAACGTGTTTACCAACGTTCGCGGCCGTCTGCTCAATATCTTCCTGGGTGTTGGGTAGGAATTCGTGCAGCGGGGGATCAAGCAAGCGAATGGTCACGGGCAAACCATCCATTTCTTTATACAGCGCAAACATGTCTTCGTACTGGTACTTATACAAGTGCTCTAATGCCGCGGCGCGTTCCTCGCTGGTTTCCGCGAGAATCATGGCGCGCATTTGGCGAATCCGCTCGGCAGCAAAAAACATATGCTCGGTTCGACATAAGCCAATACCCTCGGCCCCTAGTTCGCGAGCCCGGCGGGCATCTTCCGGAGTGTCGGCATTGGTACGGACCCGTAAACGCCGATATTTATCAGCCCAGGACAGCAAGGTTTGGAAGTCATCGCTAGTGCTGGCCTCAGTTTTTGGAATGTCCCCGAGCATCACCTCACCGGCC
>JBKAGC010000302.1:0-3832 GCA_046290215.1 Pseudomonadales bacterium | reverse complement strand
GGCTGCCACGGGCTGGCAACACTTGCCTTATCCCGCGGCCATTGGCGCTTTGAGGTTTAGACTGTAAGCGCCCACTAAAAGTGCTGCAATTACACAGTAGGCAGAGAAGACGTTGATAATCATCTGGTCCAGGCCGACATTCGCGCCGAGTACTAGCAGCAGCGCCATACTGATAAGACGTATGGTTTCAAGTCTTAACGCAGAGGTGCGGGCCTCGAGCCAGCAGCATTGGCTGTAGAATGAAAAGCACAACCAGGCAAATACCAGAAGCGCATAATATCGCGGCAAGTCATTCTGAATTGCCAACAGCCCTAGTGAGGCGCCAGTGAGCACCCAATAGTTAAAAAAGCTGTACCAACCGGAAAAGCGATCGATGCTCGGGTCAAACTTGGCATACTGCCAGTCAGTCTGCTCCGTCGGCTGCATGTCTTCTGGATACCAGCCCGGGCCTTTGAACCAGACGCGAAACTTATCGCCAATGTTTTTTGTCCGCAGGCTGATTTGGAATGTTTCGTACCACACATGGAAGTTAGCCCAGATTGGATTCCAACTTTTCAGACCTTTAGTGATGCCATAAACGCAGCGTTGCTCAGCTAACTCTGGTTGAAACGTACCAAACAGGCGATCCCAGATAATAAACACGCCGCCATAGTTACGATCAATATAGTCCGGGTTTCTGGCGTGATGCACACGATGATTAGAGGGCGTAATCATGATCCATTCCAATGGACCCAGGGTTCGTACATGCTCGGTGTGAACCCAGAACTGATAAATCAGATTTAAACTGCCGACGGTAACAACAACCTCCACTGGCAGACCGGCTAGATAAAGCGGCAGGTAAAAGACGAAACCAATGTAGTCGGTGCCCGTTTGCCGCAGCGCGGTGCTGAGGTTGTACTCTTCACTCTGATGGTGGGCGGCATGGGAAGCCCACATGATGCGCCATTCATGACCAAAGCGGTGCTTCCAGTAGTAACAAAAGTCATAAGCGATAAACGCCGCAAGCCAAACCCAAATGGAATCGGTGGCGATGGTCTCGATGCCAAACAGACTCACGAGCCAGGCAAATACCACCCCGGAGAAACCTAATTTCAAGATGCTCACCAGACGGCTCAGGGTGCCCATTTGCAGGCTATTGATTGTGTCATTTAAGCGGTAAGTCTGATTAGAGCGGAAGTGACCGTAAAGGCACTCCACTGCCATAAGCAATATGAAAAATGGGATGGCGAGAGTGACGTAGTTCATGGCTGGCAGCCGCCCTCACCGAGGGTTGCATACTCTGCCTCGTCAAAACCGTCCATGCGGAAGATTTGTTGGTAAGCGGCGCAGTAACTAGCCTGGTCGGGATAACTTGTATCCGCCAGGAAGCGCTGCTTGACTAAATCTCTGGTGATCAGTGTTGGTTCCATACGTATCCCAGCATCGTTTTGGCTGTCTAACACCAATAAGCGGTTCGCATCTGCTGGGGTATTTTGCCAGGTAGTCCATGTTGGTAGATCTCCAGCTCGTCCCTGGCCCGGATTACCGTTGTAGGCAAACTCCGCCCAGTAAGACATCATGGCGTCGGATAGTGCATCTCGAGCAGGCAGGTCTTCCTCTGCCGGAGCGCCAAAGAATGACGTTGTGAAATTGCCGAACACAAAACCAATTTCCAGACCGTGGGCTGCACCTAAGGCAGTGCTCAAGTCGAAGCCAAACACCGGTGCCTGTTCATCCCAATCAAAACGATAGGCATACACGCCCTCAGTTTGTGCTTTGCTCAGGTTCATGGCGATTTCATCAACGCCGGTCGCTTTCCAATAGTCACTGCCGTAGCCGCTGTCGCGAACGTAAGCTTGCTTGTCTTTGAGCCGATAAGGAATGCCAAATAATGTGTCCATGGGCTCGCCAGAGAGCATCATAAAGAGTCTCACTTCATCGCGATTGGTGCCGAGCATCACAGGTGTCACGTTGTAATTCTCGTGATCAGAGAATAAGTCAACGGTCGTGATTGATTTCGGCAAGACGTAGCCATCGCCCAGAACAGCGGGCATGTCCAACATGCCACCGACGGATTCACCATCATTGTACAAGGCCAGAATACCAGCGGCGGACTGGTTGTAGAGTAATTCTTTTATCTCGGTTTCGGACATATCGTTCTGACGTTGCCGGGCATCCTCAGAGTCAGCGGCAAGACCGGTTTTAACCAGCAGCTTGTTAACGATTTCCCGGGAGCTGTTCTTGTGTCCTGGCGCGTTGGCATCATCATGGTAGTTTTGCGCCTGGGCTAGAGGGCTGACAAACAAGCCGCCACTTTGCACAATGGCTTTGTGGTATAGGCCTTCCGCCAGAGGTGAGGCCATCATGGTTAGGACGTTCACGCCTCCTGCAGACTCACCGAAGATCGTCACATTGTCTGGGTCACCACCAAATGCAGTGATATTACTTTGCACCCAGGAGAGGGCGGCGATGATATCCAGAGTGCCAAAGTTGCCAGAATCGTCGGCAGCATCGCCGGTATGGAGTGCCGGGTGACTAAACCATCCGAACGGACCGAGACGATAATTGATGGTCACCACAACCACGTCATGACGGCTGGCGAGATTGGTGCCGTTGTAGTTGTCGCTACCGCCGGTGCCGATTGAATTACCACCACCGTGAATCCAGAACATCACGGGCAAACTGCCAGGCTCAGCATCTACAGGGCTCCAGATATTTAGCGTCAAACAACCTTCACTGCCAGCGGGTTTACCAAGTTCATCGTCGCTCGCACCCACCAGCATGCTGGCATTTTGCGCGCAGTAAGGGCCCGGGTTAAGAGCGGCAAAAGTTTCGACAAATGGCTGGGGTGGCCTAGGCGCCCGCCAGCGTAAGTTACCTGAAGGATTCTCGGCATATGGAATGCCGAGCCAGGCAGCAACGTCTGAATTTTCTCGATAGCCGATGATTTCTCCATTGGTGACGTTACGTTTTGTGCCTTCATCCGCAACCTTTGGCGCTGCAACCGGCTCTTCTGGTTGCATCACATGCCAAACAACAGCGGCCAACACCGCAATGGCGATGATGATTAATAGTTTTTTCATGATAGTCCCCCTAATGCCGGCACATTCTAAGTGAATGTTCCTGTGCAACGAAAGAGACGAGAAAGAGACGAGAAAGAGACGAACTGCTGCTTCAGTGGTGTATCGCCTTCTGACCTGGTGTTTCGATCGGCGAATTTGGGTATCGAACAGAAACTTGACCTGCATCAATACAGGTGATGCGAGTCCGCGCTTAAATACAATCTGTAAATAGAAATAACACCCTAAGTCCAGGAGGGCGGACGATGAAACTTCGATTAATCCTTGCGTTAGTCACTATTTTTGCAGCACAAAGTGCCATGGCGTTTGAGGCCGGGCAGTGGTTTATGCGTGCCGGTCTGGCCAATGTGGCACCAGGCTCATCTAGCGATGGCATTGCCATTCCAGCACTTGGGGTCGCGCCGATTCCCGGTACGGAAGCTGAAGCGGATGTTGAGACCCAGTTGGGTTTAACCATCAACTATATGGTTAACCCACGTTGGGGTGTGGAACTACTTGCGGCAACACCATTTAGCCACGAAATCACTGCTGACTTAAACGGTTTTACTCCAGGCTTAGAAGTGGATGCAGGTAAGGTAAAACAATTGCCACCTACACTGTCATTAAACTATTACCCTATGGGTGGCACCGGTCAGAAGTTTCAGCCATACATTGGCCTTGGCGTGAACTACACCATCTTTTTCTCTGAAGACGTGGATAGCGACCTTGAAGCCTTAACCGGTACTCTGGCTGGCGCTGCTGGCCCGGTGGATATGGATCTTGAGCTTGATGAC
>JBKAGC010000301.1:0-3837 GCA_046290215.1 Pseudomonadales bacterium | reverse complement strand
CGAAACTCTTGTTCAGCACCGTTTCATTGCCAAGCAAAGATAGGTCGCTGGCCACTAGATTGCGCAGTGTTGTCAGTACGGCCTTGTGGTCTTCAATTTGCCTTCTATCTAGTTCTTCGAGGGTCTTTTCCAACTGCCAGGTTTGGCTCAAGGGCAAACTCAAGAGCAGCAAACAGGGGAGCAAAAATGCTGTGCGGACGCTAATGGCACCGCGGCTCTGACGTCGCCTCATTAAGCGCGCCACCGATAGCCCAGGCCGTACACGGTTTCGATGCAGTCAAAGTTCGGATCGATCTTTTGAAATTTGCGCCGAATGCGTTTGATATGTGAGGTGATTGTGGCGTCATCCACATAGATATGGGCATCTTGCATCAACTGTTGGCGCTTTTTCACATGACCTGGATTTTGCACCAGGGCATGGATCATCCAGAACTCCGTCAAGGTCAGTTCAATCAACTGGTCCTGCCAGTGGGTGGTGAAGCGCTTATCATCAAGGCGCAGATGTCCCAACTGGATGCTTTGTTCTGCGGTGGCGGTTTGTTCGGTGCTGGCTTTACTCAAGAGTTCAATGCGCCGAAATAGCGCGCCGACGCGCGCCAATAGGTGCGGCAAACTCATGTCCTTGGTCACGTAATCATCGGCACCCATACGCAAGCCGCTAACAATGTCCAGGTCACTGTCCCTGGCCGAGAGAAAAATAATGGGTACGGTATTGGAACGCTGCCTCAGCCACTGACAGAGACTAAATCCTCCTTCAGGCTCATCGCCTAGACCAATGTCAATTACCGCCAGATCTGGTAGCGCTTCGCTAAACGCAGACTCTGCAGCGCTGCGGTTAGCATAAGCGCTAACTTGATAGCCGTGATCGGTAAACACGTCAGCGTAGTTGTCCCTGAGGTCGGGTTGATCTTCAACAATTGCGATTTTGTAACTCAAATGCCTTCTACCAGCCTGCTTGCCATATTCCTGCCACATTTGATCAGAGCATTGCCCTGATTCCTCAATAAAGATGCCTGAATCTTTGCGTTTAATAAACATCGTGAATCAAGCATTGCGATGCATCACCCAAATTGACTTAAACAGGAAGGAAATCCCATGAATATGAAAGCAGCTATCTTAACAGGCGCTCTGGTTACTGCACTGGCTCAACCGGCTTTTGCCGATGAGCTCAACACAAAACGTGAGGAACAGCGCGGTGCCCTTGGCGGTGCTCTCGTCGGTGCCGCTGTGGCAGGTCCGGTAGGCGCTGGGGCAGGTGCCATTCTCGGTGGCGGCGTGCTCGGTAAGCTCTGGGGCCACCGTCGGATTGAGCAGGAGCAGCGAGCTGAATTGGTCAGTGAGAATGAGCGCTTGAAAGGTGTGGCGGACGATCTTGAGCGATATATCGTTGAGCTAAATCAGGATATCGATACGCTGCTGGCGAAAAGCAGCGATTTTCAAAAGCGACAATTACCCATTCAGTTTAAGACGGCATCTAGCCAAATCGAGCAACATTATGAAAACCAGCTAAATGATGTTGCGAAGCTGCTGGCCCGCAATCCCGACACCAGCGTGGTGCTATCAGGTTTTGCCGATCGCCGCGGTGACGAAAGTTACAACTTAAAGCTTTCTCAAGAACGAGTAGCGGTCGTCAAAGCGTTTCTGCTGAGCCATGGCGTGAAGCGAACCCAGGTGATTACCCAGGCGTTTGGCGAAAGCCAACCAGTATCAGAGCCAGGTTCTCCAGATGGTCACTTTTTTGATCGCCGGGTGGTGATGTCATTCGAGGTGGATATGCGCTCGCCACTGGCAACTCGCTAGGTTTGCCCATACCGCCAAAGTGCGGTGCCTTGGGGGTCTACTTCTTGTGGGAGGAGTAGGCCCCTTTTTTTGTGCTCGTTATTTGTTTTGATGAATGAGCTTGTCGAGATTGTTTGCAAACTGCTGGCGATCTTTTTTATTCAGTGGCGGCGGGCCACCGGACTCCATACCACTGGCGCGCATGGTATCCATAAAATCGCGCATATTTAGCCGCCCCTTAATGTTCTCGGCGGTGTATAGCTCGCCGCGGGGGTTTAGCGCATGAGCAGACTTGGCCACGATTTCTGCTGCCAACGGAATGTCAGCAGTGATGACGATATCTCCGGCCTCGCAGCGCTGGACAATTTCATTGTCGGCAACATCAAAACCTTGCTGAACTTGCAAGGCTTTAAGAAATGGGGATTTAGGTACGCTGAGAAATTGATTCGCTACCAGGGTGGTGGTGATTTCTTCACGCATCGCGGCGCGGTAAAGAATTTCTTTAATCACCACCGGGCAAGCATCGGCGTCAACCCAGATTTTCATATTGACCCTTTACCTTTGGGTTATGAGTGGGTTGCGAGTGCTGCCCGGAGTGGTTCAGACGCTAACCTAGCTTTCGAGGTCTGAGTAAACGTCTTCTTCAAGACGTGGTGGTGTCGTCAAGGTCTTTTCGTCTTCCACTAGCTCTTTGAGTTTGTCGTACTGTTCATCACAGTAGGTTTCGAGCGCTTTGTAACCTTTAAGAATGGTCTTTGCTTGAGCTTCTTTCGCCTCGGCTTTTTTCGACTTTTCTGTACGGTCTTTTTTGACGTTCTTTAGCTCGTCCTCAATGCGCTTCTTCGCAGTGGTGTCTTCGTGCTTCTTTTTGTTCAGCGCTTTGATCTTCTTCGCCATGTTTTGTGGCGTGTCACCGAGAATGGTGTTGACGTTTTTCAGCGCCTTGGACTTCTCGTCTACCTGACTTTTAAGCTTTTTGATCTCTTCAGAAGAAACCTTGCGATCAGCATCAATGACACCGCGCAGTTTTTCGATTTCAGCTTTCGCTGCAGCGAGCTCTTCATTCGTGGTTTTTAAGGTTTTCTGCGTGGTCTCAAGGTTTTCAGTCAAATCATCGATAGTTTGCTGAATTTCAACTTTTGCTGTGGCGACTTTGGTATCGGCAGCAGCGATCTCTTTGAGTCCTTTTTCAAGCGCAGCTTTGAATTCCTCTTCCGAGCACTCTGGGTCTAATCCCAGGGCATCGGTGGCGGAACGGATCAGCATCTGTTTGCTGATCGCAATTTCTTTCCATACATCTACATCAATAGCGCTTTGAACCACACACGTCTCCAGTGGATAAATCGAACAAAAAGGGGGGTTGGTTTGGAATGCGCAATAATGGCGATTTTTTTAAAAATTTCAATAGCTAATAAGCTTTTTTTCTAGAAATTATCCGCATAAATCACGGAATTTTATGTGTTTTTTTACCGCGATAGTTGCGAAGTGACTTTACGTTCTGGCTTAAGGTCCGGTGCCAACACCTTGAGTTGCCAAGGGAATCTTAGAATAGATCAAGCTGACTCTCGTCATCTGGGTGATTGCCAGTGGTTGCTTCAGTGGAAGTTGATGGTGTCACCGGATCCGTGGCTATTTCAAACTGGCGCCGCAAACCACTAATACGCTCATGTGGGCGACTATTGGTTAAAGGCTGGGTGGTAAACAGTGTTAAGTGTTGTCGGCAGCGGGTAACACCAGTGTAAACCAGCTCACGACTGATAAATTCTTCCTGGCTGGTGTCTGGTAGAACCAGGCAAACTTGATCGAATTCAGAACCCTGGGATTTGTGTACCGTCATGGCGAAACAGGTGTCATGCTGGGGTAAACGGGACGGCAAAAAATATTCGATGCTGCCGTCGATACCGCGAAAGGCCACTTCAATACGCTGGCCACGCTGGACACAAATGCCCACGTCGCCATTGAACAGTCTTAACGCGTAATGATTGCGTTCAATCATCACCGGTTTGCCGTGAAAGTAAGGCTCTGTCCTTGAACTTACTGTTGGCCACCATCTCTTTC
>JBKAGC010000300.1:0-3875 GCA_046290215.1 Pseudomonadales bacterium | reverse complement strand
TTATTGGAACTTTTGTTGTTCTTGTCGATTGGAGAGTAATGTTGGTACACAATCAACGGCTCGGATTCCGATGGTGTTAGGCACCCAGTTTGGTCTTGAATATCAGGTTAATACCAAGCCAAAAAACCGTCCCATCAGTCTCACGACCATTATTCGCTTTCCTGAGCCTGGCTTACAGGCACCTCGCGGTAAAACCTACACCGAATCTAAAGAAACCTATCGCCGCAAGGTCGGCGAGCCCCATTTGCACGGCTATGGTTTTGATGAAGAGTGGGAACTTGTCCCCGGAAAGTGGGTATTTGAGGTCTGGCACAATAAGGCCAAGCTCATTAGTAAAACCTTCACGGTTTTTGATCCCGCTGAGGCAGGGTCCTCAGACTAACATCCTCGCGCGCCGCAGGTTGTGCTAGCCTCTGGCCTTAACCGCAATCAGGGCCGAACGAGATCTATGACGTTAACTGCTACCCAATTTGAGATACGCGATCAGGTCGCGTGGATCACCCTCGACAGACCAGAAAACCGCAACGCGCTGTCCGCTGATCTGGTTAACGAGCTTTACCAACATCTTGAAAGCTCACTTAACGACGACGCTGTACGGAGCATCGTGATTACCGGCAATGGCAAAGCATTTTGTGCCGGTGCTGATTTAAAGAGCCCCCCAGGCGCTTCCATTAGCGGCGGCGGCAGGGCCATACCCTTTGCAGAAGTGTTGGAGTACATGCTGGCAGCGAATAAACCGCTGTTAGCCGCGGTCAACGGCCCGGCTTTTGGCGGCGGTATTGGCTTGTTAGCGGCATGCGACATCATCATCGCAGATGAAGCGGCACAGTTTAGTTTTAGCGAGGTGCGCCTTGGTGTGATCCCAGCGGTCATTTCTGTTCTGGTGATTCCAAAGATTGGTGAACATCAGGCAAAACGATTGTTTTTAAATGGCCAGCGTTTTTCTGGTACAGAGGCCGTGAAGTACGGTCTAGTGCATCAGGCCGTACCGGGCTCAGCACTGCAATCTGCGGTTGAAAAGGAACTGGAAGCGCTGGCGTTAGGTGGACCAAACGCCATTGCCGAATGCAAAAAGCTGATTCGAGAAGTACCTAAACTAGGCCTGTCGGAAGGGTTTGCTCGCACCTCAAGCTGGAGTGTCGAAATGTTTGAATCTAGCGAGGCGGAAGAGGGCATGGCTGCGTTCCGTGAAAAGCGGCCGCCAGCCTGGAGCAACTAAACCTGGCATTAGAGCTTCATTCCCTGGGCCGACTTGGTTAGGCTGAGGGCTCAAGGGGAAATAAGGGGGGATGTATTGTGGAACTAACAACACTCACACCACATATTGGCGCGGAGATTCGCGGTGTGGACCTGGCGAATCTAGACAATGAGTCATTTGCCGAGATTCAAAATGCCTTCCACAAACATATGGTTTTAGTATTTCGCGACCAGCATCTAAGCCGCGAAGACCATAAAGCTTTTGGTCGACGCTTTGGCAAACTCCACGTGCACCCTATGAATCACCTGGGTACTGGTGATGAGGAGATTCTCCAGGTAAAAACCACCGCTAACTCCGCGTATACCGCTGGCGATGGCTGGCACACGGATGTCACCTGCGATGAATATCCGCCCATGGGTTCTATGCTTTACATCACCGAGACACCTGAAGTAGGCGGCGGCGACACCATGTGGGCCAATATGTATCTGGCATATGAATTACTCTCTGAACCTATGAAGCAATTTCTCGAGGGTCTAACTGCCATCCATGATGGTGCTTTACCCTATATTGGCTCCTACAAATCGACGCCACCAGAAGGCGGTTATCCGCGTCATGAACATCCAGTGGTCACGGTTCATCCAGAGACTGGCAAAAAAGTTTTGTACGTTAATTCAGGATTCACTTCACGGATCAAAGGACTAACGCCTAAAGAAAGTCGCGCACTGTTGGATATGCTGTTCCGGCACATTGCCGAGACGCCAAGATTAACCTGCCGGGTCAAGTGGGAGCCCAATACCTTGACCTTCTGGGATAACCGCTGCACACAACACCATGCAGTGTGGGATTATCATCCTCACAGTCGTTACGGTGAGCGGGTGTCGATTGTTGCTGATAGTCGACCAGCCGGATTAGCTTCCGCGTAATCGTTCGAAGTGGGCAAATCTCCCACTTCGTGACATACCCAGGTAATCGCCGTAAAGCTTCACTGCCCAATTCATCCACTTGATGTAGGCCGATCACTGAATTGGTGACATTAATCCGTTATCATCTCGTGCCTGGAAGCCGAGCAAAAAACTCAAACAAGCTCATCTACGGCTTCCAACAGATTAGCGAAATACCAATCACATCTTTGGGGGGATAGCAGCGATGACGGCAACCACACCGACTGAGCCAGCAGTTAACGAAGACGCAAATACTGGTTTTGGTACCAGGCGTTATCGAAATTATGTGCTGTTTGCACTGACGCTCATTTACATTATGAACTTCGTTGATCGTGGTTTGCTCGCTGTGGTGGGGCCAGATCTAGTTCCCGAACTGGGTATTTCTGACACCCAGTTTGGCCTGTTAACAGGATTTGGCTTCGCCTTGCTCTATACCATTGTGGGTATTCCTCTGGCACGGATCGCGGATTCCGCAAACCGCGTTTGGATCATGACAGTTTGTGTGGCGTTGTGGTCTTTGATGACCGCACTGTGCGGCCTGGCTGCTGAAGTGACCATTGGTTCTATTACCATCGGCGCTTTTTGGATTTTACTGATGTGCCGCGTCGGCGTAGGTATTGGTGAAGCAGGGTGTACACCGCCAGCAAATTCACTTATTGCAGACTACTTTGCACCGCGGGATAGATCCCAGGCTCTGGGCATTTATGCCATGGGCGTCACATTGGGCACCATGTTCGCCAATCTTATTGGTGGTTGGGTAACCGATGCGTTCGACTGGCGCACCGCGTTTTTTGTGGTCGGCTTACCGGGCTTGTTAATCGCTTTCGCATTTAAGCTAACCGTCAAAGAACCTCCGCGTGGTTATACCGACCCTGTGGGCACCGTGTCTAAGGACAAGGTGCCGCTCAGTGAAGCCATTAGTGAGTTAACCACCAAACCGGCGTTCTGGTGGATGACAGCTGGCGCTACCGTGGCCGCTTTTTGTGGTTACGGCATTTCATCTTTTCAGTCGATTTTTCTCGTTCGAACCCATGAGATCACCACCGGTGAGGCCGCCATCTGGATTAACACCCCGGTATCACTGTCTTCAGCAATTGGCACCTTTGCCATGGGTTGGCTCGCCACCCGGCTGTATCAAAAGTACCCCGGTGCCATTGCCTGGGCGCCGGCCATGGGTCTGGCTATCTCAGTACCGTTTTATGTGTTTGCCTTCACCACGGACAATTTATTGTTCGCTGCCATTGGCCTGGTGATTGGTGGCTTTGTTAAATATGGCTACCTCGCCGCGCAATACACCATTGGCCAGGGCGTTGTGACCATGCGCGTTCGCGCCACAGCTACTGCCGTGCTCTTGTTTATCGTCAACTTAATAGGGTACGGATTCGGGCCGCTATTTATTGGCGCTATCTCTGACATTTTCTTTACCAGTGGTGCCGCGGAGCTTGGCGTGGCCGCAGAGGAATTAGCCAGAAATCAATGCCACCCATCTGTAGTTGGAGACCTGAGCACAAACTTACAAGACGTCTGTGGCCAGGTTTATGCCCAGAGCTTGCAAACCGCCATGGTGATTATGGCGCTGCTGTACATTTCTAGCTCACTGTTTTTTGTTCTGACCTGGCGACGGCTGGATAAAGACATGGTGGATCGTAATCCGGTGTAGGCTCTACATCAGTAATGGGGGGCTCACCCAAAGACCCTCTTCAAAACCAAAAAACAGTGAGCTAGAAATGTACAGC
>JBKAGC010000299.1:0-3898 GCA_046290215.1 Pseudomonadales bacterium | reverse complement strand
AAACTGCATCCACTGCTCGCTTTTGTGAGTGTGCTTGGTGGTTTGCAGGTGATGGGTTTAAAGGCGCTGCCAAGGCGCTCGCCCGTGCTACCACAGAGGAAAAGAATCAAGCGTTGTTAAGCGCCGCTGATCTGCTCGAGGAAAGACTCGATCTACTGGTTGCAGAGAACCAGAAAGATCTCGAAAGTATTGCCGGCAAAGGCAAACCAGATTCCTTTGTGGATCGGCTTAAATTGGATGCCGGGCGGGTAATAGATATGGCCAACGCGCTCCGGGAAATCGCCGCGCTGCCAGATCCGGTTGGCCGCGAGCTGATGCGCACAGAGCGGCCCAATGGTTTGCAGATCAGCCGGGTGGCAACACCTTTAGGAGTGATTGGTATGATCTATGAATCACGCCCCAATGTTGGCGCAGATGCTGGCGCTTTGTGTCTGAAATCAGGCAACGCCGTGATCCTGCGGGGCGGCTCAGAAAGCTTGAACTCTACCCGGGTGATTGTTTCATGTCTGGCAGATGGTCTTGCCGAGGCCGGTTTACCCGGTGCTTGTGTGCAGTTTATTGATTCTACTGACAGGGAAGCAGTGGCGCACCTGCTGAGATGTATAGAGTATGTTGATCTAGTGATTCCGCGCGGCGGTCGCGGTTTGGTTGAGTTGGTGCGAGACACCGCGAAAGTGCCGACCTTGCTGCACCTTGACGGCAACTGCCATACCTATGTGCACCACAAGGCTGACTTAAATAAAGCGCTAGATGTGATACACAACGCCAAGCTGCGTCGTACCGGTATTTGCGGTGCAACTGAAAGTCTAGTGATTGATCGTAGTGTTGCCAAACAGTTGTTGCCGGATCTGGTAGATCGACTGACTGGTTGTGAACTGCGCGGCGATGAGTATGCGGTGTCTTGTGATTCGCGCATTATGCCTGCCACCGATGAAGACTGGGGCACGGAGTATCTGGATGCCACAATTTCCATCAAAACCGTGGACGACCTTGAAGCGGCCATTGATTTTGTTAGTCAGTACTCATCGCAACATACCGATGCAATTTTGACAGAAGATCAAGCGGCCGCGGATGCCTTCATGCAAGCGATAGATTCCGCTGTTGTCATGCACAATGCCTCTACCCAGTTTTCCGATGGTGGTGAGTTTGGTATGGGTGCGGAGATTGGTATTGCGACGGGTAAGCTCCACGCCCGTGGCCCGGTAGGTTTAGAGCAGTTGACCAGTTTCAAATATCAGGTTCGTGGAACGGGTCAAACTCGCGCATAATTCCTTTAACTCTAACGCCGCTACCTGCAGGAGAACATTATGGATCCAGCGTTGATTTCGCTGATTGGCTATTTCGTTTTGATGATGGCCATTGGTCTTTACGCATACAAAAAAAGCACCAGCAACGTTTCTGAATATATGCTGGGTGGGCGACAGCTACATCCTGCAGTAGGGGCTTTGTCCGCTGGTGCTTCAGACATGAGCGGTTGGATGTTAATGGGCTTGCCAGGTGCAATATACCTGTCTGGGTACAGCGCTGCCTGGATTGCTGTGGGTCTGGTGATCGGTGCTTACCTGAACTATCACCTGGTGGCGCCGCGGCTGCGGGTATACACCGAGGTTGCTGATGACGCGATCACAATTCCTGACTACTTTGAAAAACGTTTTGCTGATAAGTCGCGCGCACTGCGGGTGTTTTCATCTATTGTGATCGTGATTTTCTTTACCTTGTATACCTCCTCCGGGGTGGTTGCCGGCGGTAAATTGTTCGAAGCGTCCTTCGGCTTGAGTTACGAGACGGGGCTGTTTTTAACTGCTGGTGTGGTGGTTGCTTATACTATGTTCGGCGGCTTCCTTGCCGTGAGTCTGACGGATTTTGTGCAGGGTTGTATTATGTTTGTTGCCCTGGTGATGGTGCCCATTGTGGCCTTGTCATCCATCGGTGGCATGGATGCAGCAGCAGCGGCCATTAATGGGGTGGATACCAGTTTGCTAAGCTGGACCACCGGAGTGACCGCTCTGGGTTTGATTTCTAGCATGTCCTGGGGGCTTGGCTATTTCGGCCAACCGCACATTATTGTCCGCTTTATGGCGCTGCGTTCCGTTAAAGATGTTCCTGCAGCCAGGCGCATCGGTATGAGTTGGATGATTGTGACGGTGATTGGCGCGGTGGCGACCGGCCTGGTGGGTCTTGCGTATGTGGTCACCAACAATGCGGATCTTGGTGATCCAGAAACCATTTTCATTTTCTTGTCTCAGGTACTGTTTCATCCTCTGGTGGGCGGCTTCCTGCTAGCCGCTATTCTCGCGGCTATTATGAGTACGATTTCGTCCCAGTTACTGGTGTCATCGAGCTCTTTAGTGGAGGACTTTTACAAGGCTTACTTGCGACGCGATGCGGAGCAAAAAGAACTGGTGCTGATGGGGCGGCTGTCGGTGCTGGCAGTGTCTCTGGTGGCAATCATGCTAGCGTTTGATCGTTCTTCCTCAATTCTGTCGTTAGTCAGTAACGCCTGGGCAGGATTCGGCGCGGCGTTTGGACCAATTATTTTGCTATCACTGTTCTGGAAACGATTTAATCGAGATGGCGCGCTCACGGGTATGCTGACCGGCGCGGTTATTGTTTTATTTTGGATCTATGCGCCGATTGAGATAGGTGGTCAGAACCTTTCAAGTCATCTTTATGAAATTGTGCCTGGCTTTATTGGTGCCACTCTGGTCGCGGTATTGGTGACGTTAGCAACATCCGAACCTGATGAGGAACTGATTAAGCGTCACGAAAAAATGTGCAATTTACTAGACGGTAGTGAAGTGCCTGCAGGTGATGCCAGGCCTGCTAACGCTTAACGCCCTAACGCGGAGTAAGTTATGACTTTTACCTCTGAGCATTCAGAGTGGCAACTTGATAAAGAAGACGACGATGCGCTGAACCTGATACGCGCCTTGCATGTGGCCGATGAAGCCGAAGTGCTTGGCATGTTGATGAGTAGTGCCGGTATTGATCCTGGGCAGCGAACCCGAATTCAAGAAAGAGCCGTGCAACTCATCGAGGCCATGCGGGAGTCCGGTAAACCTGGTTTGATGGAAACATTTTTGGCCGAATATGGTTTGTCTACCAATGAAGGCATCGCCTTAATGTGCCTGGCAGAAGCGCTCCTGCGTGTGCCTGATGCGGGCACGATTGATGACTTAATTGAAGACAAGATCGCGCCTCATGACTGGCAATCGCACTTTGGTCATTCCAGTTCTTCTATCGTCAATGCGTCCACTGTTGCGCTGATGCTCACGGGTCGTGTATTGGATGAAGACAATACATCCAGTGTCTCGGGTTTGTTAAATAGAACAGTAAAGCGTCTTGGTGAGCCAGTGGTGCGAGTTGCTGTGAAACAAGCCATGCGCGAAATGGGCAACCAGTTTGTGCTTGGCCAGTCCATTGAAGAAGCATTGAAGCGCGGCAAGACTGAAATGAAGCGCGGCTTTTTGTACTCCTATGACATGTTGGGCGAAGCAGCTTTGACTCAGGCTGACGCTGATCAGTATTTTGAATCCTATGCCCACGCCATTGAAAAGATCGGTGAGAGTACTGACGGCGGCCCTATACAAGATCAGCCGGGGATATCCGTTAAGCTGTCGGCGTTGCATCCTAGATTCGAGCTAGCCAAGTTCGACAGGCTGGTTAAAGAACTGGTACCGCGACTCAACGCCCTGGCCAGGTTAGCCAGCAAGCACAATCTGGGTCTCAATGTGGATGCCGAAGAAGCGAATCGACTTGAAGTGCTTCTAATGGTGGTGCAGAAAGCATTGAGTGACCCTCAGTTGGCTGGTTGGGACGGCTTTGGTCTGGTGATACAGGCTTATGGTAAGCGCGCCGCGGCGGTCATTGACTGGTTTTATGAGCTTAGCGGCAAGCT
>JBKAGC010000298.1:0-3902 GCA_046290215.1 Pseudomonadales bacterium | reverse complement strand
AATCAGGTGGTCGCGGAGATGTTGCGGCTTGGTTTGCCGGCTAATCAGGTGGCTCTGGCGCAGCGGCAAAGTTTGCTCGGTGAGAGAATGTCTCGCACGGTAGATCGTCTGGTGCAGTTCGGGGCCGCGCAAAACCTCAACGACAACTTGCAAAGAGATACCCAGACGTTCGGCAAAGTCCTGGCAGGTTTACAAAACGGCGATCGTGATCTGCTGTTGACCGCAGTGGCTAACGCCGGCATTCAGACTAGTCTGGCCAGAATTGAAGAGCTGTTTCGCACAGTGAACAGCCAGATCAATGAAATTCAGGCGCGGGTCGACAGTCTTGCCAATGTGCGCAAAGCTGCCACAGCGATCTACGCGGGTGCTGCTGACTATGGTTCAGCAATTGCTGCCGCCCAGGCTGCGCTGCAAGGAAATGCTTTGTCTATCACGTCGCCCTTTGTTGGGCTGTTGAGTGCGGTTGGTGCGCTTATTGTGATTTTCCTCATTAGTGCTTTGATCTATCGCGAAGCTAATCAGAACGTCAGCGAAACTGAAGTTCAGAACGAGCAAAATCAAGCGGCGATTCTCCAGCTGCTGGATGAGCTTGCTGACCTGGCGGATGGCGACCTGCGCGTCCAGGCCACGGTGACCGAGAGTTTTACCGGGGCAATTGCCGACTCGATTAACTTCTCCATCGACCAGCTGCGGTCCCTGGTTTCACAAATCAATGAAACCTCCGGCGCGGTATCTTCAGCTGCGGACCAAACGCAAAACTCTGTGAACCAACTGTCTGAAGCGGCAAAACGCCAGGCAGAAGAGATTGCTCAGGTATCTGAAGCGGTAAATGGCATGGCGGTATCTATTGACCAGGTATCTTACAACGCTGCGGAATCGTCGTCGGTAGCTGAGCGTTCGGTAGAGATCGCCAACAAAGGTGCTTCGGTGGTGCAAAACACGATCGACGGCATGGATAACATTCGCGGCCAGATTCAAGAAACCGCAAAACGTATTAAGCGTTTGGGTGAAAGCTCCCAGGAGATTGGCGACATCGTGTCTTTGATTAACGATATTGCCGACCAGACGAATATCTTGTCGTTAAACGCCGCGATTCAGGCATCGATGGCCGGTGATGCGGGTAAGGGCTTTGCCGTGGTAGCTGATGAGGTACAACGCCTGGCGGAACGTTCTGGTGCAGCGGCGAAACAGATTTCGGCTCTGGTAAAGACCATTCAAAGTGATACCAATGAAGCGGTGACCTCTATGGAACAAACCACGTCAGAGGTTGTTCGAGGTACTCGTCTTGCACAGGACGCCGGCGTGGCATTGGGCGAAATTGAGTCAGTGTCTAGCTCTCTAGCAGAGATTATCGAGAACATCTCCGATGCCGCGAGGCAGCAGGCTGCCTCGGCGGGCAAGATCTCGAATACCATGAAGAGTATTGAAGATATTACTTCGCAAACCACGGAAGGTACGCAGGCCACGGTGGTTGCGGTTGGTAATCTAGCGGAGATTACTAACGAACTTCGCTCCTCGGTAACGGGCTTTAAGCTACCGGGTTAGCGTTGGACAGATAAAAGCGGGCAACGACATGAGCGCAAGTCAGGATTTTGTAGCACTGGATTGGATTAAGGCGGATATATCCGAAACCTTAACCAGGGCCCAGCAGTCATTGGAAGTGGTTGCTGAACAAGGGGACGACCCCAGCAGCATGCGTGCCTGTTTAACCGCCTTGCATCAGGTGCACGGCACCTTAAAGATGGTGGAGATTGAAGGGCCAGTACTGGTGGCCGCGGAAATGGAGGCCCTGGCCCAGGCCTTGATGAATGAAGAAGTGCCAGATGTGGGGCACGCTCAAGAACTGTTAATGCAAACCATTTTGCAAATGCCAGGTTATCTGGATCGAATCCAGCGTGAGCAGCAGGATAATCCGCAATTTGTTCGCCCCACTGTAAACAACCTCAGAGTGTCGCGAGGTGCCGAGAAGCTTGCCGGAAGTGACGATGCAGGGCAGCAAGCCTCTGTATTTTCGGTTGTTCCAGAACCCGATTTGGTGGCAGCCTATAGCGCCGCAGCAGGGCCAGCGACCATTCGTAAATTACGGGTGAGATACCAAAAGGCGCTCGGCGCCCTGCTGAAGAAGCAGAGCCCGAAAGAGAATTTGAGCTTGCTGGCGAAAGTTCTGCAGATGCAGAGCAAGCTCTGTAAAGGCGCGCCTACAGGTTACTTTGCCGAGGTCATGATTGCCCTGGTTGAAGGTGTGCTAACAGGCGCCTTAAGGCTCGACAATAAGCTTGCGGGTCAGTTACGTAAATACGATGCATTGCTAAAAGTGCTCTCGGAAGGGAGTGAAGAAGCACTTAGCACGTCCATACCTGTTGATTTTCAAACCGAGGTGCAAGTCATTTTGGATGGCGCTGCTAAGTCGACGCCAAGAATTGATGCAGCCAAGGCGTTGTTTACGGCGGCTGACAATGAAGCAATTTCTCTTACGGAGCAGGTTGAATTTGGCCCTGATGACGATACGGTGGCCGCCGTATCGAAAATCCTTATTGAAGAACTTGCTGGTGTTACCGATCGATTAGATCTTTATGTGCGCTCTGCCAATCGGGAAATATCGCAACTTGTAGAGCTTGTGCCAGCTATGGAGCAAATTGCCAGCACCTTGCTGGTGGTAGGTAAAAACGAGCATCAGCAAAGCATCTTACGGCAAATTGCAATCGTTCGCGGTCTTGAAGCTAACAATGAACAACCCAATGATGACCAGTTGTTGGATATTGCCGGTGCCCTGCTTGAGATTAGCTCGGATCTTAATCGCCTGGTCGGCGATGTGGATGATGATGGTGAAACCGACAGCTTTGGTGACCTTGATGAAGCACAAGCCACAGTTATTCGGGAAACCAGGAATGGCCTGGCACGTAGTAAAGATGCAGTTATCGAATATATCTCTAACGACTTCGCTAAAGATAAGTTAGAGACTCTGGCAGAAAACTTAAGGAGCCTGGGCAGCGGCTTATCGATTGTTAATCAGCAGCGTTGTGCTGATGTATTGGCCTCTTGCTCGCGTTATGTCGATGAAAAGCTACTGGGACGGGACGTTCAGCCCACCCTCGCGGAAATGGATGACCTGGCTGATGCGATCACCAGCATTGATTACTTCCTTGAACGATTACTTGAAAGTACCACTGATCCTTACTGGCAAATGGTTGAAGTTGCCGAAACTGCCATCGCCAAGCTCGGTTACGCCGTTAACGAAGAACTTTCGTCCACGGTGGTTTCTCCCGATATCGCACCTGTGCAGCCACCTATGGAAGTTGCGGAGCCTACAGAAGAAGCACCTCCCACCGCGGATGAAATAAGCGCTGAACTGGCTGAAGCAGCAACAGATGCTGACCTGCTCGTAGCTGAAGATGCTCAGGCTGAACCTGAGGTAGATGGAGAGGCAGATCGGGAGCCGGAACTAGACGCGGATGTAGACGAAAGCCTGGTTGCCAAAGAAGAAGCACTGCTGCGAGACAAGCTGGAAGTTGAAGATGCCAGCAGTGATGACGAGGTCTCGGCCATTACAGCGGAACCTGAACCCCAGGCGGCACAACCGGAAGCGGGAGACGGCAGTGATGATGATCTCATCGATGAAGAGATCCTCGAAATTTTCATTGAAGAAGCAGAAGAAGTATTAGATACCCTGCGTGAGTATTTACCTATCTGGCGCGAAGATGTTAGCAACTCTGACGCTTTAACAGAGGTGCGTAGGGCGTTTCATACTTTAAAGGGAAGTGGTCGCATGGTGGGGGCCACTGTGGTCGGCGAACTAGCCTGGGCCATTGAGGACATGTTAAACCGGGTCCTCGATAATACGATTGAAGCTTCTGCAGAGCTGTTCGCATTGCTTGATGAAGTAATCGCCAGTTTACCTGACG
>JBKAGC010000297.1:0-3918 GCA_046290215.1 Pseudomonadales bacterium | reverse complement strand
CCGGGATACACAAGGCGCGGCACAAACTGATGCCCACATGAGCAAGATCACGACAAACACCGTAGCCACGATCCACCACCTCCACGGCGGATACAGGGTACCCGCTGGACCCCGGCAGGAATTCCACATTGGCACGCAGCCAGGCAACAATTTTTGCCACCTGCTGATACCCTGGTTCAACATCACCAACAATGGATAAGGACAAGCTGTTATGGCGGTCCGCCTCGCAGTAGCGACTGGGCAGTAAATAGGTCAACGTCTCGTCCGGCAGGTTAGCCACCGGAATAAACGCGGCGTCCTCATCTTCATCAATGGTGGCGGTGGTCACGACAACGTTTGCAGTTTGCACATCAAACTGTCCTGGGGGTGCCACCATTCGCTGGCACAGGTTGCCAAACATATCGGTGGTTTCCGTCACGAGAATTTGTGGGCTAACTTTATATTGTTCTTGCTGCACCCATTGGCTCGCACCGCTTCGCGGCCTCAGCATAAAGACGAAAGGGGTTGGCACTTGAATGTGAAATGACAACTCGCAGCGGGTTTTCAGTAACATGATTTCTATCCAATTTCGCAACCCGAAAGGTTACACTAGGCTGTGCGTTTATTCTTCTTACCCGTCATTTTCCTGTGCTTATTTACCGAATCAGTGATGTCTGAGCAGTCGCCGGTGCCCTACCCGGAAGTCGCGGGTCTGCCATTTGACCCCGCAGACCAGACCATAAAGTACGGTGACGACAGTTTGCAGTTCGCTGAATACTGGCAGTCCAAACCCGGCGCGCCGCTGCTGCTATTGATTCACGGCGGCTGCTGGCTGCAGCAATTTAATCTTGAACATGTTCGGCCCCTGGCAAGTCGCCTGGCCAGCGAAGGCGTCGCCGTGTTATCCATCGAATATCGCCGCATTGGCGATCCAGGTGGCGGCTTCCCCGGGACATTCGAAGACATTACCCGGGCCGCGCTGATGGCAGAACAATTACCCCATGAAACACTGTTTGTAGCAGGTCATAGCGCCGGTGGACATCTCGCCCTGTGGCTCGCTGGCAGCATCGAACTGAGCAAACTCAAAGGTGCGATTGGTTTGGCGGCCATATCCAATCTGGATGCTTATGCCAAAGGGCAAAGCAGCTGCGAACAAGCAACCAAAAGACTGATGGGCGGTATGCCTGATGAAGTGCCAGAACGATA
The DNA here is from genome assembly GCA_046290215.1 of Pseudomonadales bacterium. GTDB lineage: Bacteria > Pseudomonadota > Gammaproteobacteria > Pseudomonadales > Azotimanducaceae > JAHRVQ01. The sequence goes on along the minus strand of JBKAGC010000297.1, from coordinate 2,733 downwards.
CCGCGCGGCTTCACCTCATCAACTGAAGTTTACCCCACCGGTGTTATTGCTCCACGGAGACCAGGACCCCATTGTGCCAGTCAGCCAATCTGAGCAGTTCTGCGCCAGGCAAAATTGCAAACTTGAAAAACTAGCCGGTAGCGGCCACTTTGATCTAATTGATCCTCGTCAGAATGTGGTGCAACAAATTACCGGGCAAATTGAACGTTGGCTTACGCCGTGAATAGGGACTGGTTGGCGGAAGCCTTACGTCTTGATGAGACCGATCCACTTCGTGCGTCACGCGAGGCATTTCACCTTAACGAAGGGGAAGTGTATCTGGACGGCAATTCACTGGGCGCACTGCCCAGAGTGGTGGCAGACGAACTGAACACTGCGGTTGCTCAACAATGGGGGCAGCGGCAAATTCGTAGCTGGAATGAAGGCTGGATAGAACTACCACAGCGCACTGGTGATCAGATTGCGCCACTGTTAGGTGCAAATGCTGGTGAAGTCATCTGCGCGGATTCCGTGTCGGTGAATCTATTTAAACTGGCCACAGCCAGCTTGTGGGCGAACCCTGAGCGGACCACCATCGTTTCCGTGAAAGACATGTTCCCCACTGATCTATACATTGCCCAGGGGATTGCTGGCTTACTCGGTGAAGCAAAGTGCCAACTCAAACTCATTAACATCGACGAACTGGATCAACTCGATAACCAGACCAACCTGGTCATACTCAGCCAGGTGAATTTTCGCAGCGGCGAGGCTTATGATGTGGGCAAACTTACCCGTGTGATTCATGAAGCTGGCGCTAAAGTGGTCTGGGATGTTTCCCATAGTGCCGGTGTGCTGCCCATCAATGTGAAACAACACGAGGTGGATTTTGTCGTGGGCTGTGGCTATAAGTTTTTAAATGGCGGCCCCGGCGCACCGGCGTTTATGTATGTTCGCCCGGAGCTGCTGGAAACCCTGCAGCAACCGCTGTCCGGCTGGATGGGCCACAGCGACCCATTTGCGTTTGAAACCCAGTATCGTCCGGCCCAGGGTCGTGACAGACTTCTAGCTGGCACGCCCAACATCCTTAGCCTGACGGCCTTGCATTCTGCTCTGACTCTTTATCAAGACCTTGACCTGAGAGACGTGTTCTCGAAGGCGCAACAGCTGGCAAGTTGGTTTGTGGAGATTCTGGACAGCCACCCTGCCCTGAAAGAGTGTCAGGCACTTAAGCCACCAGCCCGGGGCGCTCAAGTTTCTTTCCAGCACGACCATGCTTTTGCCATTACCCAGGTATTGATCGAGCGCGGTATTATCTGCGACTTTCGTGAACCTAATCTGGCAAGGTTTGGCTTTGCGCCTCTTTATGTCAGTTTCACGGATGTCACCCAGGCTGCACTCACCCTGGCCGAGGTGCTAGTTGACGGCAGTTATCTCCAGAAGCAATACCAGATCAGCCAGAAAGTGACATGATCTGTCATTGCGATCAGGACAAAGCGTTTGCTGACTGCTGTGAACCCTACATTAGTGGTCAAGCTGTAGCACCCGACCCAATCAGTTTGATGCGTTCTCGCTACAGTGCTTATGTTTGTCAGGACAGCGCCTATTTACTGGCAACCTGGCATCCGGATTTCCGCCCTGCTTCACTGACTCTGGACCCAGCGCAAAATTGGCTCGGCTTGAAGATCTATCATACCGAAACCCGGGGTGACCACGGCGAGGTAAAGTTCGTGGCGCGTTACAAGGTTAATGGCCGCGGCTATCGATTAGAGGAACATAGCCTGTTTTCTCGCATTGAAGGTCGCTGGTACTATCTACACGCAAGCTCGTCATGACCGCGGGTCATTATGAGTTGCCCAATCGAATTATCGAATCACAGGAAGTTGTTATGAATGTTAGCCAGGCCGTCGCCGAACGCTCAAGTATTCGCGCTTTTACTGATCAAGCGGTGGAAACATCGCTGCTAAAAGAGCTATTAGAAAAATCAGCGAGAGCGCCTTCTGGCGGTAACGTCCAGCCCTGGCGCATCTACTTGCTAAACGACGAGGTAATGGCGCGCTTCAAAGCATTTTGCCAGACTCGCAGCGCACCAGAACAACCGGCCTATGACATTTACCCGCCCGGATTAACAGAGCCCTATCGCTCTTCGCGATTTAAAGTAGGTGAAGACATGTACGCCCTACTCGGCATTGCCCGGGAAGACAAAGGTGGCCGAATCAAACGGCTGATGGAGAACTACCAGTTCTTTGGTGCTCCGGCTGGTTTCTTTTGCTACATCGATAAGCAAATGGGGCCACCGCAATGGTCCGATCTGGGCATGTTCTTGCAAACCTTTATGTTGTTAGCCCAGGAAGCGGGCCTCGCTACTTGTGCTCAGGAAGCCTGGGCCACTCGACCAGAAACTGTGGGTAGTTTCGTTAAGGCACCAGAGGAATTAATGCTGTTTTGTGGCATGGCCATCGGTTACAAAGATCCGGATGCGCCAGTGAATCAACTGGTCTCCGATCGTGCCGCGTTTACTGATTTTGCCACGATTGTGGAATAACCGCGGGTAACAGCGCGCTCAAAAAAAGCCGTCACGCCTTGGCTTTATGCCGCACCACGTGGCCTTCCATCATAAATATCACATCTTCTGCGATGTTGGTGGATAGGTCACCAATGCGCTCTAGATTTGACGAAATGGTACCGTAGGACATTGCCGCGCCGACAGTTTCCGGACTGAGCGCCGCTTGATGACGAAGGAACTGATAGTTTCCG
>JBKAGC010000296.1:0-3923 GCA_046290215.1 Pseudomonadales bacterium | reverse complement strand
ACCTTCGTGGCCCACATGAGGGTCGGATGTCATCTCATCCCGCTCGGCATCCTTAAGGTCAGACGCGGAGTTATCGGCCATCACATGGGTAGCGGTCATTTCGGTCGTCTCCGCGGCCCCACTTGGCCAAAGAACAAAGAGTGTTGAAAGCAAAACAAGGGTCAATATTCCAATAGCAGCTGGTCGCCGTACCAGTGAGTAAATCGATGTTAGGTTAGTCATTGCGAGACTCCTTTTGAGCTGGCGCAGGGGCAAGGGATTCGCCGATGAGTTCTTCTAGAATGATGCGTGCCTGATTGTGGTCAGCGATGGCGCGTGCTTCGGCGAGTTCAAAGACCAGCAACATGCGCTGTGAATCGATGAGATCGACAAATGTGGATGATCCAGCGCTGTATGCTCGTTGCGTGGCAGCGAGGGATTCATTCGCCTTGGGTAACAGCGTGGTCTGATACAAATCGATTTGCCGCCGTGCGTCGCGCAGTTGAAAAACAGCCCTCACTGTGTCGGCCTCAAGCCGACTAACGTGTTGATCACGTCGCGCGCGCAGTTCAGTAATTCGAGCTTCAGCAGCCCGGACGCCAGCGCTGTATTTTCCGCGTTGTATCGGGAGGGTCATCGAGAGCGCCGCGACTACGGGATCGTTTCCACTGCCATCTACATTGGGAGAGCGCGCCTCGTCTGTCGCAATGTAGTCGAAGCCAATGGCGAAGTCCGGGAGAAACTCCTTCCGTGCGCGATCTTTTTGTGCCGTGGCAGCTGCCACGTCAAAAGAGAGGGCACGCAACTCCGAATTGTTTTCGATAACACGCTCAACGAGTGTTTGATCGTCTTCAGAAATGTCGATGATCGGCACTGAATCAGGCAATCTAACAGGTGCTTGCGGGGGACGATTGAGTGCGGCGTTGAATATGGCAACCAATGGCGCTTCACGGTCTGTGAGACTCGCTAGATCGTTTTCGATCTTGCCCAGTTCAACTTGTGCACGGATAACATCAGGGTGCCCGCTCGTTCCAGTTTGATATCGCGTCCTGGCGACGCGTTCCAGGTGCTGCACCAGATCCCGGTTGCCTTCCATGATTTCAAGTGCGCGATTGAAATAATAGAGCTCATACCAGGCGTTTGCGACCTCGGCGATGACACCGTTTTGAACGGTCGATACTCGGGTGGCTGCAGCATTGGCTTTTTGAGCCGCGATGTCACCTTGCAATCGCAGCTTGCCGAGCCATGGCAATGGTTGCGATATGCCCACAGCATACTCTTGGGGACCAACACGGGTCTCTACCTCTTCAATAAAATAGCGTAAATTTACACGAGGATCCGGTAGCGCTGTTACCTGCTCTATCTCAAGGCTCGCCGCCTCATAGTTGGCGATGGCGGCAGTGACACGTGGGTTATTCGCGAGTGCATAGCTCACCCACTCCGGTAAAGAACGTGCGGTATGAACAACCATTACGTCGCTGCGCGTTACCGATCTCTCAGCGAGCATTTCAGTCGGTTGTATGGTCAGGGGTTCGGCGGCGCGAACCGAGGACGTGTTTACGCAGCCGCTAAGAAAAAGCGCGCCAAGTAGCGATAATGCCTGACTTGCTGTTGGAGATGGCGTGCCAATGTGAACGCCACGTTCGCTGATGAAAGAATTCATGGGGGGTCTTTTCCGTTTGAGTGAGTGTCGTGTGTGTAATGTGCACAACGGGCAGGATTAACCTGCGGAACGGGAAAAGCGCTATTCGGTAAGTTGGTCTTTGAGGCTGATTGGCGTGTCTGCGATAAACACAGTCACGGACCTATTGAGGGAGAGATCGAGCGGCATGTTCCACATAGGCCAAGGCGGGTCCATACCTGGGTAGATCAAATCTAGGTCGCTATCTGGATCAACCTCAGTTGGGGGAATTAACCGGCTAATCTCCGTCGATGCAAAGATGTAATCAGGTATTGCGCAACTATCTTTAAGCTCATCACACCCTTCACAGTCTAGATGAGCCTCGGGCAAACTTTCGGCAGGATTATCACTCGTCCCATGAAAACGTGCGCACGGCACATTACGCTCAGTTTCATCAATCGCTATTTGATGACTGACGGTTTGGCTAGGGTTGCTCTCCTCACTGGCCACAGTGTTCATTGCACACGCGCATGTGATGTTCGAAAACATCAGCGCGGTAACAAGAAAGACTGTGAATAACGGAGACGTGCTCATAGTCTAAATACCATATACCCCTATTGGGTATTTAGCAAGGATGTTAATTAGGGATGACAAGGCATTCATTTTCTCAAGACTTAACTTTCGCCATCAATTCCACAAGCTCATTGAATTTTTTGCGTTGCTCTTTTTCATCACCCGATGCGATTGCACTCTCGACACAGGTTGCAGAGTGATCTTTGAGGATTGCATCTTCAACTTTGCCGAGGGCAGATTTGATTGCCTGCATTTGCTGCAGGATATCTATGCAGTAGCGCTCTTCTTCGATCATGCGAGAAATGCCGCGAACTTGACCTTCAATACGGTTGAGCCGTTTGATGGTCGATTGCTTTTCTAATTCCATATTTTTTATTGCTATATACCCAATAGGGGTATACTGTATATGAATTATGACAAATACACAATCGCAGAATGCTACCCAAAAAAAAGCCACGCTTTATCGTATGGTGATGGCTAAACACACCTGTCCTTACGGGATTAAATCGAAGGACTTGCTTGAACGCGAGGGATATGTGGTCGACGACCATCATCTGACCTCACGCGACGAAACCGATGCCTTCCGCGCAGAACACGACGTGAAGACAACGCCGCAGTCCTGGATCAATGGAAAGCGCATCGGGGGTTATGAAGACTTGCGCCAGCACTTCAATCATCGTGTTAAGTCTGAGGGCCAAACAACTTATAGGCCGGTTATCGCCATCTTTGCAGTTGCGGCGGCAATGGCACTTGCGATGAGTTGGTATGCCTTTAACAATCTGGCCACTCTGCGAGCGTTTGAGTGGTTCGTGGCGATATCGATGTGCTTCCTCGCGATACAGAAGCTTCAAGATATCGAGAGTTTCTCGACCATGTTTCTAAACTACGACCTTTTAGCTCAGCGATGGGTGCGATATGGGTACATCTACCCTTTCGCTGAAGCGTTAGCCGGAATTTTGATGATCTCCGGTTCCCTAGTATGGATATCGTCCCCTATTTCCCTCTTTATTGGTGTTATTGGGGTTGTCTCAATCTTTAAGGCTGTGTACATCGAAAAACGCGAGCTAAAATGCGCGTGTGTTGGTGGGAATAGCAATGTGCCTCTGGGTTTTGTGTCGCTGACCGAAAGCTTAATGATGGTCGCGATGGGCACTTGGATGGCTGTGAAAACCACGCTCTGAATCACGATCAAACACTTAAAGATTTATCTTCCTTTTAGCATCGCCTAAGGGGATTTTGGCGACAGTTCGTTCAATATTCCGCACTGATCGATAGATCGTGATTTTTCGCATTTATGCCTTAGCCGGCTTAAATCACACTGCAGATTTACGAGCTCATTGATTCGGGTTTCGACAATCTGCAGGTGCGTATCAATCATCTCGTTTACCGATTCACAAGGCTTCCCGGGAGAATTTTGTAGTGAAATGAGGTGTTTGATCTCGCCTAACGTGAGGTCCAGCGCACGGCAATTCTTGATAAAGGATAGTTTTTCAAGTGCTGGAGAGCCGTACAATCGAAAGTTTCCCTCAGTACGAGGTGCCAAGGGGATCAAGCCTTCTTTCTCATAGTAACGAATCGCTTGTACCGAACAGCCGCTGCGTTTGGCCAATTCTCCAATTTTCAATGATCTTTCACCTTGACTCTATAGTGGCTATAGAGTGTAACTTCATCTTGTGATAGCACTTGTGGGTCTTTGTTAGTGCTACAGCAAGCCCTCGAATCTGAAGACATAACTGACTCTTGTTAGGTC
>JBKAGC010000295.1:0-3926 GCA_046290215.1 Pseudomonadales bacterium | reverse complement strand
GTCTTGAATAATGCGCTTATCACCAAGCCGCCTGGTGAAGCCTTTGTTGTCTAAATGCTCAAGTAATTCAATACAAAGGTTGCGCCCCATACCGCTGGCGTCGCGGAATTGGATGACCGTAAATTCGCCGTCATTTGCTGCTGCCACAGCTTGTGCTTGCTCACGTAGTTGCTGCAATGCTTCGCTGACAAAAAAGCGATTTTTAATGGGCCTAACAACTAGCCCATGTTTGACACACTCGGCCAACAATTTCTCCAGTGCGGCTGGGGGCAAATTCACTTGTTTTGCTAGTTCGCTTATCACTGGTGGCTGTAATGGTTCTTGTTGCAAAATAGGCTGCACTTTTTGCCATAAGGTCTGGGCCGGCTTTGAAAGCTCAGGAGCACTATCGGCTAGTGCATACTTGCCTCCTTGCCGTAACTTTCTGAGTGCTTTGTAGGTCATGAATACTGTTGCAGCAGTTATTGCCGTGCCGAGTTTTCTGGCAATTTCCGGCGCTATCAGCCTTTGCAGCAGTTTTAGCACCGCAGTTCTTAAACCTGAAACATGCTCCGGATGGTGATGTTTGCCATCTTTGTCGCGGGCAAAACTGTCAGGTGCCTGTTGCTCATTTAAGTTTTGCAGCAGGGTTTCAAGATCAAGGCCCGATGGGCATTTTCGAAGGAGTTCAGCCCCGTCGAACCGGGTCATCCTGGCGAGATGGTTGAGGTACGTGAGCCGTTCTGGTTTGCTCCGGCCGCGCACCACAGAGATTGGGTCAATGACGCGCCCACCGCCCAGGGTTCTGGAGGCTGATTGATCGCGAACCACAAAGCGATCGCCGTAAACTGTGTTGACGGGGGTGTCTAACTTGATTTGCGCCAGCGCGGTATCACCAGGTGCGAGATGTCGCTGCTCAAGGAAGAAAACGCGGCCCTGGGTATGATCAGCGCCGACGTGAAAGTGTACAGGCACGCCGGTGCGCATGGCGGTTGTTTCGCTATCGAGCACCGTGACTTCTACATCGAGGCGGTTAGAGGTCGGCATGTTGGGATGGGTGGTTAACCAGTTGCCACGACTAATCTCCGCGGCTTCAATATCTCCTGTAATATTTAGCGCGCAACGATCACCGCGACTAGCGCTGCTCGATGTTTGATCCTGACGATGTAAACCGCGCAGTCTGACCTTCCTCGATTGAGGCATCAGCCAGAGATCTTCACCCACTTTAATTTCGCCAGAGAACACTGAGCCAGTGACGATGATCCCCGCACCCTTAATGGTAAAGCGGCGATCCACTGCCAAACGGAAATAACCTCGTGGTTTATTCTGAAGGCGTTTTGCCTTACCAAACAGGTGTTGCTTTAGCGACTCGATGCCCTCGCCAGTTTCAGCGCTCGTTAAGAACATTTCAGCGTCGGCAAAGGGACTGTTGGCAAGCGTTTCACGGATTTTCGCTTGAGTCGTGACAAGATGCTCAGCACTTACCCGATCAATTTTGGTTACGATGATCGTTGCCGCCTTTAACCCCAACAGTTTAAGTATGTCGATATGTTCTAGAGTTTGCGGCATCGGGCCATCATCTGCGGCGATGACAATTAATGCGTGGTCGATAGTAGAAACACCAGCCAACATGTTGCTGATGAACTTTGCATGGCCTGGAACATCAACAAAACCGTAACGTTGTCCTGCCTCTTCGCAGTACGCAAAGCCCAGGTCAATGGTAAGACCACGGGCTTTTTCCTCAGCCAGGCGGTCTGTATCGATGTTGGTTAGGGCTTTAACTAGACTGGTTTTACCATGGTCTACATGGCCGGCGGTCGCGTAGATCATAAGGTTAAAGGGGCTTAAGCTGGGCTAACTGCGTGATTAAGTCGTTGGCGGAATCGAGCGTGCGTAGGTCCAATAATAACGCGCCATCTTTTAATCTGCCGAGGACTGGGGTCGGTAAAGCCCGGCAGGCTTGCTCAAGTTGCATGAGTTGTGAGCCGCTATTAGCCAAGGGTCGCAGCGCGAGACCCGCACTGGGTATGGTGTGGGTGGGCAAAGCACCACTGCCAATTTGGCTCTCCATTGTCATCGCGTTAACTTCGATGCCCGGCAAGTCTAAAGACTGTTCCAGTTGGCGCGCTAGTTCCAATAGCGAATCCTGAGATTTGGTTAAATCTCGAAGTGCAGGAATTTGTTCCGGCACCTGACTGGGATTTAGATAAATCCGTAACACCTCAGTGAGCGCGGTAATGGTGATTTTGTCGAGTCGTAAGGCGCGCTTCAGCGGATGTCGTTTAATTTTTTCAATGAGGTCTTTGCGACCAACAATCAAACCGCATTGTGGTCCGCCAAGTAGCTTGTCGCCGCTAAAGGTCACTACATCTGCACCGGCCTGCAGGGAATCCTGCACCGTGGTCTCATAGGGCAAGCCAAATTGGGTTAGATCAATCAGCGTGCCACTGCCAAGGTCGGTCATAAATGGTAGTTGCTGTTCATGGGCAATGGTTGCCACCTCAGCATCGCTGACAGCATGGGTAAAGCCGTTTATTTCATAATTGCTGGTGTGCACCTTCATCAGTAGGGCGGTGTGTTCATTAATGGCATCACGGTAATCCCTGGCATGGGTACGGTTGGTTGTGCCAATTTCCCGCAAGGTGCAACCCGATTGACTCATGATGTCTGGAATTCGAAAGGAGCCACCGATTTCAACCAATTCACCGCGGGACACCGGTACCTGTTTCCCCTGGGCGAGGGCGCTTAAACTTATCAAGACAGCGGCAGCGTTATTATTGACCATCGTGGCTGCTTCAGCACCGGTAATCTCCTGCAACAACGCTTCAATATGCACGTCGCGGTCACCTCTTGCACCTTGCGCCAGGTCATATTCGAGATTGCTGTACTCGCTGCCAATTTGCTGGATGGCGCTCAATGCTCTGGCGGGTAACCTGGCGCGGCCAAGGTTGGTGTGCAATACAGTGCCAGAAAGGTTAAGGACACTGCGTAAACTAGGCGCATGCAGTTGCCTCAGCTTTTGTTCTACGGCTGCAAGAAAGGCATGGTTATCTGGTACCGCCACGTCGTTTGCTACCATCAACTGCGACCTGAGTTCATCTATTTGGGCGCGGGTTTGTGCGGTGACTGCGACCCGGCCAAACTCTGCAATCAAGTGCTCCGCTTGATTTAACAACGCATCAACTTTAGGGATGGCGGAGAAGCGTGATTGCGGCATATGCGCTCGATCGTATTAGGTGGCGTCTTGAGCTAGCCGAATGGCATCCTGAAGGCCACCCAACTGGCGAATCCAGGGTTGGACTCTAAGGACTTTCGCGGTCTCCCATTCACGTTTTGCTGCTTCGGCCAATGTCCTATCGGGGTAAGTACCCAGCAGTAAGATGTACCAGTCAGTTTGGTCGTTACGAATCTTCACGTATTGTGGCTCTGGAATACCATTGAGAGTAGCGTATTCGAGTACACCAGAAAGCTCCCGTAAGGCAATGAGTTGTACGGCATAGTGTCCAGCGGGGCTATTCAGAATTTGCTCGGTTAAGGTATTGGCAGGTAGCTTAACGGCTGGTGGTGGCTCAGGTTGGCTTTGCGCGATAACCGGAGCTGGCGTGCTACGAGTTTCTGCAACCTGGCTAACAGGTTCAGGCTTTACCGCAACAATCTTGCTGTCGTCCTGAGAATTTTGGCATTGCCAGGGTTCATCGGGGTCTGAACCATAGCAAAACCATTTCTGCTCTGGTGCGCTGTTGTCTAACAACACGGGTGCCTCGCAACTACCGTCGTCGCAGTCATCATTTGAGTTAAAAAAACGGTCAGTAAGCCCACAGCTTTGCAGAAAGAGCAGAGTGCAGAGAATGAGGGTAAAGCGAATCATCAGGGCTGGCTCAAGCAAAAAGCGAATTCAACCATAGATTGACCCGTTTCGATAGCCGCCAGAGGGATCTCGCAATAGG
>JBKAGC010000294.1:0-3959 GCA_046290215.1 Pseudomonadales bacterium | reverse complement strand
GGGAAATCAATATACTCGTGAGGCAAGGGATCCATCCAAACAACTCCAAAAATACCGCCGCGGGCGGCGTTACCGCATCGGGTCTTAACACCGCATAACCGATTTCATGCTCCTCAAGACTGATAATGCCTTCATATACCGAATGACCTTGCCGAAAGCGGCTCCCCGGCGCTTCCTGGGACACCACCGGCGAAATCGCATCGGTCTTGGCGATAATATTCAGCACCAGGGGAAAGTAATCACACACATAATGGGGCGAGCGCGGTTGCAAGCCGGCGGCATGATAAGCACTGGCAAGATTCACCTCGGTACTCAAACCGGCTGCCGGTAAAATTACCGGATATTGCAGCAAGGTGGCCGCGTCAGGATCTTCACCAGCCGGATGATCGCGGCGGCCAACAAAGAATGTGGAAAGCGACCCCAGCCGTGTTGAGACAAAGTCTGGCCATAGTTGCAGGTAATTTGTGGCGCCGATGCATACATCCACCTCTCGATTAATTAGAGCACGCGCAATCTCATCCACGGTGCCCGTCCGCACCTCCACCTGAATGCCTGGGTAAGCCGCGGCAAACGCCGGTAAGCTCTTATCCAAAAAGGTAACAAAGGCAAAAGGCGCGACGCCAATTCGCAACTTGCCGGTCTGCAAGTCAGCCATTTCACCCATCTCGAGCATCAAATCACTGAGATCGGAAAGAATCCGCTCGGCCTTTTCCACAAATACTTCACCCGCTGGTGTCAGCCTGACGCCCCGCGGCAAGCGTTCAAACAACGGGTAACCAAGCTGCGCCTCCATCTCGGCGACGCTTTTGGTGAGCGCCGACTGGGTGATGGCTAATAATTGTGTGGCGCCCGTAAAACTACCGGCCCTCGCCACCGCAACAATGTAACGGAGCTTGCGACTATCGGGGATACGGCTCGACATCCGACTCACGAAGACTACCTGTGATATTCATTCAAGGAATACCAAATAGAATATTTACCATTGGAATGAATTGCAAACTTACCGGAGAATGCGCGCCATATTGATCCAAACAACCTTTCAGCCCCATCACGAGGCCAAACCATGAGCACTGCCCAAATCGACCCGACCTTGAAACCAGAAGCCAGCTTGCGCGACGAACTGATCGCCAAGGCCACCACCATGCCACTGGAAGAAATGGATGTGAGCTACTTCCGCTTATTCCAGGAAGATGCGGTGTTGCCTTATTTTGAGCGACTGCGAAAGGAAGACCCGATTCACTATCACGCCAATGGCTTTGACGGTCCTTATTGGTCGATCACGCGCTTTGACGACATTAAGTTCGTCGACAGCAACCACAAACTGTTCTCATCAGAACCCACCATCAGCATTGTGGATGAAGACGCGAACTTTAAGGTGCCCATGTTCATCGCCATGGACCAGCCGAAACATGATGTGCAGCGCAAGTCCGTGAGCCCCGTGGTCGCCCCACGTAACCTGGCAGAAATGGAAGGTTTGATTCGCGAGCGAACCTGCCGCGTTTTGGATAACTTACCCATCGATCAGGAATTCGATTGGGTTGAAGAAGTCTCCATTGAGCTCACCACCATGATGCTGGCCACCTTGTTTAACTTCCCGTTTGAAGATCGCCGCAAACTGACTTTCTGGTCTGACGCTGCCACCTCCACCGAGATGACCCGGGAAGAACGAACCCAGGCACTGATGGACTGCCTGACCACCTTCACCCAACTCTGGCAAGAGCGTAAAGGTGAAGAGCCTGCCATGGACTTAATCTCCATGCTGGCCCACGGCGACGCTACCCAAAACATGATTCAAAACCCCATGGAATATCTGGGCAATCTGATCTTGTTGATTGTTGGCGGTAACGACACCACGCGCAACTCCATGACCGCCAGCGTCCTGGGGCTAAATCAATTCCCAGCAGAATTCGACAAGCTGCGCGCCAACCCTGAACTGATCCCCAACATGGTTGCTGAGGTGATTCGTTGGCAAACGCCCCTCGCGCACATGCGCCGCACCGCTTTAGAGGACGTTGAAATTGGCGGCAAGACCATCAAGAAAGGTGACAAGGTCGTGATGTGGTACCTCTCGGGTAACTATGATGAGAGCCACTTTGAAGATCCAAACAGTTTGATCATCGATCGCAAAAACGCCCGCCAGCACATCTCGTTTGGTTTTGGCATTCACCGCTGCATGGGCAACCGCCTCGCGGAGTTGCAACTGCGCATTCTCTGGGAGGAAATCCTCAAGCGCTTCGATGATATTGAAGTCCTGGGCGAGCCAGAACGCGTGCGCTCAAATATGGTTCGTGGCTACGTTAGCCTGCCCGTTAAAGTCCGTAAAAAGCAGTAACGGACAGCACAGCAGTTAACGACAAATGCTTCGGCCGCCGAACTATCGACGCGACCGAAGCATTTGAAGCTGTTGATCTCGTATGCATTGAGGGCCTGACTTACTCTCACCTTAGTATCAAACTAACTTGTACCAATTCGCCCGCTAGCATTGCTTAATTTTCAAGCATTCTTATGAATCCACGGCGAAATGGGATACCCTCACGCCTTAATTGGTTCGGGGCATTTCGTTGGAAGATTTAATCAAAAGAGATTGTGAAGTTTGTGGCCCAGCGAACTCCATCGAACTATTAAAAGTCCGCGGCAGCGCCTACCATGAGTGCGCCAACTGCGGCTTGATCTTCGCTCGCTGGATCTCCGCGAACTATGAAAACACCAACGAAATGGCCTTCGCCGCTGAACTCACCAGTTACGCCGCCAAAGCCAGTGATCCGCGCCGGGCAAAGAAACTCCGCCGCCACCTGAAGACCTACCAGAGCTATTATCAAACCGGAAACTTCTTAGAACTTGGCTGTAATGCTGGTGCCGTGTTACTGACGGCCCGTGAACTTGGCTGGCAAGTTCACGGCGTGGACATTTCAAAAGCCGCAACAGAGTTTGGCCGTAATCAGTGGAACCTGGATTTACACACCGGCACCATCGATACGGCTGCCTACGCCGATGATCATTTTGATGTGATTTATAGCAACGCCGTGCTCGAACACGTGGAAGCACCCCTCGCAACTTTAAAAGAGATCCAGCGGGTACTTCGCCCCGGCGGCATCTTTTACTGCAACACCGTGAACTGGGCCAGCTACACCCGCGAGATATTGAACGAACACTGGTTCTTGATTGATCCAACCCACCACATCCATCTCTACACCCCAGACAACGTCAAGATGTTATGCGAGCGCGCAGGATTACAACACCAGCGCACCTGGACCACCGGTGCCCGGGTCCAGGCCAACACCCCCGGCTCACAATTTAAGACCCCCTTTTACCTGAACCTGATGAAAGGTCCACTCTCCGCGCTGACTCGCCTGACCAGGAAAGGGGATTCGATTCATTTTACGGCGACTAAAGCGTCTGGTTAGGTTCACAACTCCGGGATTGGGTTGTGATAGTACATCTTTGGGCCAAGGCTTCTGCTTACAGATCTTGGGCTTTTTTGGAAATAGCGCTTGAATTAATATTCGGTGCTCTGTGCCAAAAACGCCGGAATAGCTCAGTTGGTAGAGCAGCTGCTTCGTAAGCAGTTGGTCGGAGTCCGGTACGCCGGTGCGATCGAGTCCTCTTTCCGGCACCAGATTCGCGGCTTTGCCAACGGCAAAACGAGAACTAGCACATCTGCCGGCAACGCCAGATTGCGGATCACCAGGCTCATTTCCGTACAGCGGAAATGAACCCCCCGGCAGCCAATTCGCCGCCAGGCGAAATGATAAACTTCTGATCTTTAACGGCCAAATCTGCTGACTTTTCGATCAACCAACCCGCCAAAGTACTACGCGCTTAAAAAGCGCTTACTTTTTAAGCACATGACGGCATTAAAACAATCACTCCAATATCAAAAAAACTGGTGATTTCGCCGTGCTCTACTACCTTATAGAGAAAGGGCTTGTGAGTTCTTCGGGATAGTATGGCTGCGAAAA
>JBKAGC010000293.1:0-4007 GCA_046290215.1 Pseudomonadales bacterium | reverse complement strand
CAATAAAAATAGGTGCAGAGCTACCGCGTCCAGCGCTGGGTGTATTCTTTATTTGCTCACTGGTAAACCACCCGGTAATTTCCTCGATATACTCCAGCATGTTTGTTTCGCTGTAACGTAGAGGTCGAATCTTATTGGCCTTGTCGATTGCCTCGAAGGCCTTGTCGTATTCCCCGCTTGAGTCGTAGGCCTTACCCAGCAAAGTCAGCGCGGAATGCCGCAAACTGACCAACGATTGACTATTGCTGACCAATTCTTCGAGCAGTGTTATCGCTCGATCCTGTTTACCGAACCGCTTCGCCAGGCGAGCATAGACGAGAACTGCGAGCCCGTTCCCCACCCGATATTTGTCCACCAGCGGTCCAGCCATGCCAAAGGCTGCCTCGAACTGGCCAAGATGCTCCAGCATGTTGGCCTTCATCGCAAGATATTCAGGATTCTCCGGTGCGATGGTCAGTGCTTGCTCGGCCATGTCCAGTGCTGTCTGCCATTGCTGTACATTCTTGTATACCCGGCTCAACAAGTATCTTGCCTCCGCTGAATCGGCGTCCAGTTCAATCGCTTTGTTAGCTAGCTGCAGGGTTTCGTCAAATCGTTCCATGGTGAAGGTGGCCCACCCCAGCAGGACGTGGTCGGCAGCGTTGGCCGGAGAAAGCTGAATCAACCGTCTTCCGCATGTAAGCCCATCTTCGTACCTGGATTGGGAAAGCAGTGCCTTTACCAGGTACCGCATAGCTGATACGTGCCCAGGCTCAATGGCAACTGCAGCACGCGCCATATTTTCTGCTTCGTCGTAGCGATGCAACTTGTTCATGGCGGCGGCATTCTCCGCAAATACGTCCGCCTTGCGCATACCCGCCTGGATAGCCTGATTGAAAAGTGCGATTGCCTGTTCCGACTGGTCAATCCTTAAGTAACTTTTGCCCAGGCCATAAAGAACATCCGGATTTGCAGGTGCTCGCTTGCACAATTTCTCATACTGGTTAATGGCAGCAGCGTAGTCCCCTGCTTTGTACAGGCGTCTGGCCCGTTTGAGTTTGTTATTGATATCCGGCTTCATAGCAGATGGCTTCCTGGATAGCTCACGACAGTCAGGGGGAGGCGTTGCACTTATCGTGCCTGTTCCTACCGGTGCTATCCGCATACCTCGAGCTCACCCTTTGCGCATCAAATACCCTCTTATTAACAACTAGTTAGCCAAATTTCTGACCTTTCCAGGAAAACATTCAACACCCTGACTGAACGGCAGAAAGTGGCCGCCCAGCGGCATGAGATTGCCTGTCCAGGGCAATCAAAACCCAAAAATGGAGTACCAGACTGGCGTGTCGGGCTGCCCGGGCGAGTCTCATGGGCAAGGCAGCTGAATTCGCTGCGTGCACCAGGCCTCATCCTAGGCCTCACCCTAGGACAGCCAGGGATGGCGGAAGTCCCGAAAATACAGACGCATTTGTCGGTCTTCAGATGGCTGTTCGTCCTGTTAGAATGAGGCTCCAGGCTCCCGAAGTGCCCTATAATAAAGCTGCCCCTGGTCTCCCTGGGAACTCTCTGCCCCCTCAAGCACACGAATTCTCGCTCTGGAACAGAATTTCGAGCCTTTTTCGGCAATTTCCAGACTTTTTTTCATTATTCCCTCTCTCTTGGCTAAGAAATCTAGTATCATCCCGCACCATTTTTCCATGTATCCAGCCATCTAATCTTTGAGCAGCAAAATGAACGATTTATCGCAATATAGAAACATAGGTATTTTCGCCCACGTTGATGCCGGAAAGACCACAACCACAGAGCGTATTCTTAAACTCACCGGTAAGATCCATAAGACCGGAGAGGTCCATGACGGCGAATCCACCACGGATTTCATGGATCAGGAGAAAGAGCGCGGAATCACTATCCAGTCCGCGGCGACTACCTGTTTCTGGAACGACCATCGCCTGAATATCATTGATACCCCGGGACACGTTGACTTCACGGTCGAGGTGTATCGCTCTCTCAAAGTACTGGATGGCGGAGTAGGTGTATTTTGCGGCTCCGGCGGTGTAGAACCCCAGTCAGAGACCAACTGGCGTTATGCCAATGACTCTGAAGTGTCGCGCATCATCTTTGTGAACAAGCTGGACCGCGTTGGAGCAGACTTCCTCAGGGTTGTTGACCAGGTCAAGGACATTCTGGCCGCCAACCCGCTAGTCATGGTTTTGCCTATTGGAATCGAAGACGATTTCATAGGCCTCGTTGACCTGCTCACTCGCAAAGCACATGTGTGGCCTGACGCGAGCAACCGTGAAGTATTTGAAATTCGCGATGTCCCTGAAGACATGGTGGATCAGGTTGAGGAATGGCGTGAAAAGCTGATCGAAACCGCCGTCGAGCAGGATGATGACCTGATGGAAGCCTACCTGGACGGCAATGAGCCCTCCATTGATGACATCAAGCGCTGCATCCGCAAGGGCACCATCGCGCTGGACTTCTTCCCGACCTATTGTGGCTCTGCGTTCAAGGACAAGGGCATACAGCTGGTTTTGGATGCAGTTGTCGATTTCCTGCCTGACCCAACTCAGGTTGACCCTCAGGAGTTGACCGATGAGGTAGGCGAGCCCACTGGCGAAGTCGCCAAGGTGGATGCCAGTGAGCCGTTCCGCGCCCTGGCGTTCAAGATCATGGATGACCGCTACGGTGCCCTGACCTTTGTTCGCGTCTATTCCGGCAAGATAAACAAGGGCGACACCATTCTGAATTCATTTACCGGCAAGACCGAGCGCGTTGGTCGTATGGTGGAGATGCACGCCAACGACCGTAACGAGATCGAAACTGCGCAGGCAGGTGACATTTTTGCCATCGTCGGCATGAAGAATGTCCAGACAGGTCACACACTCTGCAGTCCCGGTCATCCGTGTACGCTGGAGCCCATGGTCTTCCCGGATCCGGTTATTTCAATCGCCGTCGCACCGAAAGACAAAAGCAGTGTTGAGAAAATGAGTATCGCGATTGGCAAGATGGTCGCGGAAGATCCCTCCTTTCAGGTTGAGACCGACGAAGATTCCGGCGAAACCATTCTCAAGGGAATGGGCGAGCTGCACCTCGATATCAAAGTCGACATCCTGAAGCGTACTTATGGCGTTGAGCTGGATGTGGGAGCTCCACAGGTTGCCTATCGTGAAACCATTACCCAGGAAACTCAGGATAGCTACACGCACAAGAAGCAATCCGGTGGTTCTGGTCAGTTCGGTAAGATTGACTACCGCATCAAGCCTGGCGAACCAGGCACCGGCTTTGTATTTAGCTCATCTGTAGTGGGCGGTAACGTACCGAAAGAATTCTTCCCAGCGATTGAGAAGGGTTTCCAGAGCATGATGGAGGAAGGCCCTATTGCTGGCTTCCCGGTTCTCGACGTTGAGATCGAGCTCTTTGACGGCGGCTTTCACGCAGTGGACTCTTCAGCGGTTGCCTTCGAGATTGCTGCTAAAGGCGCTTACCGACAGACAATGCCTAAAGCGGCGCCGCAGCTGATCGAGCCCATCATGAAGGTCGACGTGTTCACACCAGAAGATCACGTGGGCGATGTAATTGGCGACCTGAACCGTCGTCGCGGCATGATAAAGAGCCAGGAGCCAGGACCCACGGGCGTTCGCATCAAAGCCGACGTGCCCCTCGCCGAAATGTTCGGCTACATTGGCCACCTGCGAACAATGACCTCCGGTCGTGGACAGTTCTCCATGGAGTTCTCCCACTATCTACCTTGCCCACAGTCAGTTTCTGACGCGGTGGTGGAAGCAGAAAAGGAAAGACAGGAAAAGAAAGCCAAAGGCTAAGCCTGTTCGTTTGCCAGGAAGGCCCCGATTGAGCGATCTATCGGGGCCTTTTTTGTGCCTGGGTTATTGAGAAATGCTTCTTTCAAAATAGGGGACCAAAATAGGGGACGGAGGGATTAATTTTTCAAAATAGGGGACGGAGTGAACCTCCCCTAAGAAAATAGGGGACGGAGGGATTAATTTTTAATCCCTCCGTCCCCGGCA
>JBKAGC010000292.1:0-4024 GCA_046290215.1 Pseudomonadales bacterium | reverse complement strand
TACAGATACTCCTGGGCCGAAAGTATCGCTTCAAGAAACAGGTAGCGATCGTCGTTACGCCTGGAGCGGTCGCCCTTACGGTAGTGCTTGCTCATTAAATCGAAGCTGAGGGGTTTGTCCTCCCGGGGGAACTCTCTGTCGTTCATACCGATGAGGCAGACGGAGCGGTAGGGGATACTGCGCATGGGTACCAGGGTGGCAAAGGTCACTCCGCCCGAGACAAAGCCGCGATTTTGCGCCGGCTGATCGAGCGCCTGTCTCAACCAATAACGAAACAGGTGGGGGGAAATGGTTGTCGTGAACCGCGCGGTTTCTGTTTGCACCACCAGGGCTTCCAGGCCATCGGCAATATGCCCAAGCACAAACTCTTCTTCCATGGTGGGTTCAATCAGATCGTCTAGCAAGCGGTTGATGCTGCTTTGCCATTCCACTGCAGATTGGCTTTTGCTAATGGCACTGCGGTGCTTAACCAGTAGGTCAAGAATGTCGCATAAAGTACCAAGCAGTTGCGCATCGGCGGGACTTAACTCAAACGGTGCGATGTTTTCATACAGCCCCGCAGCAGGTTCCATAGCGTAACCAAGCAGCAAACGGTCGAGACCGAAGCGCCAGGTATTATAGTCATCATCAGGTAAACCCCAGTTTGCGGCTTTTGCTTTGCCGTCCTGCTCAAAGCGAACGCCAGATTCCCTGATCCAATAGTGTATGACGCCAATGTCAGCCTCGCTTAAAGCGAATTTTCTTGCGATCGCAGGCACATCGAGCAAATCCATCACATCCGTGGCGTTAAGTCGTGAATCCGGTAGCGCCAGAAGTTTTTCAAATGCCAAAAGCAGGGCGGATTCATCCACCACTGGCCGGTCGGTAATGCTAAACGGTAGCTTCTGCTGGAATACGGCTTGGATAAAAGGTGCGTATTGAGTGATGTCCGGCGCCATGACAATAATATCTGCTGGTTTAAGGTCACCATCTGATGCATCGATCATGGCAAGGAGTTGATCCAACAACACCTCCACCTCGCGCACGCGGCTATGGGTGCTATGGATTTGCACACTGCGATCTTGCCTCGGCCGGGTTAGCGTGGCCGGGGCTGCCTCAAGATCAAAAAACTCACCGGCCAACTCCAGATTAAGGATATCGTTTTGCACCTGGGTCAAGGCATTGCGGGGTGGTTCTGACCAAAACAGGTCGGCGGTTTGGATACCGTCGGTCTCCAGCAATAGTTCCAGGAACTCGCGACCTTGTTGTCCGGTGGATGACAGTAGTGGATTACCCACTTCAAGATAGTCTTCTTCGGTAAGGGGGCCTTGCTTGCCAATAATGTCGCGAATAGAGCGTTTCGCCACGGTTTTCTCGGATTCAATGTCCCCCCAGTAGTGTTGGCAGGGATTCATAAAGTAGATGGCAACCTGGGTGTGCCCGGCCACTGCCTGAAGCGTCTCCAGGTGCATTTTCGGCAAGGAGGAAATGCCCAGTACATTCAATTGATTCGGTAGTTTTGCTGCTACATCCGGATGCTGTAGCGCGCGCAAAAATGCCGTGTGTAAATTTGCCCGGTGTAAACGGGTATCCATACCGGGTTCTTTAGTCACCGCCTGCCAGAGTTCGCTTTGCCAGGGTAAATCAGGGTGGACCTGGCCCGCTTCCCACTGATGTATCCAATCGGGCCGATAAATCAGATATTGGTCATACAGCAAGGCGATTTCATGACTCAATTGATATTGGCGAAGCTGCGGATCACCAGCGCCGCTCAAGTAATTGCGGATGCCTGGTTCTGACATGGCCGGTAACTGTTGCATTAAACGCCAACTGAGCAGCGTGCGGGAGAAGGGCGACTCCGCCGGCAACTCGATACCGAGATGATCTGGCAAGACTTTTTGATACAAGCGCCAGATCAATTCAGCCGGTAACAAACAATCGATATTCGCGGCGATGCCAAGGCGCTGCGCCAATTCAACTTTGAGCCACTGGCCAATGCCCTGGCTTTGTACCACCACCAACGCCGGCTGAAACGGATCGTTAGGTTGTTGCAGGCGCTCAGCCAGTGTCTCCACAAGCAAAGACATTCGATTCGATTGCAACAGTTCCAGCATTGAGCAGCAGCGCTTCTGAATGGTTTTAGGGAAGGGCTCAGTCTAGCAGGGCTCAGTCCAGCAGGGCGAGGAATTGAACGCTCGCGTCAGGTATCCGCCATAAACCGAGCAGCATGGTCAATAAACTGCTCAAATTGGTCATGATGTAGCCAGTGCCCGGCTTCATCAATGTCCACCACCTTGCCCTGTTGGAAGTATTGCAAACTGTCATCTTGTCCCGTGCGGTGGTCAAAACCTTGTTTGGCATTGAGTAGCAGAGTGGGGCAGTCGATCTTCTCCCAGATGGCGGTGAGATCCTCATAGTTCATGCCTAAATGGGCACCAGAGTGGGTGTAGTTATCGAACTTCCAGCTATAGGTGCCATCTTCATTGCGATTGCTGCCGTGGATGGTGAGGTGTTCAGCGCGCTCGGCGCTCAAATGAGGGTTCGATTTCACCATTCGGGCCAGGGCTTCATCCATGCTGGCGTATTTACGGGGCACTCGGCCTGCCAGTTGCCGGGTTCCTTCCATCCACTGCCGGATTCTGGTTTGTGCATGTTGATCATCCCGGGTGTACCAGACACCGCCTACCCCTTCGATAGAGATCAAGCGATTGACGCGCTCTGGGTAAATCCCGGCAAATAGACAAGCCACACTGCCCCCCAGGGAATGGCCAATGACATTGAGAGAGGAGAATTCTCTTTGATGCACTAATTGCGCAATGTCATAAACGTAATCCAGGAGCTGGTAAGGGCTACCTTTTACCCATTCGCTATCACCATGACCGCGCAGGTCCGGGACAATCACGTGGTAGTCATCGCAAAACTGCTCGGCAGTCCAATCCCAGTTATGGCAGTGGTCCTGGGAACCGTGAATCAAGAGTAATGTTGGTGCCTCGGGATTACCCCAGTCGAGGTAGTGCAGCCGCAGCCGTTGAGAAAAGTAACTGTGGGAAGTAGGGGAACGCTTTTGCCCTGACATACTTTAAGCCTTTAATAACTCGCGCACCCGGGCTACCGCAGCAATGCCGGTGCTTTCATCCCTGGCGCAAGGTTTGATGTTGATAATTTTACAGCCAGCTTCCACATACGGGCGGAGGAAATCGGCAATTTCCTCGGCGCCGCCGTAGGGGCTGTATTTCTCAAATGCCTCGAAGGGCATTTTGTAGAAAGCCTGCATTTGCTCTGCCACATGGCGGCGTGCTTCGTTCTTATCCTCATCGACACCCACCCACACTTGTAGGCCGTGCTGCCACGGCACGTCGCGGCGGCCATGCTCGGTGGCAATGGCTTCTGCTTCTTTGGTGGCACTGGCAAATCGGTTTGCAGAACACCAGACACCGAGCCAGCCCTCACTATATAAACCGGCGCGGCGAATGGCGGCATCAGTTCGACCGCCGACGACGATGGGAATAGGCGGGTTCACCGCAGGTTTGATTCTGGCGTCTTCAAGCTGAAAGAACTCACCGGAAAAGTCCAACGGCTGGCCGCTGCCTAAATGGCGAATGATTTCCAGGCATTCGTTGGTGCGCCGTCCACGGGTTTTAGGATCGATACCGCAGACTTCCATTTCATGACGGTCCTCGCCGCCAACACCAACCCCGAGAATGATTCGTCCCGGTGCCGACAGGGCTAAGGTTGAAAGCTGACGTGCAACCGGTACGGGATGGCGCAGCGCCAGTAAATAAACACCAAGGCAAATCTTCAAGGTAGGATGCATGGCGGCCAGAGTGGCGGCATTGATCATGGCATCCATACCGGAGCCGCCAAGAAAGCTCACGTGATCCGCCATAAACAGGTGGTCAATGTGCTGCTCGCTGACCTCGGCGATTAACTGGCGCCGGGTTTGCCAGTCTCCGGATAACATGGCGGGGGTGGCAACAGTGCCTACAATCTGAGGTATTTGAAGATGGACATCGTCCAGATTTAAAGGCAATTACAAACAAGAACA
>JBKAGC010000291.1:0-4049 GCA_046290215.1 Pseudomonadales bacterium | reverse complement strand
AGCACTCAATGATGGTGGCACCGTATTGGTGAATCGCCTCATCCACAGCGGCAATGGAACCGGCATTAATTTTTATCGCAAGCCCCGACTGCAACTCTACAAATTGTTTTGCGAGCTTATCCCGGCCAAACCAGAAGAAGCATTCGCGCTCCAGTTGCTGCTGTTTGATGAGCGACACCAACTCTGGCAACGGCGCCCACTTAACGTCAAAGAACAACTTGATGCGGTGATCAATCCAATCCAGGAACTCTTCCAAACGAGGAATTCGGGTTCCAATAAACGCTTCATCAAACCACGCGCCACAATCGAGTTGATCAACTTCATGACTTGTGAGATCAAAGATTCGCCCCTGACCGTCGGTGGTTCGCGCTAGATCTGGGCCGTGAAACACATACATAACGCCATCGCGACTGGTGTTTACGTCAAGCTCCAGATAATCCATACCCCAGTCGATACAAATTTGCGCACTGGCGTAGGTATTCTCTGGGGCCAATTCATTAGCGCCGCGATGGCAAACAATTTCAGGCAGGCTCAAGTGCTTACTCCATGAGATTCGCGCAATAAAAAGCCCCGCATGATCACTCAGGCAGGGCTTTTATTGTCACAGAACTAATGCGGCTTTAGGTACCCGTCCAATTCGGTGCCCGTTTCTCAGCAAAGGCCACCGGACCTTCTTTCGCATCGTTAGAGGTAAAGACCTTCTTCTGCAGCGGGATTTGCATTTCCCACAGGGCATCTTCATCAATACCTGACGCTGCGGCGCGGACCAGAGTTTTCGAAGCTGCCACAGCCAAAGGCGCATTTTCAGCAATTCGTTCAGCTAACTTGATCGCACCTTCCAGAGCCTGGCCAGGTTCCGTTAAGTCGCTCAACATTCCGGCTTCCATGGCGTCTTCAGCGGCAATCGGCTCACCAGTCAATGCCATTTCCATGGCACGAGCATAACCTACTCGCGCAGGCAAGCGGAACACACCACCAGCGGCAGCAAACAAGCCCACCTTCACTTCACGAATACCAATCTTGGCACCTTTTGATGCTACCAATAGGTCACAGGTTAAAGCGATTTCACAACCACCGGCGATAGCAAAACCTTCTACCGCGGCAATGAGTGGTTTGCTAGCACCCTCACGAATAAAGGTTGTCAGGGGGCCAATGTCCTCACCCCGGGAGAATGCTTTCAAATCCATCCCGGAACAAAAACCACGACCAGCACCAGTGATTACACCGGCAGTAAGACCGTCGTCGGCGTCCAACTCACGGACGGCTTCCAAAAGGCCGTGGGACAAGGCGCCGTTAATGGCATTCATGGCTTCTGGGCGGTTTAAAGTGATTACCATCACCCGGCCGCGGCGTTCAGTTAATACTGCTGCTTCTTCGCTCATAGTTCTCTCTGGGTTAAAATTCAGCGGCTATATTGTCACAACCGATTCCGTAACCCAAGCGTGTCAAAGGGTCACGGTTCGGGCGTTAAACCCGCCGGTGGCCGCGGGGTATTTAAAAAAGTCGCAAGCCAGTGAATCCCCGCGATCAGCAATAAATCACCTTGTTGCTGAAAGTTAAAACTAAATGCCATACCACCTAAAAAAGCACCAATGCACCAGTGCAATCGCCAACGTAAGGTGAAGTAATGCATCACAGCAAATAACAGATTACTCACGATGATTGCCACCACCAGGGACAAACCAACCTCAGTCAGAATTTGTGGTCCAGCAACCCGAAACAACCACTCCTCCCAGAGCGACAACGCGCCTAGATACAGTATCCAGCCAAGCTGGCGCGGTTTTAAATAGCGAAAGCGCACATAGGAGTACACCGTAAGACCAACAAATATAGCCAACGCTGCGCCTGCATAACGCACGGGATTGGCCAAACCAGCAGCGATTGATTCCCAGCCAAGCATACGCATATCGCCGCTCAGTATCAGGAGTAACGCCCCCAGCAACGCCGCGGGTAGACCATGGCGAAGGAAGATCTGCCGGAACAACACCAGGCGTGAACCGGTAAAATCCGGAGGCCGTTGCAATCGGCCCTGGCGCAGCTCTACCGCTGTGATTTCATCTCGCATTCACCACCTAAATCCATATACTGAGTTTCATCGCGCTGATTTCGCGATCAACCTGCAGTCACAGCTTGCTTATCAACCAGAAATCAAAACAGGAAGTTATCATGGAATTGCCAGCGCTTATCACCTTAATCGCCCTACTCGAGTTTATGTTTTTCGCCTTCCGCGTTGGTATGGGCCGGGCAAAGTTTAATGTGCCAGCACCAGCAGTTTCCGGCAATGAGGAATGGGAACGCTATTTTCGCGTCCAGCAAAACACCCTGGAGCAGTTGATGGTTTTCATACCTGCTCTTTGGATCTTTGCTTATTTCGTCAGCCCTATGGTTGCCGCCCTGATTGGCGTGCTATTTGTGGTGGGCCGGCCGATCTACTACATGAGTTATGTGAAAGATCCCGGTAGCCGCACGGTGGGATTCTTGCTGGGCTTTGTTAGCTCGGTACTGCTGGTACTAGGCGGTCTTGGTGGCATTCTTTATCAGGCCATCTAGCCCCAGGATCAAGCAAAAATATTGGCCTCGATCCAGGCCACGGCGCGCTGGTTGAACCATTCCGGCTGCTCATACTGCAACCAGTGACCTACATTGGGGGCAATCTCAAACTGCAGATCCGGGCGTACAGAACGAATTTGCGCCTCGCGCCAGGCCAAGAAAGGCACACTGACCGTATCATGTTCACCATAAACTACTAACAGGTTCGCGCTGGTGTCCCGAAGACCTGTCAACAACAGGTCGCTCATGGCGTACCTCGGGCTATTGTATCTAGCCTTGCCGGTATTTTGGATTTGCAATTCCAGCGCTAGTGGGTCGATTTTGCTACGGTCATATATCATCAGCCGGGCAAGATTTTCCCGGTTGGCATTTGCCACCTGCTCAGCCGTCATCTCTTTCGTCCGGGCAAACAAGGGCTGCATAATGCTCTTCTCTGGCGGTTTGCCTGTGGATGCTGGACCTATGAGAAAGATCGACTTTACCTGGTCGCCAAGTTCACGAGCAGCGAGTGCCGTCACCACGCAGCCCCAGGAAAATGCCACAAGGTGAAATCTGCGCGGCCCAACCATTTGCCGCAGGGTTTTCGCGTACACACTTGCCACAGCCTGGGGCGATGTATCCGCCAGGGTCGGACTATCCCCCAAAGACGGCAGATCTGGTACCAACAACTCGTAGTAGTCTGACAATGTGGCCAGGTTGCGCAACCAGTGTGTCCAGGACCCTGATCCACCGTGCGCCAGCACCAGCAGTTCACCGCCCATCTGGTCGCCCCAGGGCTGCCAGGTCCGGTAAATCATACTACCTAGATCACAACTCGCCTCGGTGACTATGGCATCTGCGGCAATGCGATCGATTTGCTCTTGAACCTGACTCATGATTTGTAAACTTCAGGTCAACACTTTGGCCATCCGGCTTAACCAGTATTGGTTGAGTCGCCAAATAGCTTCTTCATATTTGCTCAAACGGCCTTGAGTGGTCAGCGGGGCTTGTAAACCTCGCCACGGCCCTTCGTTAACACCAATGTCTTCAAGGTGAATAGCTTTTACTAACTCGCGTTGCATGACACGTTCCTCGTCCGTCATGGCAGCGTACTCATGCGGTGCTTGCAACACATGAATACGCAGGCGCATTTCACTGGCCGAGGTGGGCTCTAATTGATACCAAATACCTGAGTGCTCAGAAGCAGCAAACAAAAACATGGGAAACACCACACCTGCTAACAATTCCGTCGTGGCTGGTATTTCGGGATGATCTGGACCCGTATCTTTGGCTGGCATCCGTAACAGCGCATAATAATCGCCACCCTCTGCAAAAGACTGCCGGGCAGGATAGATGGGCTCAAAGGTTGCCGCGTGAGGCCCAATATGGTGGTAGGCCTCCATAAAGTTTTCCACCAGAATTTTCCAGTTCCAGGGACTGTCAAACTCGATAGTTTCGACAATTTCTTTTCCGGCAAAATTATGCGCTGCTAGTTTCTCACTCAGACCTTCAAGCTGTGG
>JBKAGC010000290.1:0-4070 GCA_046290215.1 Pseudomonadales bacterium | reverse complement strand
CTTGCCCTGACAGCCCTATTATTTCTCCCATCTCTGGCTGTTTCGCCAGCATTGGAGTCAACTGAGCAAGCGACTGTACACAGTGCCACTGATCTGTTGGCGGGTGTTTATACTGCCAGGGAATCAGCATCCGTATTTGCCAGTGGCAACTATGAGTTAAACGACCACTACGGCAACCCTGCGAACTTCAAACGCTACATCATTCGCAAGCCACCAGTACACGCCTAGAACCTGTTCCCAGCACTCACGCTGCCGTCAACCCAGCGCCAGACTGCAGCATCTTGTCGCTGGAGGCTTTAACTACCTTTTCTGCATCCGGCCAACCGGCTCAGCTGAAGCTAAATTCGCTCAGCTCAATGCCCGCCGCTCCGGCCCTGATTTGCCAGCCGCCTGTCCTGCTCCAATCACCCAGCACAAATCGCTTGCCTGTAGAATCGGTCAACGCCACGTCATGTACCGCTGGCCGATGGGTATGGCCGTGAATAAGGGTCTGTACACCGTTCTGCTGCATCACCTTGACGACTTCTGAGGGCGTCACGTCCATGATATCTGCCGCAGTCTCACGGGTATGTGCCTGACTTTGCTGTCTCGCGCCTTCTGCAAAAGCTATTCGCTCTGGGATCGGCTTACTTAAAAAGTCTTGCTGGAATGCCTCGCTGCGCAGCAAGCCCCTCACTTTCATGTATTCCACATCCTCAGTACAAAGACTATCGCCGTGCATCAGTAAAACCTGCTCGCCCTGAACATTAATAACCGAGGGGTCTGGCAACAAGGTTGCTCCGATCGCCTGACAAAATCGCTCACCGAGTAGAAAATCTCGATTACCGTGCATCAGGAATATTGGCACCGATACTTTTTGCAGCGCCTCTAAAATACCCTGATTGAACTCAGACTGATGATCATCACCCACCCACAGTTCAAAGAAATCCCCCAGAATATATAGGCTGGAAGCATCGCCCAGGCGCTCTTCTAAGAACTGCAAGAAGCCCTGGGTAATTTCTGGTTCTGCTTCACTTAAGTGTAAATCCGAGATAAAAACTTCAGTCATACTCAATTCCGTTGACGACGGCCATCGCGTTTCAGTAGAATGCGCGCTCTTTGCAAGGGTCGACCCGATCACGCAATAGTTCACGCAAGATTGCGGGGTCAGTTATAGATGGGTCAGACCATATCTGCAAGACAAGTCGGGGTATAGCGCAGTCTGGTAGCGCGCCTGCTTTGGGAGCAGGATGTCGGGAGTTCGAATCTCTCTACCCCGACCACTTTTCTTAACTTTGCTCTTATCACTGCGCCCGTAGCTCAATCGGATAGAGCATCGGCCTTCTAAGCCGAGGGTTGCAGGTTCGATTCCTGCCGGGCGTGCCATTTCTTTTCGCCCGGTCATCAACAAATCTCCACAAATGCACAAGCAATTGCCTGAGGGTGTTGTTAATCCGGGTTGGCTTTGCATATAATCGCGCGCTTCAAGTTAGCCGCCCTGGCTAATGCGATTTGAAATCAATGGTGGGTGTAGCTCAGTTGGTAGAGCTCCGGATTGTGATTCCGGCGGTCGAGGGTTCAAGCCCCTTCACTCACCCCATTGATTTTGCTGCGCAAAATCAACCCGGTAGCTTTTTTAATTTTGTGGTACACACCACAAAATTAAAAACGCGGTAGGGATACTCCCCGACACTAAATACCCATCCATTTCAAAATTCGCACTGCGAATTTTGAAACCCGATAGCTTTTTTGATTTTGTGGTATCCACCACAAAATTCAAAACGCGGTAGGCATACCCCCCGACACTAAGCATCAACCCGGTAGGGATAATCTCTGGCATCAAAACCCAACCTCACCCCACACGCGCCGCAACGCTGGCACACACCCGCTCAATATCCGGCCCATTACCAGCCTGGGCATACCCCTTAAGCAACGCAGAAACATCCACAAGCGTCGGATCAACACGAATTAACCGCAGCAGATTTCCCCTTCTAACCCGCTCCGGCAGAGCAAAGGGCAGTTTGTACAAATTATCAAAATCAATCATGCCAAGGGGCTGATCGGGTTCGAAAATGAAATTAGCGAGATGGTTCGCTTTAAACACTACGCCATGATCGTGCAGCTGGCGGTGGGCTTCACCCACCAAAAAACATAACGCCTCAGCATCTGCACCTTGCTCAATCAGTGCTCTAATGTCATCGCCGCTAACAGGTTGGTAACGCACCGCGGTGTCCTCGCCTGCCATGCCGTCCACTGCCTGGACATTGCCGGGCGTGCGAAAACCTAACTGGTTTAGTAAGTGGCTATTGAGGGCAAATTGCACGGCGCGCTTTAGATAACCTCGATGGCTTAAAAATCGACCAGCGCGAAAGAACTTGATGATCTCTCCGTCCTGACATTCGAGCACCTTGGGGCCACGGTTATCGGCGCAAATCACACGTGCGGTTAAGATTTTTGGGCCAAGATCTGCTGCTATCATGACGGGTATCGCTTAATTCCTCTGCGGCATTATACCAAAGCGAAAAGATGCAAGCGGTCGTTCTGTCGGATAACCATCGTGGGCAGTTAACCACCCGCTGTTTAGCTAGTGATTCAACTAACTAGGCAGGTGAGCCGCTATGGAACCTGAATTCAGGGTCGGCGGATTCAATCAATTGTTTATCCTTTTGCAGGAAAAACTCCACCCGATCGTCAATCGAATCCTCACTAAACTGTTCAGCAAAATCCAAATAAACACGGAAGTGTCTTGCTTCAGATTTCAGTAAGGAACCGTAAAAATCTGCCAGTTCTTGATCAAGTACATTCACCAGGCGGGCAAATCGTTCGCAGCTTCGTGCTTCAACAATTGCGCTAACAATTAGAATATCAATCAGCCTGGCGGGGTCATGAGTCCGTACCCCGGCGCGTAGTTCGCCTGCGTAGCGCGCTGAGCTGATTTGCTCGTATTTGATGCCACGGCCGCTCATAACATCCAGCACCTGCTCAAAATGGCGTAATTCCTCTCTGGCGAGCCGTGATAGCTGCTGCAAGAAGTCCGGATACTCCACATAGCGATACATGAGGTTTAGCGCCGTAGAGGCGGCTTTCTTCTCGCAGTTGGCATGATCCATCAAAAGAACCGGCAAATTGCCCTGGGCCGCTTGAATCCAGGCATCTGGCGTCTTGCAAAGCAGAAAATCATTAATATCCATAATACTCAAGGGTCGCTATTACCTTAACTTTGGATCGCTATTCTAGTAGAATCTGCGCCCTAAATCGCGAGCCGCGATCCTTCATTGACCATTTAGTATTGAGAGGAATTCCTGTGCTAGAAGCCTATCGCCAACACGTAGCTGAACGTGCCGAACAAGGTATTGACCCCAAGCCGCTATCCGCGGCCCAGGTAAACGACCTTGTAGAGCTCCTGAAAAACCCACCGGCAGGTGAAGAAAGCTACATCCTCGATCTCATCACCAACCGGGTACCGGCTGGTGTGGATGACGCTGCTTACGTTAAGGCGGGTTTTTTAACCGCCCTTGCCAAAGGTGAAGTAACCTCTCCCCTGATCGACAAAGAAAAGGCCGTTGAGTTACTCGGCACCATGCTCGGTGGCTACAACATCGAACCCTTAGTTGATTTGTTAGACGACGCCGAGTTGGCGCCAATTGCCGCCAAAGGTCTGAGCAAAACTCTGCTCATGTTTGACGCTTTCCATGACGTGGTTGAAAAAGCCAAGAACAACGAGCATGCCAAGGGCGTGTTGGAAAGTTGGGCAAATGCAGATTGGTTCACCAACAAAGACAAAGTACCCGAGCAAATCAAAGTCACTGTTTTTAAAGTTGACGGCGAAACCAACACTGACGATCTTTCGCCTGCTGGCGATGCCTGGAGCCGTCCTGATATTCCCCTGCACGCTCTCGCGATGCTCAAGAGCCGCATGGAAAACCCTCTAGAAACCATCGAGCAGCTCAAGAATACTGGTAATCCACTTGCCTACGTCGGTGATGTGGTTGGTACCGGTTCATCCCGTAAATCTGCCACAAACTCTGTGCTCTGGCATATGGGTGACGACATTCCTTTTAGTCCTGGCAAGCGCGATGGCGGTTTTTGTC
>JBKAGC010000289.1:0-4103 GCA_046290215.1 Pseudomonadales bacterium | reverse complement strand
GAGCCGGGTTGCGGACCTGGAAGTGCAATACGCGGAAATGGACGGCTACAGCGCTGAGGCACGAGCCGGAGAGATCCTGCTGGGTGCAGGCATCGAAGAGGCCGTGCACTTTGGCCTGATGAGCGAAATCGCCCCGGGCAGGAAATTACGGGTTTTGTTAGCCCAGGCGCTGTTTTCTGATCCTGACGTGTTACTGCTCGACGAGCCCACCAACAACCTGGATATCCACACCATTCGATGGTTGGAGGAAGTGCTGGTAGAGCGCAAGAGCACCATGATCATTATTTCTCACGACCGGCACTTCCTAAACACGGTTTGCACCCATATGGCGGACATCGACTACCGGGAGCTGAAAGTGTACCCAGGTAACTACGACGATTTCATGATCGCTTCTACGCAAGCGCGAGAGAAACTTCAGTCAGAAAACGCCAAGAAGAAAGCCCAGATTGCGGAACTTAAGCACTTTGTTAGTCGCTTTTCTGCCAATGCCTCAAAGGCCAAGCAAGCCACGTCGCGGGCCAAACAAATTAGCAAAATCGAACTGGCGGACATTAAGCCAAGCAGCCGGGTCAGCCCTTATATTCGCTTCAATCCGGAAGGCAAGTTACACCGCAACGCCGTGGAAATTGAAAACCTTGGTCACAGCTTTGATGAGCCGTTGTTTGAAAACGGCAACTTGATTCTTGAAGCGGGTGCTCGCCTGGCCATTGTGGGTGAAAACGGCGTGGGTAAATCCACCTTGCTGAAAATCCTGATGGGCGAACTAGAGCCCACTCATGGTTCGGTAAAATGGTCGGAAAACGCCACGCTCGGCTACTGTCCCCAGGACACCACCGGTGTTTTTGACCCCAACATCAACTTGTTCGACTGGATGACCCAATGGACCAAGCCGGGTCAAGATGATCAGGAAGTCCGCGCCACTCTGGGCCGGCTGCTGTTTAAAACCGAGGACTTTGAGAAGAAGGCCGCGGTGTGCTCCGGTGGTGAGAAAAACCGCCTATTGTTTGGCCGGCTGATTCTGTCTGAGCCCAACGTCATGCTGCTGGACGAACCCACCAACCACCTGGATATGGAATCCATCGAGGCATTGAACCTGGCCCTGGAAAATTATGAAGGCACCCTGATTTTCGTCAGCCATGACCGGGAGTTCGTTTCATCTCTGGCAACCCGGGTGATTGAAATCGTCGACAACAAGATCCTCGATTTCCCTGGCGGTTATGAGGAGTTTCTTGCCCAGGAAGAAATTTAATCTGGGCGAAGATTGCGGGCGATAACTATTAACAATAGTTGCTAACGATACATGGTCAGCAAACGCTGATCAGTTTCCCAGTTGTCACCCAGGCCAATTTGCTGTTTCTCTAATTCCGTCAGGATCAAGCCAGCCTGTTCCCCCAGCACTGCAAGATCTGGTGTCCGGGCTTGCGCCGCGAGAGCGGCTTCCGCTTGCTCACTTAAGCCCTGCACCTGGGCGCTCACACAGGCGAGAAAGGCAATATAGATGTAAAAAGGTTCGTTGTGGCGAAACCGTTTAACACCGCTAGCATCCTGGAGCGGAGTGATCTGCGCCCCGGTAAACTCCGCCTGCCCTTGACTCATCGGCGCCAGAAAACCCGGGTTTGGTTTTGCCGTAAGATGCACGGCCTCGTCATCTGACGCCACCACGCCATAGTAGGCATCGTTACCACTGCCCACCTTGACCACCAGGGCATCAACGCAATTCACCGCAGCAATCCAGGTTTTAAAACCGGTGATTCGCCCGGCATCAAAGGTTACCCCAGGTCGAGTGCTGCTCTCGCTGCGATCCTCAGACACGGCAAAGCTATACCAGCGCTGATCACCAAGTTCCGGAAAGGTAGCGCGGATCGCCGCCTGATAACCGGCAATAAATATGGTTGCTGGGTCTACTGCGACCTTGCCCCCCTGTTGGGCCATGGTGAATGGGTCAGTGGCAGTGACGGTTTGTTGCCAGAGCGCGTAGTAGTCTTGTTCATTCATGGATGTCTCGGCACCTATCGATAAGCAATACGGCAACCCTAGGGCTCCGGTATAAAGCCGCATTGGACCATGAGCGGCTGGATGGCAGCAACATGGCGCTGCACAGACTCCAAACCAGCCTTAAATCTTTCATCGCGGTGGTGCCGAAACTGCCGATAAGCCTCCGTCTCAACCTGGGTAAACTCCGCTTCCAATGCTTGCAGCGGCACCAGGACGTCAAAATAGCGCTGGTTCAAAATGGCAATGTCTTTCTGTAATCCAGCCACAAACTCATTAAGCACCACGTTGCGGAAATACTCGGCCTTTGGGTTGCGCATATCCTCAAAACAAAGCGGTTTCCCCTGGACACGGCGTTCTGCAACGGATGTTGCCCGGGGCAAATGCTTTGCCACCAGATGCCAACTATGCAGCAGCGCTGCCCCTTCACCACTTCGTAACACTTGCAACGCTGCCTCGAACTCAGCAGGTTTAAAATCCTCAAACCGGCGCTGACGAACTGCCTCTGTTTGTTGCTGCAGGGTGCTTAGAGCGTATTGCAGGCGACTTTCAACCGTATGGGGATGGTCACTAGATTGCCGCGACCAGAACTGGCGCATCTCCCTGCCTGCAAACAGGGCATTCCATAGAATCTTGTCCAGGTCGGCACGTTTCTGCTCACGAGCAGCCAGCAAGGTTGCCCTTAGCTCAGCGTTATCGAGCTGCGCCAAACACTGATCGATCACGGCTAAGAAGCTCACCTCTTGCTGCAACACCACAGATTCCACTGCCAGCTTGCCCAGGCTGCTGTTTTTCTCTGCCACCACCGCTTGCAACTGACAGTGACCGAGGCGCAGAAAATCCAACAGATCAATGTGACTGCCCTGAACCTCAAGGAACAACCGTTTTTTCGCCGGAAAAGCAGGTAGGCTGGCAGCCTCAGGGGGCGCGGGCGGCTGCTCGAGAACACGCTCGAGACGAACCGTGTAGTCTGCCAGGTCCGCCTCAAACGGATTGCCACCACAGGCGTACAGCAGCGTGATGGTTAAAAAAGGGACAACGTGCCAGACCCTAGTTTGCGGCCTCTGCCTCCACTTCAGCAATTTCCGCTTTAAGCGCTTCGGCTTTCGCGGTGAGCAATGAAAATTGTCGAATATCGCCATTTTGTTGGGCCTGGAATGCCTTCTCCACTGCGATTTTGTAATCCGCCTTGAGCCGTCTGGCAGGGTCTGGCTTTAAGAAAGAAAGTAATGACATTAGAACAAAGACCAGTGGTTGTTTAACAATACTCCATTACGACCATTAGGCCTTGTTAGACCACTGGCCAGTAGCAGCCAGATTAAACAATTGTGACGAAAAACCGTGGGATTTATATGCGTTTATTTGCGAATTTCGCTATTATCGCCCCACTAGAAAAGGGAGTGACTCTATGAATCGGATCCGTATTTTTGCAACTGCCATCCTGGCAATGTTTGCCCTTGCCGCAACCGCGCAAGAGCAGGAAGGCGTGACAGCCAATTTTGGCTTTGGCGGTATGGCTTTTGACGATGATCGCAATATCGACGGCTCGGTGCTTAGCAACATCGGTTTCGGTTATCGCTTTGCTTCACCCTGGGCGGTTGAGCTCTCATATCTAAACGCCGATACAGAAACTGAAGTGGGTTCCATTGATGTGGATGTCCGGCACTGGCGCCTTGACGGCTTGTACCACTTCTGGGAAGAAGGCAACTTGTCACCTTTCGTGGCGTTTGGTGTGGGTCGCTCTGATATTGACGTACCTCTGGTCCAAGATGACAGCCGCGACATGATGCTGAACGCTGGTCTAGGTGCAAAATGGTGGTTCCATCAGAACTCTGCGATTCGCGGCGATTTACGTTACTTCCGCACCATGGATGATGCTGACGTGGACACTGGCTTATTCGTGACCTTTCACCACAACTTCGGTGATGCCGGTAGCCAACCAGCACCTGCACCCGTAGCGGGACCTGGTGATGCGGACGGTGACTGTGTCACAGACGACATTGACCAGTGCCCACGCACTCCTGCGAATGCTTCAGTAGATAGTCGTGGCTGTGCCATTGATACAGACAAAGACGGTGTGCCTGATTACAAAGACGCATGCCCAGGTACTG
>JBKAGC010000288.1:0-4114 GCA_046290215.1 Pseudomonadales bacterium | reverse complement strand
GACGTGTACCAGCGTAAACCCAATCAGACTGCAGGCCCACCAATCGATAGCGGAAGCGGGTACTGGTAGAACGGCTGTAGTCTAAACCAGAAAATTTGAACTCAAGAAAGTAATCTTGATAGCTCAGTTCAATCCCATGCTGCCTGGCGTACGCAGTGGGAAGCGCTTCACCTTGACGACTAATCGCCGTGATTACGGTTTGCGGCGCCTGGACTTGATGGTTTACCTCTTCGGGTTTTATGCGATTGAAGCCATTCGTGCCGCCAAACAAAAGATCCCCATTTGCCAGCTTTAATGACGCGCCGGAGTTAAACTCAAGATCTTGTAAGCCATTGCGCAAGCCAAGGGCATGAGGCATCTCACCAATCCCTTCTATATGACTAATGCCCACATTTGAGCTCAACCAGACGCCGTCATCGTCATCAATTTCCATGCTGTAAACGCTGTCGCTGGTCAGACCGTCCTGAGTCGTCAGCTGGCGAAACTGCATATCAGACTCCAAGCGACTGTTAGCAGGCAACCAATAAGCTCCGTTATTCATGGTGCCAAACCACAAATTCCCCTGACTATCTTCCCCACCGGTCAGAACCAGATCACCAGTAAAACCTGCTTTGCCATCATGAAAGCGAGTAAACTGTTGACGATAGCGATCATAGTGAACAAGCCCAGCACCGTCTGTGCCTAGCCAAAGCCCCGCCTGACGATCTTCTAATACAAACATCACTCGATTGGATGGCAAGGTAGTATCGCTACTGGTCGCAATTGCTTGCACCCGCAAACTTTCTAAATCAATTTCGCTAAATCCACCACCGTAGGTTGACACCAGCAAAGTACCAAACTGCGATTCCGAGATCGCAGTAATAGCATTGGCATCCAATCGGTAGGGCTCTGGCTCATCACTGGCAAAAGTCTTTACGACACCTTTGGCTGGATCAAACAGGAACAATCCCGCCGTACGTGTACCAAGCCAAAGTCGATCCTGGCTGTCCACATACAGCGACATCACATCCTTGTCTGGAAGTGGTACAGGTGTTGCCTTGTCAAAATGCTCGAAACTCCCATCTGGCGCGAGTTTGTTTAAACCGCCACCAATGGTGCCAATCCAGATTGAACCGTCCTCAGCTTCAGCAAACGAGGCAATCGCACTGGAGCTGCGTTGCGCTTCAGGCGTTGTTCTCGAAAAATAGCTCTCTGCAATATAGAGGTTTGGTGACCAGAAGTTGACACCACCATAACTTGCCACCCAGATCACGCCGCCGCGATCCTGATAAAGGCGAGTTACCATATCATTGCTGAGGCTGGAAGCGTTGTCAGGGTTGTTTCGATAGTGATGTACTTCTGTGCCATCAACCTGGTTTAGGCCCCCAGAAGTGGCTACCCAAATGGCACCATTGTCATCTTCAAGCAAGTGAAACACCTGCCGGCCACTTAGATCAGCCGCGAACTCAAAGGTATGGGAACCACCACCTTTAAGAACTTTAACCAGACCACTGTTTTCTGTACCTACCCAGATATTACCTTCAGCATCGTTTAGCAAAGCCCGCACATGGACTTCGCCAAGCTTACCGAGCTGCACATCACCAAAAGCTGAAACCAGCCCTTCTCCGGCAGTTTTACGATACAGTCCTTGCCCGGTACCGATGAGCAGATCGCCGTTTGCTGTCTCCGCCAATGCCCAGATCGACTGACTCAGTGGCTCTGCAAAACTGACGTAGGGTGTAAAATTCTCTAGTTTCTCATCAAAGCGCCATACTCCGGCGCCATCGGTGCCAACTAATATATTGCCAGACGCATCCTCAAACAACGTCCGTACGCGATTAGTGGCAAGACCGCTATTGCCGGCGTTTACAGGCACAAAGCGCTCGGCTTCAGGTTGATATAAGACGACGACGCCATTATCCGTACCAACCCAGAGTCTGCCGCGGGAATCGGCAAGTAACGCTCTAATAATGTTGTCGGGCAAACCCTGCGCCTGGGTAAATACTCGAACCTCATCACCATCAAACCGATTCAGACCACTTTGGGTACCAAACCACATAAAGCCTTCACGATCCTGAGCAATCGACAGGACAAAAGATTGCGACAATCCCTCCTCACGGGACAGATGCTGAAAACGAATCCCTGACGCCTCTGAAAAGGCGCTAATCAGCAGCAGCATAGAGCCCAATAAGAATCTTAAAGAATGGTTCACGGAACAAGCTCCGCAACCCCAGTTTCAAGCAATGGCTCATCGCTAAATAGATTGTTCCAAAGCACACCCTGATTCCAAAGCACACCCTGATTCCAAAGTACGCCGTTATTCCATAAAACACCGTTATTCCAGAGGACACCGTTGTTCCACAGCACGCCGTTATTCCAAAGCACCCCCTGATTCCACAGATAACCGTTGTGCCAATAAACGCCGTTGTTCCACAACACCCCATCGTTGGAAGCAGTCTGGTTATTCCACAACACGCCGTTATTCCAGTACACACCACTGTTAGCGAGATCGGCATTGTTCCAATACACACCGTTGTTCCAGTACACGCCAGCGTTTTCCATGGCGCTAGTTTGTTCATATGCACCAAGATTCCAGAGCACGCCATTGTTCCAGTAGACACCATCCTGGGTTGCCAGGAGGTAATTACCGGCTTCATCTCGGACCGCTGGACCCATAAAATGCTGCTCGCCGGCGATGTCAGCAGCCACATCAAGACCCACATTGGCACAGCCTGAAGTCTCGGAATAAACTGCGCCGTAGGCATCCACCAGGCCGCTGCCCTGTTGAAAAATGCTATACAGCAAGTTGCCATCCTGGTCTTCCGCCGCCTGTGCCGAGGCTTTGATGCGACATTTGACGTCGTCAGGGCTCAACTCAGGGTCAACGGATAAAACAAGCGCCGCAATACCTGACACCACGGCTGCCGCCTGGGACGTGCCAGACATAGTGAAATAGGTAGACCTGGCATAAAACTCAGGATGCTCGTTAGCAAGCACGGATTGCTTGGGCATTTGTGCGGTTAAGTGACCACCGGGGGCAATCAAATCTGGTTTAACAAAAGCCGCATGGGTTGGTCCTGCGGAAGAAAAGCTAGCCAGGCGATCATCAGAAAGGTCATCAATTGTGTAACTGTCAGTCATAGCTCCAACGGTAATGGCATAGGGATTGTTACCAGGAACACCGATGGTCATCGGTTCCGGCCCTGTGTTGCCAGCAGAGGTAACAACCACCACACCGGCCTGCCAGAGTTGCATCACTGCCTGGTTAACAGGGTCATGCCAATAAAAACTACGCACGGGCGCGCTAAAGGAAAGGTTAACCACGCGAATATTGTATTCAGCGTGATGATCTAGTAACCACTTTAGAGACCTGAGTACGTGTTCATAAGTCGCCTTGCCATTTTCATCAAAGGCCCGCACCGCAACCAGACTCGCATTGGGTGCAATACCCTTGTAGTGACCGTCTTTAGTTTGCTGGCTGCTAACCGCGATACCCGCCAGGTGAGTACCATGGCCATTATCGTCCTTGACGGAATCGGACAGGTTCAGGGCGTCATAGGTGGCAAGGATGCGTTTGTTCTTGTTTACTCCCTTGACCACAGGATTTTTTGCCGAGAGCCCGGTATCAACAATGGCGATGGTCACACCGTCACCCAAAA
Organism: Pseudomonadales bacterium; assembly: GCA_046290215.1. Classification (GTDB taxonomy): domain Bacteria; phylum Pseudomonadota; class Gammaproteobacteria; order Pseudomonadales; family Azotimanducaceae; genus JAHRVQ01. The sequence continues at coordinate 476 of JBKAGC010000288.1, read as the reverse complement.
CACCTTCCGCATGCAGAAGGTCCGCCTGAACCCGCAAACCATAGTCGGCTGCTTGCTTCACCACAGAGTTGTCATTCTTTTCTGCCGACACGGCTGTGGATAGACAAACCAGCAGCGCCATAGTCACAGCAAGCATGCAGGATATGTGGAAGTTTTGTTGAACGCTCATGGTGACCAGGATTCGACGCGAGATCGGCATTCTACCGTCATTTTCGCGCAAAATTCGCCTAAAACTAGACCATTCCCTCATAAAAACTGGGGTCTTATCTCGTTCGGCTATGTGACAATTCGAACGGCAGATCAATGGCTGCGAGCAGCCGACCGGTGGCAAAACCAGCACAAACCAAACCCAGGCTGCTTCTTAGGTTGCTTCTTAGGTTGCTTCATAGAGCTCGACCGCAATACCCTGCCGGTCATGGGCCGCATACAAAGCATTGACGCGGTAGCGAAAAACGCCAGCACCTCTCCCTATGGCA
>JBKAGC010000287.1:0-4128 GCA_046290215.1 Pseudomonadales bacterium | reverse complement strand
ACAATGCCGCGGTCACAGCCGCCGCCGACACCCCCTACCTGAAAGGTATGTGGAGCTACGTCATGGGCAGCGCTCATGTGGCCAAAGGTCACTACGGCCCGGCCCAGGCGCAAGTGGATAACATCCGCGACCAGATCAATGCCGACGATGTGGATGACTCCGGTGTCGGTCCGACTCCCGCCAGCCACGTGCTGACCCTGGCCATGCATGCTTTGCTGGGCGAGATTGAGGAAGCCCAGGGCAACCTCGACGCCGCCATTGCCCACTACACCCAGGCGGTGGAATATCAGGATGCCCTGAACTACACCGAGCCACCGGACTGGTCCCAGTCCATGCGCCTGTATCTCGGCGCCGCCCTGCTGGACGCTGGTCGCCCGGTAGATGCCGAGGCTGTGTACCGCAAGGACCTGCAGTGGAACCAGCAAAACGGCTGGGCCACCTTCGGCCTGGCGCAGGCTCTGGAGGCCCAGGGCAGGGAGCAGGAAGCCATCATTGCGCGCCGTCAGTTCGAAGACTACTGGCGCAACGCAGACGTGGAACTGACGCGCTCAAGAATATAGAATACGCAGCCCAATTCGGCGGAGTCCCGGTTTCAACCAACCTCCGCCGAAGCAGCCAGACATCGGAGTGTAGCTCAGCCTGGTAGAGCACTGCCTTCGGGAGGCAGGGGCCGGAGGTTCAAATCCTCTCACTCCGACCAATTTGCTAATAAAAAAGGCCAGCCCTCACCAATGAGGGGCTGGCCTTTTTTATTGCTGGATTGGGAGGTGACGACAGGAACCAGGGATCTGGAACCGAATCCAGGGTTCACAAAACTGCAGGACTGCAGTTTTGGACGCACTCGCAACGCGAGGGCGCCCGCAGGGTGGCGCACAGGGACGTGCGCCATCACATCCTCTCACTCCGACCAATACCTCAATAAAAATAGGGGCTTATAAGCCTGGCTTTCCAAAACAACTTCCGTAAGGAATTCATACGGAATAACACTTCGCTCTGCTATTTCTGGGCGCCTCCTAATTTATACAGACCCTGGTAATTTGTCCTTCTTTGATCAGGTTCAGGATGCGCCCACAGCTCCCCCTAATTTCGGCTTTACAGCACTTTCTATAAAAGCCATCTAGCTAGTGCAAAAGCGAGATCAATCGCCTATTGTCTAATTGACGGGAAGAAGCCACTTGGTAAGTAGGAAGATCAGTTGCTAGATTATTCAAAGATCAATTCTTTCGAAGCGGGGCAGCGTGAGTCCTTTGAGGAACTCGTCTGTTTGCTTGCTAAGCGAGAGCGACCTAACGGAGCCATTCAATTCCAAAGAATAGAGGGCAGTGGTGGAGACGGCGGCGTGGAGGCGCTTTGGATTTTCGACGATGTATCCAAATGCGGATATCAAGCAAAATTCTTCCTTAAGCTAGGATCAAGCCAGTGGTCGCAGCTTGATCAGTCTGTCAAGCGAGCGTTGGAAGTTCATCCAGAGTTGAAGACCTATGTAATAGCCCTCCCCATCAACTTAACTCACAAGCGCAAGTTCATCGGGCTTGGGAAATCTGCTTGGGAAAAATGGGAATCTAGAGTTAAGAAGTGGTCAGAGTGGGCAAATGAAAAGGATCTTTCCGTTAAGTTCGAACCTTGGACTTCTACAGATCTTACCGAGATGCTCTATCGAGACGAAAACCAAGGGTTGGTCCGTCACTGGTTTGGTAAGCAAGTTCTAGACACCAATTGGTTCGAGAAGAATTTCCAAACAGCAGCAAGCTTGTTGGAGGAACGATACAATCCTTCTCAGCATGTCCATATCTCGATCGAGGAAATGTTCGATGCGATGGTGCGTGGACCCTCCACCATGGCACAGATTCGAGAGTCTTACAGAGAGATAGCTGAGCAGAAAATTCCATCAAGCGATCTGGAGAGAATTTCTGATCCACCCGTACAGACAGAGATCGATTATGCTAAGCAGGCATGGCAGCTTCTGCTTGATACTGAAAAGGCTTTTCCATCAAACTATTCGGAAGAGTGGGGAACAGCTGCTGTGGGGGAAGCAGCTGATGCTTACCACGAAGCCCTTAGTCCATTGTATGCGGCTCTTTCGAATTCCAGGGATAAACAAAAATCTGATGACCAAAAAAACAATCTCGATGAGATCGCAAGACAGCTATCGAGCGCGCGCAGCGCTTGTTATCGACTTAAATCCCTTACAGATAGTCAAAAGTTTAATGCAGAGAAAGCTCGATTTGCGATAGTTACTGGGCCTGCAGGCGTTGGCAAATCACATCTATTGGCGCATATAGCGGACCAGCGCTTGTCGGAAGGCGCACCTACCATACTTCTGATCGGACAAAGCTTTTCGGATGTAGATGTTTGGGGGCAAATTGGTGCAATTCTTGATATCTCGCACCGTACCTCCAAGCAAATATTAGGTCTTCTTAGCCCGCAGAAAGGCAGGGTGTGCGGACTTGTGATGATTGATGCAATAAATGAAGGGGTAGGAGCAAACTATTGGAGAAACAGAATAAGTGGCTTGCTGACACAAATAGCAGAATATCCAAACTTAGGCTTTGTTTTCTCTTGTCGAGAAGAATATCTCAAATTTGCTTTCCCTGAATCGGTTCTCGACAAAGCATGTGTGTTCCACATCGGCGGATTCCAAAGCACTGAGGAAATGGAGGCGGCAGCGGAAACTTATCTGGATGCGAAGGGCATTTCTCGACCTAATACTCCTTGGTTGTCCCCTGAATTTCGGAATCCTCTTTTCTTAAGAAGTACAAGCGAGGCCTTGCAAGCTAAAGGAAAAGTAGAGTTCCCTAAAGGGTTGCATGGGATCTCAGAACTGATGTCGTTCTACTTGGACTCTTTGTCCATGCGCACTGGCGTCAGCGGTGTGGATAACGCGCTACTTGCAGCTGGCATAAAAAAAGCCGTTCGAGCAATAGCGGAAAAAATGGTAGAGACTGGAGAAGACTTTGTTGAACTGACATCAGCTTTTCAGATTGTTGTAGCAGAGTTCGCACATCTTGCCTTACCGGAAAATACTACTTGGTTAGACGTATTAACGAGAACTAGTGTTTTACGACGAGATCCGCCGCCTTTCGATCCAAATGTTAATCCTTTAAACCCGCCTCAAGACCGAATTCGGTTCGCTTTCCAGCGTTTTCAAGATCACCTTATGGCTCAAGCTATAGTGGATCAACTAGAGCCTGATCGGTTGCAAGATTCCCTTAAGCCGGGGGGTCAATTGCAGTTCCTACTTTCCAATGGAGATGACGATCTCGAGTTTTTATATGTCCACGCTGGACTCATAGGCGCGCTATCAACCATTTATCCAGAACGATTCGGCATCGAGTTTGTAGATACAATACCAAAGGAATTTGATCTTTGGTCAGTTGACCACTTATTACAAGAGGCTTTTGAAACAAGTTGTAAATGGCGACGATTAGATGCTTTCTCTGAGCGAAGCCTAGAAATCTTAAACTCAGCTGAAGATGGCTGGGTTGATAGATTGAGCTTACTTGTAGAAATTTCTATGACGATAGGGCATCCGTGGAATGCATCTTTTCTTCATGATTATTTAATTAATCAAACCATCTCAGAGCGTGACAGTTACTGGACAGATTGGGTCAACTGGGCGAGTGACGACGGAGGAAACCAGATCCAGCGGTTAATTTCTTGGGCTAACGGGCGGGCGAAAGCAGATACGCAGCACCTAGAACTAGCTGCACTTGTGCTCTCCTGGGTTCTGACTTCCTCGCGCAGATCGACTCGTGACAAAGCTTCTAAAGCACTGACTTCTATTTTCCTGCGCCAATCAACGGTGTTTCAATTCGTTCTTGAAAAAATATCATCCTGCAATGATCCGTATGTGATTGAAAGGCTTTTCTCAGCTGCATTTGGCGCTTGTTGTTTAGACCAGTCGCCGGAACGATTAAGCTCCTACTCTAAGGCTATGTGGGAAAGCTGCTTTAAGGGGGGGCAACCTCCCATAGCCCTACTTACTAGGGACTATGCGCTTGGTATTATTGAGTTGGCTAGGGCTAATAACTGTCTTAGCAATGATGTAAATTTAGATGCTTGCTTACCGCCGTTTAATTCTGCGGCCCCCGATCTAAATTTAAGAAAAGAGGATATTGAACGTCTTGC
>JBKAGC010000286.1:0-4129 GCA_046290215.1 Pseudomonadales bacterium | reverse complement strand
AGCGATGTCCAGAGTCTCTCCCGCCTTACTCACAGCAGCAGCCACTTCATCCTCTACGCTGACATCACCAGCATAGGTTTGAATGCTGACATCAGGATAACTGCTTTTTAGGGCTTCTGCGGCTTTGCTCAATTTCTCTTCGTTTCTGCCCATGATCAACACATTGGCACCGCGGGCAGCAAAGTATTCAGCGCAGGCGAGGCCAATGCCACTGCCGCCACCGGTAATGAAAGCGTTTTTACCCGTCAGATTTGCCATGTTGATTCCCCTTTGTGCCCTGTTCTCGTTGTTTTAATTTGAATTCTGATTTGCTCTGTTTGTGTTGTTGCTGCGCGATGCGTGCATCGCTACCAATATGTTCTTCGCCTCGTGCTCTGGAAAGATCCACTTGCTTCTGCCGCTCAATAAACCTGGCCTTTTGTGACGGGGTTTGCTTATCGATGCAATGGGGGCAACTGACGCCGCGAACATAGGCATTGCTGGCCATGTCTGCAGCAGTGATTGGGCGGCGACAGGCATGGCATTGTTCATAGCTGCCAGCGTCGAGGTTGTGATCCACGGCCACCCGGTTGTCGAACACAAAGCACTCACCTTGCCACATAGAATCTTCCGCAGGGACCTCCTCAAGGTATTTCAAGATCCCACCTTTGAGATGATAGACCTCTTCAAAACCCTGCTCCTTAAGGTAGGCAGTGGACTTTTCACAGCGAATACCGCCGGTACAGAACATCGCGACTTTTTTATGCTTGGCTGGGTCTAGATGGTCTCTGGCATATTCTGGGAACTCGCGAAATGAGGTGGTATGCGGGTTCACTGCACCTTCAAAGGTGCCGATTTCTACCTCATAGTCGTTGCGGGTGTCGATTACCGTCACTTCAGGATCGGAGATAAGGTCATTCCATTCAGTGGGCTCCACATAGGTGCCAACGATTTGGTTGGGGTCGATATCCGGGACGCCCATGGTGACAATTTCTTTTTTTAACTTTACGCGGCTACGGTAAAAGGGCATTTCGTCGTCGTAGGAGAATTTCCAGCTCAGCCCTTTGAAGGCATCCATGCTAGTTAAATACTCTAACAGCGCATCAATGTCGGCTTGTTTGCCCGCTACCGTGCCATTGATACCCTCGCTGGCAAGCAATAGCGTGCCGCGAATTTCCCGTTCTTCCATGAGCTTTAGCAGGGGCTCGCGGAGTTCTACAAAATCTGCCAGGCGGACAAAGTGATAAAGGGCGCAAACAGTGATTGAGGTTTTCATGGCGGCGCATTATGCCGTAAATACATCGCCATCCCAATCATCTACCCGGGCAAAATCCGCGACTGGATTTCGCTTTAACTTCGTCAGTTGTTTGACGGGTTTGCCAATACCGATCATCGATGCGACGGCAAAGTGATCTGGCAATTTGAGGATAGCCCTAGCCTGCGCCTCCTGATTAGCTAGAAAGGTGGTGAGAACCCCACCAAGGCCTTCGTTGCGAGCTGCCAGGAGAATGTTCCAGACAAAAGGGTAAATGGATGCGCCTGATACCACCCCAACCCTGGGTAACTCGCTGTCGAAGCTGCTTACCACCGAGAGATCAACACAAACCACCAACACCACAGGTGCTGAGTCCAGGTCATCCACCAGGGGAAAGTCAGCGGGCATGGCGTCAATGGCGGCCTCGGTGACCTTGCTGGGGTGAATCGTGTTGAAAGGTGTCTCGCCGGCGCTAGCCTGGGTTTTATAGCGTTTAATAGTGGGGGCCATGACATCGCGCAATTGGCGGCGAATTTCCGGTTTTTTGACCACGATCACCCGCCAGCCCTGGCGATTGCCGCCGCTAGGGGCAAAACGCGCATGGTCCAGTATCCGGTGTAAGGTTGCGTCGCTCACAGGGTCGTCGGTGTAAACTCGCGCGGCAAATGTGGTGCGCATGGCATCGTAAACTTCCACAGCATGTCTCCGGCAATAAAGGCTATAGTTTTACATTGTTACAGGCCCATTCCAATCCACCTTGGTGATCGGCTAGTATGCGGCTTATGTACGGGGTGCAAGTGGTCTCCCGTTTCCGGAAATTGATCTAGGAATTGCCATGCTAAAGAAAGGCGATCAAGCGCCTGATTTCGAACTTATCGACGATCAGGGTAATACCGTGACGTTATCTGGCCTTTTGGCCGACGGCGCGGTGATTCTCTATTTCTACCCAGCTGACTTTACGCCGATCTGTACCGCTGAAGCCTGTAGTATTCGCGACATGCACGAAGAAATCCTCGATGTGGACGTGCGTGTGGTTGGCGTGTCGCCACAGAGTATCAGCAGTCACGCAAAATTTAAGGATCAGTTCAATCTGCCATTTCCGCTGTTGTTTGATGAGAACAAACAGGCCATTCGCGCTTACGGAGTGGACGGGATGTTTGGCATGGGGGTACGCCGGGCGACTTTCCTGATCGATGAATCCGGTATCATCGAAAATCTTGTGGTCTCGGACTTGTTTGTTTCAAGTCATGTCAAATTTATTAAACAAGTGATCAAAGACCGGGCTGCCTAGCGCTGTTTGCTAATGCTGGGACCTAAGCAAAGCACATGGCACACGCGCTTACCCATCCTCCTGGGTATTGCCCTGTTCGCGGTGGTTGGCTGGATGACGGAGCTGCTGATTCAGACCCAGAAGCAAACCGCCGCCCTGTCGCAAAATATCGAAGTGCACAGCGATCTCTACGCAGTGCGTCAACAGTTAAACCGCTCTTTGGCAAGCTTGTTGAGTTTCTCTGTTGGCGCTATAGCCTATGTTGAAGCCAGGTCTGGTAACGTCGAGGCTGAGGACGTGGCTAAGCTGCTGCAGGCTTTGTATCGTCGCGGCGATCATATCCGCAATTTCGGTTTAGCCGAGGGCACAACACTTCGATATCTCTATCCCCTGGCCGGAAACGAAACAGCCATAGGTATGGACTACAAATTAATTCCCCAGCAGTGGCCCAACGTCCTGGTGGCGATGAATAGTCCCGACGGCGTGCTCACGGGGCCGGTAGAGTTAATGCAAGGAGGCGATGCGCTGATCTACCGGAAGCCGATTGAGGTGAACAATCAGTACTGGGGATTATTCAGTATTGTCATCGATATTGATTCGTTTCTCGCGGAGCTAGGCTCAGAGCGACTGCTCACCCAGGGCACGCTGGCTGTGGTAGCAGTGCATGGTGATGGCGAAACGATACTTTATGGTGATAAAGCCGCGTTAAGTCATCCGGCCAGGCAAAGCGTTGATGTGGCGGTACCAGGTGGTCACTGGCATCTGGTGTTGGTGCCCAAAGTGACGGAAGATTCCACCGTGATGGTCTGGCGGTTTTTCGGTTGGGGTATTGCGCTCCTGTTAGGTGGCGGAGTTGGCACTATTCTTTTGCAACGCAGCGCATTGCAAGGGCTTGCTCTGATAGACGAACTGACTGGTGTTGCTAATCGGCGCCAGTTTGATTTGATGCTGGAGCGCTTTTGTGAAAAGTACGAGCGGCGGGACAGCGGCTCTTTTGCGCTATTGTATGTTGACCTTGATCGTTTTAAAGAGATCAATGATACCCATGGTCATCGCGCTGGCGATTTTTTTCTGGTTGAAGTGGCGAAACGCATTCGCCAGGCCACCCGGGGTGGCGATCTGTTAGCCAGGTGGGGAGGGGATGAATTTGCCTTGCTGTTGGATAATCCCAGCCAGGCAAGCATCGACCGTGTTGTTAAGCGAGTCAGAGAGCTTGTGGAGCAGCCCGTGTTATGGCGAGATAGCCGAATTCAGGTTGGTGCATCCATTGGCGTTGTACGTTACCCGGAAGACGGCACCACGCCGGAAGCGTTACTGGGGCATGCCGACCAGAGGATGTACAGTGATAAAAATATGCGAAGAGAGCAGACATGATTGATCCTCATGAAATCTGGCCGGAAGCCGAGTTACGGCGGGCTACCTTGCAACTCAATTTTCAAGGTGTGGATTACCAGAGCTACATGGTTGCACCGGCTAAGGCCGATGGTCCGCGCCCTATGATCATGGTGATCCATAACTACCAGGGGTTGAAGTTCTTTGATATTGATGTGGCAGAATATTTTGCCCGCCTGGGTTATGTGGGTTTTGCGATTGACCTATATGGTGATCTGGTGCCGGAGCATCAA
>JBKAGC010000285.1:0-4135 GCA_046290215.1 Pseudomonadales bacterium | reverse complement strand
CCCTATTGGCAGACCGTAAAGTCCAGCGAGATGTATTTCTGGCTGGCCGTCCTGTGAAAAGAGGCTGGTTATCATCTCGCTACGGTAAACGAATTGACCCCATTACCGGCAAACAAGCCTGGCACAACGGTGTCGACTTTGCCGGTAAAGAAGGCGCTGAAGTGATCACCGTCGCTGCCGGTGTGGTGGTGTACGCCGCGGCGCGGAATGGCTACGGCAAAATGGTTGAAGTGAATCACGGCGGGGGTTTCTCCACCCGCTACGGTCACCACAAAGAACTCAAAGTTAAAGTGGGTGACATCGTCAAGAAGGGCCAAATCATCGGCCTTATGGGTAGCAGTGGCCGATCCACTGGTCCTCATGTGCATTTTGAAGTGTTCAAAAACGGTCGCGTTGTCGATCCGTCTACCTATATCCACCGCGCCAGCCGGTGATTTAACCTACAAAATCGATCCTCGATTTAGGTTGTAACACTTCTCTTTTAACACTCCTAGAGACCAACAATGGTATTTTCAAAGATATTTGGCAGTAAAAATGATCGTGTCCTAAAGCGCATGGGCAAGATCGTCAAGCGCATTAACGAGCTTGAAGACCCAACCGCTGTTTTGGCCGATGACGAACTCCTGGCCAAGCGCGATGAGTTCCGCGGGCGTCTGGAAAATGGTGAAAGTCTCGATGACATTCTGCCCGAAGCTTTTGCGGTGGTGCGAGAGGCTGGCAAGCGTACTCTGGATAAGCGAATTTTTGATGTGCAGCTTATTGGCGGTATTGCCCTTCATGAAGGTCGAATTGCTGAAATGCGTACTGGTGAAGGTAAGACCCTGGTGGCCACCTTGCCGCTGTACTTGAATGCAATTTCTGGCCACGGTGTACATCTGGTTACGGTCAATGATTACCTTGCAAAACACGGTGCCGAATGGATGGGGCCGGTATTTCACTCACTGGGTTTAACCGTTGGCGTGGTTTACGCGGGTCAATCTCCCGAGGAGAAAAAAGCTGCTTACGCCTGTGATGTCACCTATGGCACCAACAACGAGTTTGGTTTCGATTATTTGCGGGACAACATGGCATTCAGCCTTGAAGAGAAGGTCCAGCGCGGTTTGAACTATGCCATCGTCGACGAGGTGGACTCGATTCTTATCGACGAGGCGAGAACACCACTGATTATTTCCGGTGGTGCTGAGAATTCTTCAGACGTTTATCACGCCATCAACCAGATTATTCCATCCCTGGAACGTCAAGAAAAAACGCCAGAAGATATTCTCAATGAGGTGGAAACTCCCGGTGATTATTACGTCGATGAGAAGCAACGAGATATTGAGCTCACCGAGGCGGGCCACCAAAAAGTCGAAGAATTACTGGTAAGAAAGAAACTGCTGGAAGAGGGCGACTCGTTGTACGGCACCAGTAATCTTTCCCTGCTACACCATGTTCACGCGGCCCTCAAAGCCCATAGTTTGTTTAGTCGTGACGTCGATTACATTGTTCAAAACGGCGAGATCATCATTGTTGATGAGCACACCGGTCGAACCATGCCCGGGCGTCGCTGGTCAGGGGGTATTCATCAGGCAATTGAAGCTAAGGAAAATGTGCCAATTACCAACGAGAGCCAGACCTTAGCCTCTACGACCTTCCAGAATTACTTCCGCCTCTATAACAAACTCGCTGGTATGACCGGTACTGCGGATACCGAGGCGTTTGAGTTTAATCAGATCTATGGTTTGGAAGTGATCGTCATTCCAACCAACAAACCCATGATTCGCGACGACCGCAATGACCTGATTTATCTCACCCAGGCGGAAAAGTTCGAAGCCATTGTGGAAGAGATTTTGGAGGCGACGAAAAAGAATGCACCGGTGCTGGTGGGTACCGCTTCTATTGAAAGCTCTGAGGTGGTCTCAACCCTGCTTAAACAGAAGAAGATCAAGCACAGCGTCCTGAATGCAAAGTTTCACCAACAAGAAGCGGAAATTGTCGCCCAGGCGGGTCGCCCGGGCACGGTAACCATCGCCACCAATATGGCTGGCCGGGGTACGGATATTGTGCTGGGTGGTAACTGGGAGGCGGAGCTAGAAAAGATTGAGAATCCTACACCCGCCGATGAAAGAAAAATCAAAGACCAGTGGGAAAAGGATCACCAGACGGTATTAGAAGCCGGTGGTTTGCATGTGTTTGGCACAGAGCGCCATGAAAGTCGTCGCATTGATAACCAGTTGCGCGGCCGTGCCGGTCGTCAGGGTGACCCTGGTGTGTCTCGCTTCTTCCTATCCATGGATGATGACTTAATGCGTATTTTCGCCTCGGACCGCGTTAAGGGCATGATGAAAACCCTGGGTATGGAACAAGGTGAAGCCATTGAACATCGCATGGTGACTAACGCCATTGAAAAGGCACAAAAGAAAGTTGAAGGGCGCAACTTTGATGTGCGTAAGCAGCTACTGGAATACGACGATGTTGCCAATGATCAGCGCCAGCTTATTTACAACCAGCGTAATGAACTTATCGAAACAGAAGACATTTCTGCCACGGTGGAAGCGCTTTGGGATGATGTGATCAATCAGGTGGTCGATGGCTTTATCCCGCCCCACAGTCTCGAAGAGCAGTGGGACGTGGTCGGGCTTGAGCAAGCGTTACAAACTGAATTTGGCTCCAAACAGTCAGTGCAACAGTGGCTTGATGACGAGGATGACCTGCACGAAGAGCCTCTGCGTGAGCGTATCGTTGCCAACATTCGCGCCGAGTACGACGACAAGTGCAAGGAGTTCGGCGAAGGTATCCGTATTTTTGAAAAGCAGATCATGCTGCAAATACTTGATAATTTGTGGAAGGAACACCTGGCTGCCATGGACTACCTGCGTCAGGGTATTCACCTGCGCGCCTATGCACAGAAACAACCCAAACAGGAATACAAGCGCGAGGCATTTGAACTGTTTGAAGAGCTGTTAAGCAACGTTAAATTTGAAGTCATCAAGTTTCTCGCCCGGGTGCAATTTCAATCCACGGAAGATATGCAAGCCATAGAGCAGCGTCGTCGTGAAGAAGAAGCCCGGCAGAAAATGAACTTCCAAAAGGCCGATGCTCAGGCTCTGAGCGGCGGTGCCGAAGAAGATGGCGGCCAGCAAGCAGCAGCCCCGGCGACTCCATTTGTTCGTCAGGAGAAAAAGGTTGGTCGTAATGAGCCTTGCCCTTGTGGTTCCGGTAAAAAGTATAAAGCTTGTCACGGGAAGTTGAGCTAATGGCGGTTGGTTCGCACAATTTGGAATTTGCTGTAGTGCCAGGTGTCCGTCTGGGTTCGATAGCTTGCGGCATAAAAAACAGCGGCACCGCGGACCTGGTGATGTTTGAGTTTGCCGAGGGCTCGCACACTGCAGGAGTTTTTACCCAGAGTTTATTTGCGGCAGCGCCGGTCATATTGGGTAAAGAGCACTTAAAGCAAACCTCACCGCGATACTTTCTGATCAACAGCGGTAACGCTAATGCTGGTGTTGGTGAGGAAGGTATTGCCGATGCAAACCAGTGCTGCGCGGCTTTGTCTCAAGCCAGTGGCGCGCGCCCTGAAGAAGTCATTCCGTTTTCCACAGGGGTGATTGGTGAACGGTTACCCGTGGAGAAAATTACCAACCAGCTAGCAACGCTGCATGATCAACTTTCCGAATCCGCCTGGTTAGAAGCTGCCCATGGCATTATGACCACGGATACCCGGCCTAAAATTGCTAGTCGCTCATTCCAGGTTGATGATGAGAAGATTGTCATTACCGGCATCGCCAAGGGCTCAGGCATGATCCAGCCGAATATGGCAACGATGCTCAGCTATGTGGCTACCAACTTGTCAGTCCCCGTGGCTCTCTTGCAAGACCTCCTTAAGCAAAGCGTGGATAAGTCCTTTAATCGAATCACCGTAGACAGTGATACTTCGACCAATGATTCTTGCATGTTAACGGCAACGAACCAGACCCAGGCGTCTACGGACGACCCGGCAGTGCTAGCCCAATTTGTTGAGGCGCTGGATGCCATTATGCTGGAACTGGCACAAGCCATAGTGCGCGACGGCGAAGGCGCAGGAAAGACCGGACTTCGATGGCATATGGTGATGGATCCGGATGCGATCCGGCGCATGCTGCTTGAAAAAGTCGAA
>JBKAGC010000284.1:0-4148 GCA_046290215.1 Pseudomonadales bacterium | reverse complement strand
ACCGACGAGGGCTGGCAGAAACTGTTTGACGTCATGGTGCACCCGCTTATGGCTTTGATTCGATACTTTGCGCCGCGCATGGCCGAGCGTGGTCACGGCAAGATTGTTGCTGTGACGAGTGCCGCGCCACTCCGCGGCATAATTGGTTCGTCAGCCTATTGTGCCGCCCGGGGCGCACAAAATGCCTTTATCAAAGCTAGCGGTATTGAATTCGCGAGACATAATGTGCAAATCAATGCGGTGGCACAGAACTACGTCAGTAACCCCGCCTACTTTCCCGATGACCTGGTGGCCAGCGAGCGCTTCCAAAAGCATTTGCAAAGAAACGTTCCCATCGGCCGGGTTGCCCGATCGGAGGAATCTGCAGAACTCGCGCTATTTTTAGCATCAGACAAAAGCGACTTTATTGTCGGTCAGGTGGTGCCATTTTCTGGCGGCTGGGCCACCAATACTTAAGGGCCCGCAGTGATTAAATCCGTTCACATCTGGCATCTTGAGCGTTTAACAGAACCTGAGCCAATTGCACTGCCTCGCAACTATGAGCTAAAGCTCGCCAGCGCGAATTTGCCGGAGCTGAATCGCATGCTATATGTCGCGGTGGGTGCACCGTGGATGTGGTACGAGCGTTATCACTGGTCTTATCAAGAATGGCAGAAGTTTTTGCAACGAGACAATGTGCAAACCTGGGTCGCTTACGATGGTGCTACGCCGGTGGGCTACTTTGAGTTAGAAGGTCAGGCCGCTGGCAGCACCGAGATTTGTTATTTTGGCTTATTACCAGAATTTATTGGTCAGGGTTTTGGCAGAACTTTTCTTGAAGATGCCATCACCAAAGCCTGGCAACTGGGCGGCAAGCGGGTCTGGTTACATACCTGTACGCTGGATCATCCCAATGCGCTAAACAACTATCAGGCGCGCGGCTTTAAGATATTTAAAGAAGAAAACATCCATGTGGATCTACCCAGCGATCCGCTTGAGCCCTGGCCGCGGGCCAACAAACCACCACCGGCAGTGATGTAGGAGGTATCATGAGCAATCTCTGCTGTTGGAACTGCGGTAGCGATGTGAGCGACGAACCCATGCCTCTGAGTCGTCAGGCCAGTTGCCAAAAATGCGGTGAGTTTCTACATTGCTGCAAGCTGTGCACCCAGTTTGCACCGGGCCGCTCAGGAGACTGTGATAATGAGCTTGCAGATCCGCCGACGGACAAGACCTCGGCTAACTTCTGCGAGTACTTTATCCCAAACACGCACCTCAAGGTCTCAGGTTCAAAGCCCAGCGACGCTGAGGCGAAGTTGGCTGCTTTGTTTGATGATAATGAGCCTGGAGATGGAGAGCCTGGTGACGACGAGCCCGACCCACTTGAACCGTCAACACCAGAAAAAAAGCGTAATCCGCTGGATGACCTCTTCAACGACTAGGTTCGCTGACCAGATTCGCTAAAGAGATCAACCTGCACCTTACGGGTCTACTTTTTTCGACTTTGCGCCAGAAAGTTGATTAACACCAGCGCTTCCTCAGGATCCACTCTGCCAATGGGCGAAGAAGAGTAAGTGGAAGATAACACCCGGCCCTTGTTGTTCAGGACAAACTCTGAGGGCTGAATAAAGTCCCGGCGCTCATCCCAGAACGCGCCAATCTTGTCCCCCAGTTGCCTATCGACACCCCAACCCACGGGGAAGGACAACCCGCTGCCAACCTCCTGTGCCTTCTCTAACGGGTCAACACTGGCAGCATAAATACTCACACCCAGCGCCTTAAACTTGTCCAGGCGGGCTTCGAAGCCGTCTAACAGACGGCGGCAGAACGGTCACCAGTGTCCACGGTAAAACAACACAATGGCATAGTCGGTTGAAATATCGGCGGGCAGGCTAATCTTGTCAGTCTCGCCAATATTCAAAGTCACATCTGGCAGCATACCGCCAGCATCAATCTTTTCCATAGAACGCTCCTCAAAGGGATGTCGCGTAAGGTGAGCCCACAGTATCCGCGCTCCCATGGCACAAGCCAACGTGGTTTTACTGCATAAGACTTATGCTCAGGCTCTTATCGCCGCAGCAGGAACCCCTTACAATAGGCCCATGAAACGACTACACATCACAGGCTGCCGGCGCAGTGGGACCACCTTGCTGTTTGAAATGCTCGCCACTTGCTTCGAACATGACGATCACTGCGAACATGAGCAGTCAATCTTTGTCCCGGTGCAGGAGCAACCAGGCACGCTGTTTTTTAGCAAAAAGCCTTCTGATATCACGCATATTCACAAGATCTTTGCCGCCGACCCAGAATTGTTTGTGATTTATGTCAGACGCGATCCTCGCGCCGTGATCACCAGCATCCACCCGACTCGCTCCGATGTGTACTACGCCAGCTTTGAGCGCTGGTTACGTTACGAGCGAGCGGTTAAGCCACTACTCGGGCAACCGAGATTCCATCTGGTGAGCTACGAGCAATTGGTCACTGAACCAGACCAGGTTCAGGCAGAGATCGCCGCGAAATTCAACTTCCTCAAGCAGCAGCACTTATTTTCTGAGTTTCATGAACATGCCAACACTTCAGAGAAGGCGCAAATATCCCTTAAAGGGTTGCGCCCCATCAGCACCAGTAGCTTAACGGCCTGGCAAGCGCATTTGCCGCGTATTCAATTCCAATTGGAACGTTATCCAGAACTTGCCAGGACCCTGGTGGAATATGGCTATGAGCCAAATGATGACTGGCTCAAGCAGTTAGAAGGCGTTCGCGCCAAACCACAAACCTACGGTGAAAAGCGCCCGGGCTTTTTTAAGCGTCTTGAAACTGACTTACGCTATCAACTGAAAAGCCGCGATTATCTTGGCCGCAGGAGTGCAGCCCACACCTAACTAGATTCTAGTAGGCCAACGCTGGCAACCAGGTGACGATTTGCGGCCAGATAAAGATCAATACCAGGCCAAGCACCTGTAAGCCAATAAACGGCAGCACGCCGCGGTAGATTGTGCTCACTTCAAGATTGTCCGGCGCTACCCCTTTGAGATAGAAAATCGCAAAGCCAACCGGCGGGGTCAGGAACGACGTTTGCAAACACACCGCAAACAGCACGGTAAACCACACCAGGTCAAAACCTAAACCTACTACCACTGGGCTCACCAACGGCAAGACAATGAGCGTGATCTCGATCCAGTCGAGAAAGAAACCCAGCAAAAACGTGAAAAATAAAATACTGATCAGAATGCCAGTGGCACCAAAGGGCAAGCCATTTAAGAAACCTGAGATCAATTCATCACCACCCAGGCCGCGCAGCACCAGGGAGTAAGCCGTCGCACCCAGGAAAATCGCAAAAATGTACGCCGTGGTTCGTGAGGTTTCATACAACACCTCCCGCATGACCTCTACATTTAACTGCCGGTTAAACCAGGCCAGAATCAGCGCGCCAAAAGCACCCACCCCAGCCGCCTCAGTAGGTGTAGCAATGCCAAAAAAGATGGAACCCAATACGGCAAAAATCAGCGCACCCGGCGCAATAATGGCAACAAGTACATCCAGCACCAGCGCAAAACTTAAACTTTCTTGATGATCGGGCAGCGGCGCTGCATCGGGATTAAAGCGCGCGTATAGCAAGATATAGACAATAAACAGCGCCCCCAACAGCATGCCTGGGAACAGCGCGCCCAAAAACAAATCTCCCACGGGCATAGCCAATCGGTCCGCCATCAACACCAGCATGATGCTGGGGGGAATCAAAATACCCAGAGTGCCCACGGCACACACCGTGCCTGCTGCCAACTCGGGTTTGTAATTCTGCTCAAGCATTTGCGGTAATCCGAGCAGAGCCAACAGCACCACAGAGGCACCGATAATGCCAGTAGTAGCCGCGAGCAACACACCCACGATGGCGATGGTAATGGCGAGCCCGCCGCGGACGCTGCCAAATAACTTCACCAGATTTTGCATTAGACGCTGCGCCACACCGGACTTGTCTAACATCAACCCCATAAAAATGAACATGGGCAAGGCCACTAATACCCAGTTATTCATCACGTCCCAGATACGATCCACCGTGAGCGACGTGTAATCCCAGGAAACGACCAAAGGCAAAGCAAATTCCACCTGAAGGAAAATGCCCAATGCAGTAAATAGAACGGCCAGGCCGCCTAGCACCCAGGCCACAG
>JBKAGC010000283.1:0-4162 GCA_046290215.1 Pseudomonadales bacterium | reverse complement strand
GGTTTTGGATTGTTGGGGGTTGACGATGCTGGCAAAAACGCGGTCGATTCACAACCAGGTCAAACCGCTATTAATGGACGAAGAAACTTTCCGAGACCATGCGGTTGGCAATGCCGTGCCAGAACCGACAAAACCTGCTCAAGTGCCAATCGAGCTCACGCCATCGGAAACTGCGCTGTATCACAAGCTTGATCAATTAACGCTTGGTCGGCTGGAGCAGGAATTTTTGCCCGAAGCTATCGTCCATGCGGCTTTTGAGGGATGGCGTGGAACTTGAAGCATAGACGTTTACTGAGGCACATCAGGATTGCGCGCAAACAAGTCACACAATGGCTCATTGATGTAGTAGTTACTGCGTCCAATCTTCTGCTTGTTTAATAGCTCATGCTCTACCAATTGATCAAGATATTTAGTGGCGGTTAATCGAGTCACACCCAAATCATTCACCATAAACTCGATTTTGGTATAGGGGTGCTTGAACAGGTTATTAAGCAACTCCTGACGATAGATCTTCGGGAGTCCATCGCGAATGCGATGTTTATATTGCATCATCAATGCTTTGATCTCTTTGATTAGATAGATGGTCTGCTTTGCGGTTTGTTCAACTCCGGTAAGCATAAACATGAGCCACGCCTCCCAGTTGCCGGTATCACGCACGTCTTGCAGCGTTTTGTAATAGTCAGCCTTATTACGGATGACGTGGCGACTCAAGTAGAGCACTGGCAAATCCAGCAGCCCCTGTGTCACAAGATAGAGGATATTGAGTATCCGCCCAGTACGACCGCTGCCATCGTAAAACGGATGAATAGATTCAAACTGGTAGTGGATAACCGCCATTTTCACGAGGGGGTCGAGGTCAGACAGTGCATCGTCATTGATGTAGTTGACCAGATTATCCATCAAGTCAGCGACTTCCTTAGGATCTTGTGGCTGTGTATAAATAACCTGCCCCGTCGCTTGATTCTTTAATTCCGTGCCAGGCAACTTGCGCAATCTCGCCTGGCTCCTTTCCAGCGTCTGTTGGATTCCCAGAATGTCGGGTAGCCGAATGAGCCGGGTATTCCTGACGCTATCAACACAAATCAGAGTCTGTTTTTTGACGCAGAATCAAAAGCTAAGAATCTTGTGGTTGTATCTTGAGCGGGCAGTGCCTCGACCCATCTGATCTATACTTTATTCAGATGAAACCCTTCCGCCACCTCTGTCTCTATTTGCAATGCTGCATGGTCATGATGTTCATGCTGCCAGCTATCGCGAACTCAACCCCTCTGACGATTGAGCAGCAGCAAACTCCTGTAGCTCCAGAGATTACGAATCACCGTCATGCAACAAAAACAACAATACAAATCACCAATACGACGGACCAGGCACAATTTTACTATTTGCTTTCCCCCAACAGCCTCGTCAAGTTTACCCAGGTATCGCTTTCAACCCCAGAGGGCATGAGTCAGACTTTAAAGCGACTTGATGTCCAAACTGACCAGACTGTCTACGAGCTCAATTTAAGACCAGGCAAGACCATCATCACCATTGTCCAATCAGACGTTGGATCTTTTCTCCCCGAATGGACAATCTCAAAACCCGCCGCAGCACTCGAAGCGCTATTCGACGATCAACTTATGCTGACGATCGGCATTGCCATCATTTTGATCCTGGCATTCTATCAACTGGGTATTTATGTGGTGAGTCGAGATATCGGCTACCTGAATCTGTTTGCCATGTTAACCGCGAAAGGGCTTTTTATCTTTGCCTATACGGGGTGGGGCGGCTCACAGCTCGGCTGGGATCGGGTGACGGTCATTCAATTAGCTTATCTTGCGATCTCAGCCGCACTGCATTTTGGAGCAAGCTTCCTGGCCTTGAAACACAGCGCGCCCACCGCAGGAAAAATCATCGAAGCGCTTTGTGTGCTAACGCTTGCTGCTGCTGCACTACTCTCTTTCATTCAATTTTCAACGATGTTTGAGTTTGCTCTAATCGCTGCCGCCTGCGGCTTTATCTTGTTGCAAGTGCTCGCGATTAGGTTATCACTGCAAGGCGACACCCGGGCTAAATTCTACTTGGCGGGTGTATCTTTTATTTGCCTCGGCGCAGTTTGGGCGATTATCTCATTCCTTAAAGTTGGTTACACAACACCCATGGACACCTGGATTTTGCTCGCTTCAATCTGTGCGTCTTGTCTAGTTTGGTGTGTGTCTTATGCACACCAGTTGAAAGAGTTTAGAGAAAAGCAGATTCGAGATCAGGCCGAGTTATTGGCGGCACGCGATAGTGAAACACAAGCGATTGAGCGTTACCACGTTGCTGCGGCAGAGAGCGAAGCCGCATCAGAGTTTCTCGCAACCATGAGCCATGAAATCCGCACACCAATGAATGGCGTGCTTGGAATGGCGGAAGCCTTGCGAGATAGTCCGTTGACACTCGATCAACAAAAAAATCTTGATGTACTCATGAGTTCAGGCCGCCTCCTAATGGTCGTCTTGAATGACATCCTGGACTATTCGAAATATTCCGAAGGGCATATTGACCTGAATATTGCAGAAACAAGTGTAATGGAGCTCTTGGATGATTCAGTTAGCTTACTGAGGCATCGTGCGACAGAGAAAGGACTTGGTTTGTACACTTACCCTAGCCCAACTCTGCCCTCTTCCATCGAAGCAGACAGAGATCGGCTGATGCAGATCCTATCCAATTTGATCAGCAACGCCATTAAATTTACGGATGAGGGTGAGATCAGCCTCGCTGTTGAATTTAATGCGATCAGCAACCAACTGGAGTTTTCAGTCACAGATACTGGCATTGGTATCTCTAGCGAACTACAGCCAAAGTTGTTTTCAAGGTTCACCCAGGCAGACACAGGCATTCAACGAACCTATGGTGGTACGGGTCTTGGCTTAGCCATTGCTAAACTCCTCGCCGATTCGATGGATGGCACAATCGGTCTTCGGAGTAGCGTTGGACAAGGCTCTTGTTTTTGGTTACATCTGCCCATCTCCGAATCTCACTATAGAAGCCCCTACCAATCAGCGGAAGTTACGATTCAGTCAAAGGATGAGAAGCTACGGAAGCAGGCCCGGCTTTATTATGAATGGATGGGACAATCAGTCGTCGAACAAGACACCGGGACAAAGCAACTTCGAGTTGTGACACCATCTAGCGACCATACACTTCAACCTCCGGTTTCACTCCGTGAGTTAGGCACCTGCTTAGAAAATCAACCTCTGCAAGTTGAATCTCTCCTCACGCCGACCACCCAACTCAAGGCCCACCTACTGGTCGCTGAGGACAACAAGACCAACCAACTGATCATCGGGCGCCTGCTTGAAAAGAAACTGGGCTGCACCTATACACTTGTAGAAAACGGTCAGGCAGCCATCGAAGCCTTCGAAGACATGGGGGACGCTTTCGACTGTATATTGATGGATTGTGAGATGCCTGTTGTCGACGGCTACGCCGCAACCAAAGCCATACGGGACCTAGAGCAACAATCTAATTTACCAGCGGTGCCTATTATTGCGCTAACAGCCCATGTTGTTGAGTCTTATCGCACCAGGGCAACTGAAGCCGGCATGACTGGATTTTTGACTAAACCCATAGATTCAATACAGCTCCGTTCACGACTGAGTGAGGCCCTGGGTCAAACCTAAGTGGTAAGGAGACCTGAAGGGCCACCTCATCCCCTTCGTGTTCGGAGCACCCTATTACGGAATCAACAATACCCGGCCAAATGCCTGACGTGATTCTATGTATTCATGGGCAGCGGCAGCTTCTTCGAGGCTGTAGCGCTTATCAATGATCACTTTCAGCTCACCCTTGGCAACATCTCCAATTAAGCGCTGAACATTGCCACGCGCCCGTTCACCATTGTTAGCCAATTCAGCACCCTGAAAATAACTGACATAAGTCTTGTTCTGACCGCTCATGACTGAAATGTCTGGTGTATACATATCTCTACCGGCATGACCCATCGCCACGATTCGCCCCCGGTAAGCGGCGCAACGTAAGCTTCGCTCGAGGTTTTTGCCACCCACGGAATCCACAACGAGATCAGGACCGCGGCCACCTGTTAGTTCTCGTGCGGCAACTTCGAAGTCTACTTCTGCATAGTTGATGCCTTCATCAAGACCATAGTCTTTGAGACGATCTAGTCGGCCATAGGATG
>JBKAGC010000282.1:0-4221 GCA_046290215.1 Pseudomonadales bacterium | reverse complement strand
CTTTAGTGGTTGGCGCAAGCTGTGCACATCGTTGGCAAGGGCTTCAATGGCGAGCAACGGGGCCAGATTACGGATCATGGCCTCAACTCGAAATTCCATATCCACTTGTTTCAGTAATTTAGATAAGGCGTCGTCAATGAACATAATGATGGCTTGTTCCACGACGCCGAGGTTGATCCCAGGGTAGTGTTGGTTGAGTTGCGCGGAGATGCTGTCGTTGTGTGCTTGCGCGTTAAGCGCCGGCATCTTTTGCAAGACCTCAATAAGCGCCGCGCGGTCAAGACTTACATCACCTTCCAGCTTCGGCGCGTAGTACCCGCGCAAAGCTGTTTCAAGCGTCTTATGCAGAGGATTGTTGTTCAGTGGGTTGTTCAAAGTGTCGCCCAGGGCTTGAGATCGATATCAATATAGTATGGCAGGTGCCGGGCATACCGAGACCGCCATCACATTTGGTGAAATTCACCTCCGGTTAGGTTTTGCGGCCATTTAATTAGCGGGCCTCGTTAAAAAGTCCTTTAAAAACAGAGGGATATATTCTGGCACGATTGCTGCAATCATTATCTGGTAAGTCCCTTAGTTGAATAAAAACACGACCATGCCGCACAAATCCCCGACTAACGTTCCTTTTGTTCGTCCAGCTTTGCCTCACAAAGTGATTTACACCGTGCTTGCGGTGGTGTTCGTAGCCATCGGTGTGGCCGGGCTGGTGATACCGATCATTCCTGGCATCTTGTTCATCATTGGCGCTATTTATCTGCTCAGTAAAGTCTCCAGCCGCGTGCACAGTTGGAGCGAGCAACAAGCCTGGATGAGTCCCGTGCGGGTGCGCATGATCCAGCTAGGCGGCCTGCGGCCGCTGGCGAAAACCCGCTTTGTTCTGCTTTTGGTGGCAAAGCAGGTGGTGACCGGCCTTCATGCGGTAACCAGGACGGTTTCCAGGTACTGGCCCCAGCAGAGCTAGAGCAAAATCCCTAGCAATCCATAGATTTTACGTACCTATCCTAGGTGGCCCTCGGGCCACCATTTTTTTGCCTGTGCTGTGCTATTCTCGGACTCCCAACAGATAGAGGCATGCAGCGTGCCGGTCCAGAATTTCAAACCCCTCCGAGGTCGCCTCGAAACCATCATCGTTAAGTCCGATGCTGTTGCCAATAACA
Source organism: Pseudomonadales bacterium (assembly GCA_046290215.1). Taxonomy (GTDB): domain Bacteria; phylum Pseudomonadota; class Gammaproteobacteria; order Pseudomonadales; family Azotimanducaceae; genus JAHRVQ01. Next base: position 3,064 of record JBKAGC010000282.1, on the reverse strand, counting down.
TCCTTGGCGACCCAACGGAGCGACAGGTGATGGTGTATTTGCCAGAAGGCTACGATGAAGAAAGCGCGAGCTATCCATTGTTCGTGGACATCGTAGGATTTACCGGTAGCGGTCTGGCCCATGGTGGCTGGAAAGCATTCGCTGAGTCTGTACCCCAGCGAGTTGAGCGACTTATTGATGAAGGCAAGCTGGGCAAGGTGATTGTGGCTTTACCCGACTGTTTTACCTCGTTAGGCGGTAATCAATACATTAATTCATCAGTGTTAGGTAACTGGGCAGATTTCTTGACCCTTGAAATGGTGCCGCAGTTAGAGAGCCAATTCAGGATTAAGCCAGGTGCAAAGCATCGCGCCTTGTTTGGTAAATCCAGCGGCGGTTACGGCTCCATTGTTCACGGTATGAAATATGGGGAACACTGGGGCGCTGTGGCCTGCCATTCTGGCGATATGGATTTCGATCTGGCCTATCGCTCTGACTTCCCGAAAACTTTAATGCATTTGTCTCGCTATGGCGGCTCTGTGGAAGCCTTTATGCAAAAGCTGCAATCTGGACGCAGCATTGGCGGTGATGAAATGCATACCTTGATGATTCTTGCTATGGCAGCCACCTACGATCCGGCGCCGGAGTTGCCATTTGGCGTGCGTTTACCGGTGAGTGCTCGGACTTGTGAGTTGAACGAGGAATTGTGGCAGCGCTGGTTAAGTTGGGATCCGGTGCGAATGATCGAGGATGAGCAATGTCAGCAGAACTTAAAACAGTTGCGCGGGGTGTTTATCGATTGCGGGAGTCATGACCAGTACTCCCTGGTGTTCGGTGCCAGGCGTTTTGCTGCGCGATTGTCTGCTCTTGGCATTCAGCATGTTTATGATGAATTCTCAGACAATCACAGCAGCATCGACTATCGGATGGATGTATCCTTGCCGTTTTTGTACAACGCCATTAGCGAAGGTTAGCCGCAAGAATCCATGTATTCGATTTCAGGTCGGCCGCCCATGCAAGCGCCCATTTTCGCGCCGATGGTTTTAAAGTGTTCGGAGTTACCATGAGCTTCAAGGGCGTCTTGATCCGCATACTGCTCCAAAACAATATAGGTGTTTTCATCTTCTCTGGATTTGTGCAAAGCATAGAAGTTGTTGCCCGGTTCATTTTCGTGAACGGCTTTTTCCAGTTCTGCAAAGATACTTTCGAACTCCTCGTTCTTTCCCGGTTGGATTTTCAGTTTTGCCACGACACCGATTGCCATAGTGATCTCTTCATAAGGTTAAGGACGTATGATTGTGTCGAGGCGACCCCATCAGGTCAAGTTACTCGTCTGGCCAGTGGGGGTACGGTATGGCAGTAGAAGTTAGTTTCAACCAGGTCGAAAATTTCTTTACGCTGAAGGTGTCAGGAGATACCAGCGCAAAAGAAATTGGCGATGCTTTTGCTGCTGCGGTCGAGGACCCTGCACACCACCAAAACATGAACTGCATGTGGGATGCTGCTGGGGTTAAGCTGTCGCAGTTTTCTATTGCCCAAATTCGCGAATTGGCCACGGTGTTACGCCAGTATTCAGCTCAGCGTGGTGCCAACTACAAGGTGGCGATCACGACAAAAAGTCAGGGCGACTATCAACTGCTCAAGGTTTACACCACGTTGTTTCGCTTGATCGGCTCGTTCCGGATCAAAGTGTTTAACGACATGGCTATGGCTAGACAATGGATAACAACAGAAGAGGCGGCGTAATGAGTTTTCCTGCAGCAACCATGATCCCAGTGAATGGTATTGAGTTAGAAGTGTTTCAAGCCGGGCAGGCTGGTAAACCCATTGTTCTTGCCCACGGTTGGCCGGAACATGCTTATAGCTGGCGGTATCAAATCCCGGCATTGGTGGAGGCGGGTTATCACGTCATTGTCCCGAACCAGCGAGGTTATGGCGAATCATCAAAACCAGAAGCGGTTGAGCAATACGATATTCATCATCTCACCGCTGACCATGTGGCCCTCTTGGATGCCCTGGAGATTGATCAAGCGCTTTATGTGGGGCATGACTGGGGGGCCATTGTGCTCTGGCAACTGGCATTGTTTCATCCCGAGCGAATGGTCGGTTTGGCACAGCTCAGTGTCCCGTTTATGCCGAGGCAAGCTTCAGATCCCGTAGCGTTCTGGGAACAAATGTTGGGCCCTGACTTTTACATTGTGCACTTCAATCGTCAGCCTGGTGTGGCGGCTAAGCTATTCCGGGAAAATTGCGAGTTGTTTTTGCGCAATATGTACCGCACTGAGCAGTGGCTATCGCGCAAGGACAGTGCCGAGCCGGCCGGTAGGTCTATTGTGGATTACGCCAGTTTTGAGGTGACCGAAGGTCGCATGATGATGAGCGACGAAGAGCTAAAGGTGTTTGTGGATGCGTTCGAAAAGGGTGGTTTTGAGGGGCCTTGTAACTGGTACCGAAACTTTACCCGGAACTGGGAAACTACAGCTGATGTGGAGCAAACGGTTAAGGTGCCGAGCCTCATGATCTACGGCGATCACGACATGGTGCCACCCCTTGATATGTCGGGGCATGTGCCAGATCTAGAAATTCATCATCTGGATTGTGGGCATTGGATCCAACAAGAGAAGCCAGAAGAAACCAATGCGATCTTGCTGGATTGGTTGCAGCGCCGTTTTTAGGCGGAGCACTAGTCCTTCAAGGGTTCGATTAGGGATTCAAGGCCGTTGATCTTGATCTCAAGACATACCTGCATCAGTTCACCGAGTTTGCCGCTGGGAAACTCCCGCTCCTGAAACCACAGTAAGTAAGGCTCTGGTAAGTCAATGATGCGACTCCCTGCGTAACGACCAAAGGGCATCCGTTGGTTCGCAACCTTGATGAGATCTTCTTTCACAAACACGGCAGTTGGCGTTCTCAATTATTTTGGCTTGCGGGTACAATAGCGGTTTTCCTGGAGAACAGACATGCCGAAAGCGAGTGACCTGAAAAAGGGCGATGTAGTTGAGTTAGATGGTACCCCCCATGTGGTCAAGCAGTTAGAAGCTCGCAGTCCATCGTCTCGTGGAGCGGCAACCCTTTATAAGATTCG
>JBKAGC010000281.1:0-4221 GCA_046290215.1 Pseudomonadales bacterium | reverse complement strand
CAATCCTGGTACTTCAGAGATGCATATGGTTGCTGCTATCGGTAAAAACGACGATATGCGAGCGGTTTTAGGGCTATTTGAGGGTGTATGCACCGGTGCTGCCGATGGTTATGGGCGGATGGCGGGTAAGCCCGCATGTACCTTATTGCATCTTGGACCGGGCTTATCGAATGGTTCAGCAAACCTCCATAATGCCAAGAAAGCGAATGCCCCCATATTGAATCTGATTGGCGACCACGCCACCTACCACAAGCAATTCGATGCGCCCTTAAATTCAGATATCGAAGGCCTATCTAAGCCGATTTCTCATTGGACGAAAACCACGCCCACGGCAGCGACCCTGCCAACCGACGCGGCAGCTGCCGTGGCAGTGGCGAACAGTGGTGCTGGCAAGATTGCGACCCTCGTGGTACCGGCAGACTGTGCCTGGGATGAAAGCCCGGAAGATGCTGGTGTGGATCTCGGGAGCATCAAGGCGGAGCCTCCTGGCAAAGTAACTGACGCGCAAATAAAGTCTGCCGCTGAGCTGCTAGGCAATGGCAAGTCGACAATCATTTTGTTGAACAACCTGGGCCTCAGCGAAGAAGCGTTACAACTGGTAGATAAAGTCGCGCAAAAGTCCGGAGCTAGAGTTTTTTGCGATACCTTTACGCGCCGCTTACCAAGGGGTGAAGGCCGCGTCTCGGTAGAGCGTCTGGGGTATTTTTCTGAGCAAGCGGAAGAACAACTCTCAGGGGTTGAGCAATTTATTATGGTTGGCACCAAAGCGCCCGTGGCGTTCTTTGCCTATCCAGGTAAGGCCAGCGAATTCTATCCAGCTGATAGCACACGGTTGGTTCTCGCTGATGTAGATGACGACGCTGTGGATGCCTTACAGCGTCTCACGGCAGAACTGCAGTGTGATGATCTGGCGCCACGACTTGTGGATCTGGCCAAGCCGGATCTTGGTACAGGTGACCTTAGTCCCCGAACCATTGGTATGACCTTCGCTGCCTTGTTGCCCACCGACGCCATCGTGGTGGATGAGGGTGCCACCAGTGGCGGTGGTTGTTATATGGCCTCAGCAAGTGCGGAACCCCACGACTGGTTATCACTAACTGGCGGCTCCATCGGTTATGGTTTGCCCGTGGCGATTGGTGCCGCGGTGGCTTGCCCAGAACGTAAAGTGGTTTGTATTCATGGTGATGGTGGCGCGATGTATACCATTCAGTCCCTGTGGACCATGGCACGGGAAAATCTCGATGTGTGTGTGGTAATTTTTGCTAACCGTAAGTACCAGATCTTACAAGTAGAATTAGCCCGGGTTGGCGCACAGTCCATGACGAAAAAGACCCTGGACCTATTAGATATCTCGAATCCCGACCTGGATTTTGTCAAGTTGGCGGAAGGTATGGGTGTCACTGCCAGCCGTGCTACAACCACGGCTGAGTTTAATGAACAATACGCCGAGGCCATGGCCCGGTCTGGTCCGCGCTTGATTGAAGCGGTTATCGGCTAGGATTGAGGCGGGCTAGAGGATTATCATGGGGCTAGATACTAGCCAACGCGAAGCGCTTTTGAATGAGGCGCAAACCAGTTCCTATGACGTCATCATTATTGGTGGCGGTATTACCGGTGCGGGTATTCTCCGCGAAGCTGCTTTGCGAGGCTTGTCGGCTATTCTTATTGAAGCCGAGGACTTTGCCTCCGGCACGTCAAGTAAATCCACTAAATTGATCCATGGCGGCTTACGTTATTTAGCGATGGGACATGTTCATGTGGTTCGTGAGGCTGCCCGTGAACGCAAACGAGTTCACCGCCTCGCGCCCCACCTTGCAGAGCCTCGTTGGCTTATGTTGCCGGCTGCAAACCGCTTTGAACTCGCCAAATATGTGATTGGTGTCACGGCCTACGAAAAGCTTGGCCAGGTTGAGCAACCAGATAAGCATTTTAATCTCAAGGGTGCAGAGCTCGAGCATTTTGAACCTCTGCTAAATCGTCAGAGATACCCCCATGCTTGTGTTTATCGTGAGTATTTAACGGACGACGCAAGGCTGGTGCTGGCCAATGTTCGTGGCGGGATTGAGGCGGGTGGTACTGCAATCAATAAGCTGAGAGTCACCGGTTTACACAAGCAAGGTAATAAGGTGGATGGCGTTGCTGTGACCTGCCAGCTTACCCAGGAGAGTTTTGTCATTCAGGGTCGTAGCGTCATCAATGCCGCTGGTCCATGGGTTGAAAGCATTTGCCAGATGGATGGTTTAGCCATGCCGAAGTCCATGGTGTTATCAAAAGGTATCCATATCGTCGTGCCGCGGCAAAAACTGCCGGTGGCGCAAATGACGTTTACGGTGAGTCTCGACGGACGACCTGTGTTTGTGATTCCAAAAGGAGAGTCCGTGTACCTTGGCACCACGGATACCTTGCATGAAAAGGCGGAAGTCTGGCCAGAAGTTACCCCGGCAGATGTGGACTATCTATTCGAACCGATAGAGCGTTACTACGATGTAAAGCTGAGTCGTGACGACTGCCTGACTAGTTGGGCAGGATTGCGACCGCTCATCTTTGAGACCGGTAAATCTACCAAAGAAATTTCTCGCAAAGATGAAGTTTGGCTAAGCGAGTCAGGTTTGATCACCATCGCCGGTGGCAAGTTAACGGGTTATCGCAAGATGGCGGAAGATGCGGTGAGCAAAGCTTGTCAATTGCTAGGCCTGCCATTTGAATCGACCATAGCAGACGAAGCGCTGCCAGGTGGGGATATCCCCGGTAACTTGCGGCAGTCAGCGCTGGATTTGACCCAGGTGTATCCAATGCACGACGCCTTATCCGAACGCTTGATTCATTTGTACGGTGGCGAAGGCAAACAAGTGCTTGCCATGGGTAAACAAACTCTACTGCCAGAGGGATCTGTGTTTATCGGTGAAGTGCGCTGGGCTATTCATGAAGAAGGGGCCACCAGTCTGGAAGATGTGTTGTATCGCCGCACCCGTGCAGCCCTCTACGCTCCAGCGGAAACCTCCCAATTGGTTGCACCAATGGCGGAGTTGATGGCTGGTGAATTAGGTTGGTCGCAGCAGCGCCGCGATGCTGAAGTGAGCCACGTCCAGCAACTGCTTGCTGCGGACATAGCCTTTCGAGCCTAGGCGCTTATTGTCTGGTGTTATGTGGTTGGTACTACTTGGTTGGTACTACGTCGAGAATCCAGTCCACTGCAGGGTCTACTTCATTGACCCGGAATTTTCGCAATTCGTAGTTGAATTGGGGGATTTCAAGGCGAATTTGCTCCATGACCTCGGTGGCGAGACAAACCAGGGTAGCGTCGGTTTCTGCGGTCACGGTGGCAGGGTTTGGTTTCGATAAAGGTTTGTCGCCATATTCTGTGCCTACTGGATCGCCATTTGCCAGGGTGCCAGAAGCCAGGATGTACCAGGCGCCGTGATCAAGCAGAGAGCTTTGTCCAGCCTTTAGGTTGAGTGCAAAGGCATGACGGCCGATGATTTCTCGTGAGTTAGAGGATAAGCCACTGAGTTGCGGTAAGGACTTAAGAATTGGCCGGAGCTCCCAGCGCCGCATCAAGTCTGATTTAAAGCCCTCGTTTTCAATAAAAGCGACGAAGGTATCTTCTGAAAAAACGCAAATGGTCACAGGGGTTGAAGCGACCACGCTGGCGTTGCGGTTACCACTGCCTGTTACCGCGGCCATTTCTCCAATCAAGTCGCCAGCTTGCAGTTGCGCAACGGTTCTCGATTGAGTGCCGTCATGCTGAACCACATCGCAATAGCCAGTTAATACCAAATATACAGAGCCGCGTGTGTCAGCATCCTGCACCACGATGACATCGTCAGTATTGTAGCGACGAATTTCCTCTTCCGCTAGCAAGCTGCGCATCCAGCGAACGGGAAACGGCTTGCCCAGCCAGCGAGATAAGTAGTGATTAACTTGTGACGTATAAATGCTCTTATCACCTTCGAGCACGGTGTAGCGTTTGCCAGAGCTGGCCAGAGAAAAGGTATTGTTAAATCGCTCTGGCAAGTCCTCTACGTGGACAAATACAACTCGTTCCGCTTGTGACTGCAGTGCGTCAGCAGGGTTGCCGTGAATTGCCCCGGCGCCGCCGTCAGCAAACAACATATGGAAGTTCTCTGAAAAGAGCCGTTCGATATTCTCAAGGGTTGCGGCGCGCACATGCCCCTGCTCGTGTAGTGAGCGTATAGAATCAAGACTATCGTTGTCACCAAC
>JBKAGC010000280.1:0-4235 GCA_046290215.1 Pseudomonadales bacterium | reverse complement strand
AGCCTACATTCTGCAATACGGTCATAGTGACGCTGTGGCGATCAATAGCGCAGGGGAGCGTTTGCCACAAGATGACCCGCAGCGGCAGTTTGAAATCGTTGTTGATGGTGCCGCTGTAGTTTGATTTTGCAAATTCAGCTATAGTAGATCGCGCAATCCACTGGGAAGATGAAATGTTGATAATCAAGCGATAAACATCAGCACCTGATGTATCTGTTGTGAGTCCGGTAATGGCTCGTGACGGACGGCTTGGTTTTGTGGGCCTGCTTTTTGTGAACCGGTTTTTTTAACCCGTAATGAAGCGCCACTAACGATTTCACTCCATTCAATCCTAACACTTTGCTAGTGCCGCACTCTTTCATTCATATGAAGGGAGGACACGATCGTGGACAATTTTCTGTTTGCTTAAAAACTTCTCATTAATCAACGAAGGAGCAAACCTATGGCAAAAGGTCGAGATAAACGCAAAGTAAACGACCGCACCAAAGCGCAAAAAACCTTAAAGGAGAAGCGGCGCGAGAAGAAAGCCAGGACTGGCAAAGCAAAATAGGAGGTAAACCGGGGCAGAGCAGTCTGCCCCGATTCTCAGCAAGTTAAATGGCAGCGATTTCCGCGGCGAAAGCCCAATCTAGCCAGGGCAATAGCTTCTCAATATCAGCGCTTTCCACGGTGCCACCACCCCAGATTCGTAAACCAGCCGGTGCATCGCGATAGGCCCCCACATCATAGGCAACACCTTCCGCATCCAATTTGCTCACCATTCGCTTTACTAGCGCTGCCTGTTCCGAGGATTCAAGCGCTACAAAGGCAGGGTGTTTAATCCCCAGGCAAATAGAAGTCGAAGAGCGATTCGCTGGGTTTGCGCAAAGGAATTCAGCCCAGTCAGAGTTTGCTTCCCATGCCGCAACCACGCTTAAGTTGCTTTCACTGCGCGCTACCAGCGCACCCAGACCACCAATACTTTCTGCCCAGTTCAATGCATCAAGTTGATCCTCCACAGCCAGCATAGAAGGGGTGTTAATGGTAGCGCCGACAAAGATATCCTTGATCAATTCACCAGCTTTGGTTAAGCGGAATATTTTTGGTAGCGGCCAAGCGGGCGTATAACTTTGCAATCGTTGCACTGCGCGCGGCGACAGCGCAATCATACCCTGGCCGGCTTCACCCCCCAGCACTTTCTGCCAGGACCAGGTGACAACATCTAATTTAGTAAAGTCCATCTCCATGGCGAACACCGCCGAGGTCGCATCACAGAAGGTCAGACCTTCTCGTTCGGCTGGAATCCAATTGGCATCAGGAACCCGTACCCCAGAGGTCGTACCATTCCAGGTGAAGATCACATCCCGGGTAAAATCTACCTGGCTTAGATCAGGCAGTTCACCGTAAGCTGCGGATATATCCCGAACATCCTCTAGCTTGAGCTGCTTGTTGATATCCGTGCGCCAGCCCTGGCCAAAACTTTCCCAGGACAATACGTCTACCCCGCGAGCGCCAAGCATGGTCCACATGGCCATTTCAAAAGCACCTGTGTCAGACCCTGGGACAATGCCTAAAACATAGTCCTCTGGCATACCCAGCATGGCTTTGCTCTTATCTATCACAGCCTTTAGTTTGGCTTTTTCCGCAGCAGCGCGATGGGACCGGCCCAGACTCGTGGTTGGTAACTGGCTTAACTTCCAGCCAGGCCGTTTTGAGGTTGGTCCAGAAGAAAAGCATGGATTCGATGGCTTGATATGGGGTTTGGCTGCAGTCATGTGGTTTTGGGCTTAAGTCGAAAGCGCAGTACATTACCTGAAGCGCGAGCAGCAGGCCAAGGAATAAAGTTCATCCAATGGATGGCTAATGTTCATAGTACCTATCTTCTTAGTACATCTTCTTAGTACAAGACTCGCGTGTTACCGCCGGCTGCCGTATATTGCGGTAGCACCTGTGGATTTAAGTGTTGTACAAGGTTCCATGAACAAATCATCCGCCAACCTTCGTCTGGATCATCTATATCTCACTGCCCGTAAGCCAGATTGGCTCGCCGAATGGTATGCGGAACGCTTTGGTTTTGTAGCCAAGGGCGGGTTTGTGATCACTGGCGGTATGGTCCTGGTGTTTAAAGAAGGCGAACCGGAGCAACAACAAGCAGGCGCAAGATTTGGTTTTCGCGCAGAGACGCTTCAAGATCTCCGTGAGCTGGCCGCTGCGCTGGATGCGGAGTTGGTTGAAACCGATGAGTATGCCAGCTTCTCTAGCCATGACCCTGAAGGTTATGAATTCGAAGTGTATTTTGAAGGGTCAGAACTGAAGTGAAGCAGCAGATTCAACTAGCGGCAATGATGGCCGCAGCGGCGCTTTTTACGCTGGCCGGTTACGAGTTTATTCGTTCCGCATCAACAGTATTGTTTAAAAACGCCTACGGCGCAGAAAACCTGCCCCTGGTTATGGCCGCAATGCCCGTGGTGGTTTTTCTCGGGGTGGCACTGTATGGCAGGATTCTCTCTGCGCTAGGCCCGCGCAGGACGCTCATGGTGACCTCGCTTGGCTCTGGGTTGCTGATCTTTTGTTGTTACCTGGCTGTTGTCTCCGGCAGCAAAGCAATTACGCCAGTTTTGTTCCTGCTCAAAGAGTTCTACATTGTTCTCTTGATTGAACAATACTGGAGTTACATTAATTCAAATCTCACGCCAGACGGGGCCAAGAAACTCAACGGACCGATTACCGGGATTGCGGGCTTTGGCGGTGCCATTGGTGGCTTATTAGTTGGCGCCACAGCAACCACCTGGGGCACAGAGGCCATGCTGTTACTTGCAGCGGTCTCTGTGATACCGGCAGCAGCGGTGTCGAACATTGCTTACCGGCGCTTTGGGGAACCAGAGGCACCGGCCGTGGTGGCAGCCAGGGGCCAGATGGGTTGGGGATTGTTTCGCGATAACCCGACCCTGGCCTACTTGCTAGCCATCGTTTTATTGTCACAGTTAGTGGCAGCGGTACTGGATTTTAAGTTTCAGGGCTTACTGTCTCAGCAGTTCGCTGGCGCACCAGATGAAGAAACCGCGTTTCAAGGCAGGTTCTGGGGTACTTTGAACACCAGTGTCATTGTCCTGCAATTTGCGGTTATACCTCTCCTTATGTCGTTTGTATCCCTGCGCTTAATTCACATTCTTATGCCAGTGATTCACGTCTCCGCTATCACGCTGGCGCTGATAGAACCTTCGGTATGGACCGTTGGTGCGGCATTCTTTTTGTTCAAAGCCTTTGACTACTCCTTATTCCGGGCCGCGAAGGAAGTGCTGTATGTCCCACTGGGTTTCGATGAGCGCTATCGTGCCAAAGAGTTGATTGATGTGTTTGGCTACCGCACGGGTAAAGGCGGCTCTTCAGTTGGTATTGTAGCGCTACAAAATCTTGGGGTCGTCATGAGCAGTTTGTACCTGCCCATTGCCATGGCAGCCACCGTGTTGTGGCTCGGACTTATCTTCCCCCTCACCAGGTCGGCAGCAGCCACCAGGCAAGAGTAGCACTTAAGGGAGCCGCTCACTGAGCCTGGCAATCACGTCATTCATATGATCCAGGCGATTAACCAACACCCGGATCAAATTGTCTTTGACCTTCTCGCGAATGTTTTGATCAAAGTGTGTGAGGGTGGGGCGGTCAACCTCGAACACAATACAATCCACCAGGGCAGTCACCGTGGTGGAACGCCTCCGTTCGGAAAGAAATGACATTTCACCAAAACAATCCCCAGGATTTAGATTGGCCAGCGGACGTGTTGCCGACTTTTTCCTCACCCCAACTTTGCCGCTGAGCAAGACATAGAACCTGTCCCCCGTAGCACCTTCTTTAATGATTTGATCGCCTTTGCTCGCTAGAAAGAAATGGGAATGAAAGCCAGTGAGAACATCCTTTTCTTCGTCATTAAGATCATCGAAGAAATGGACCTTATTGAGAATTTCCAGAGCTTTTTGCCGCGTAACATTTTCCAGGCGTTTCATGACTCGATTCGGTTTGCCTACGCAGGTGGGAGTGGTTACCTTTAGTGTAGACCGGTGGCAAATAAAGGCCAGATGGGACAAAAGGAGAATAACAATGAGCGGGTTATTAGAAGGCAAGGTGGCAGTTGTCACGGGAGCGAGTCGCGGGATTGGTGAGGCGTTGGCCATTCGCTACGCTATGGAAGGCGCAAAAGTGGTGGTGTCAGCTAGAACCCAAAACGAAGGAGATCACCAGTTTGCCGGTAGCATTCAGTC
>JBKAGC010000279.1:0-4321 GCA_046290215.1 Pseudomonadales bacterium | reverse complement strand
TTGTCGTTCACCAGATCGTGTAGCCACCATCAATGAGCAAATCGTGACCACTCTCAATCCGTGATTGTTACCACCCTCAAAGCCAGCAATCTGCGTCCGGTTCAACCTACCGGCATTCTCACCTATGACCTCAGCGGCACGCAGCTGCAATTTCTGCAGGGCGGCACGCCCAACAACATCGATGCCCGGCACCATTTCCCGTTTGAGCATGGTCCAGACACTCTATTTGCCGCTAGCCATTGGTGGTCTGACATGATCGGCCTATATGTCATGGATGCGGAAACTAGACAGCTATCGGAGTTAGTCAAATTTCAAACCGGCGTGGAGAAACTGCGTGGTTTGTGTATGGCGCACTATGGTGGCGCATTTTATGCTGTGGCTGTGGGTAGCGAAGGCGGTGTTGAGCAGTATCAAATCAACAGTCCAACCGAAGCCGAGCTAACCAAAAGCTGGCAATTAGAGTCCGAGGCGGAAGGTTGCGTGATCGACGATGCCACCCAGACCCTTTACGTGGCAGAAGAAAATGTCGGCTTGTGGCAAATCCCCCTGGGCAGCCCTGGCGCGCCGGAGCTATTCGCTGAAGTGGGTTGGTTTAGACCCCTAAAGCGCGGTTTGGAGGGGCTTGCCTTGCTGGAAGTTGATAACAAACAACACCTGATTGTTTCTGTCCAAGAGAAAAACCGCTACGCCATTTACGACCTTTCAGAACTTAAACCGGAGCATCTGGGAGATTTTCGTATCGGACCGGGGAACGGCATCGACGGCACCAGCCATACTGACGGGATTCACGTTGAACCATTGACTGGCACCAGATTTGCCGGTGGTCTATTCATCGTCCATGACGATCATAATCAGGCAGCGAACGGCTCAACGGAAAAACAGAACTTTAAGGTCGTGGCCTTAGATTCCTTGATAGAATTGATTCAACAGCAACACGCACAGCAGGATTAATGTCCGACAAGGTATACATCACACCACAAGGCGCCAGAGCCTTGCGGGATGAACTAACCCATATTTGGAAGGTTAAGCGCCCAGACGTCACCAGCAAGGTGGCCGCTGCCGCCGCCCTCGGAGATCGTTCCGAGAACGCCGATTACATTTATGGCAAAAAACAATTGCGGGAGATAGACAAGCGTATCCGCTATTTGACCAAGCGCTTAGACAATCTCGAGATTGTTGACCGCACACCAGACGATCAAGATCGGGTGTTTTTCGGCGCCTGGGTTACCATGGTGGACGATGCCAACGAAGAGAAGACCGTTAGGATCGTCGGCGCAGATGAATTTGATGTGACCCGGGGCTGGATCAGTTTACATTCGCCCATGGCCAAAGCCCTGCTCGGTAAGCGCCTGGATGATGAGGTGAAAATCGACACTCCAGCAGGCAGTACTGTTTATGAAATCATTGACATTAAATACGAGATCCTAGAGTGAATTTTGAGCGCCCCAATATCCGCGCTATGGAAGGTTATAGCTATGGCGAACAACCTTCTGATGCCGAGGTCGTTAAGTTAAACACCAACGAACTGCCTTTTCCGCCTAGCCCAAAAGTCGCGGAAGTGCTGCAAAACTTCGCCGTTGCCAGCTTACGCCGCTATCCACCGGCGCTGGCCAACGACTTTCGGGATGCCGCGGCCAATCTTCACAACTTAGATCGAGACAATATTATTGCCACCCGGGGCGGTGATGAATTACTCAGGTTACTGTTCACCACCTTTACTGACCCAGGTGACGTGGTGGCAATGACCGACCCCACCTATTCTCTATATCCCGTGCTGGCGAAAATTCAGGACGTCACGGTGACACAGTTCCCTATGGATGATGATTATCGGCCGCTAGAAAATTTTGCCCAGCAAGCTAATCAGGCCGGGGCAAAAATGACTTTTCTGGTGAACCCACATGCGCCCAGTGGGAGCTTGTTAACGGCTGATCAAATTGCTCAATTCGCCGACCAGCTTGATTCGTTGTTACTGGTGGACGAGGCCTACGTGGATTTTGTCAGCCCCGAACATGAATACAATTGTCTTGAGCTCGTAAACGAGCGGGACGACATTATTTTTCTCCGAACCATGAGCAAGGGCTACGGCCTTGCTGGTTTGCGTTTCGGCTATGGCATTGCCCATACAAACATTATTGCGCCCATGTTGACCAAAACCCGGGACAGCTACAATCTTGATGCCATTGGCCAGGCAGTTGCCACAGCCGCCCTATTGGATCAGGAATATGCACAATCTTGCTGGCTTGAGGTACGTAATCAGCGCCAACGCCTGACCACAGCCCTCAGCGACAGGCAATTTACGGTAACTCCCAGCGAGGCCAATTTTGTGCTCGCCACCGTGCCTGAATCCGGCCCCGATGCAAATACGTACTATCTTCAATTGAAGCGGCGAAATGTCCTGGTGCGCTTTTTCAACGTAGGCGGACTGGACAACAAATTACGCATTAGTATTGGTAGCGCGGCAGAAAATGACACTCTGCTTGCGTGCCTCGATGAGATAAGGGCCGGACACACCGACTAGATCATGGTGAACTCGCAAATCGACGACGAGACTCGTACCGGGCAGATCATTCTGACCCCTAACGCGTCCTGGAGTTGGCAAGCTAATCTCTATCTGCTCTACACCTTGCTGGCAATTTCACTGACCGTGGGCATTGGCTTTGCAGCGATGGGGGCCTGGATGATTCTGCCCTACTCCATTTTGGAACTCTCAGTGCTGGCGATCTGTATCTATATTTGTGTGCAAAAGTGTAATCGTCAGGAAGTCATTCGAGTCGAAGAACACGCGGTCACGGTGGAGAAAGGCATCCGCCGGCCAAGTGAAACGTTCAGCTACCATCGTTTATGGGCAAAGTTTGTGGTGAAACCACCTCGACATCCCTGGGAAACCGAAACCATTACCATTGCTTCACACGGCAAAGAATTAGAGCTTGGCGGTTTCCTCACGCGCGCCGACAAACAACTACTCATTGCCGATTTGAAAAGAGTGGTGCCTGCACCCTAGCGCGGTTCTCGAATCAACCCTTCCTGCGCCACCGAAGCAATCAGTTTGCCGTCACGGGTGAACATTTTGCCTCGATTAAAGCCTCGCGAGCGACCCGCTATCGGGCTGTCCATGGCAAACAACACCCACTCATCGGCACGGAATTCGCGGTGGAACCACATGGCATGATCCAGACTAGCGCTTTGTAGGCCAGTAAAAAACGATTGGCCATGAGGCAAGGCGCAAGTAGACAGCAAACCTAAATCCGAGGCATAGGCCAAAATACACTGATGCACAGCTGGATCATCAGGTAACTTTTGTTTGCTCCGCAGCCAAAGATGTTGCACCGGTTCAGCAGCTTTCGGGTTCACAAAACTGTTAGGTTCAACCCGCTTCATTTCAATGGGGCGGTTTAGCCTCATGTTGCGCAAATGCTCAAGCATTTCCTGCTTGCCTGATTGGTCTTCAATCAGATCCTCATCGTCGTAACACGCTTCTGGTCCTGGCACATCCGGCATTTCTGATTGGTAACTCAAACCGGGTTCTAGCACCTGAAACGATGCCGCCATACTAAAGATGGCTTCACCCTTTTGAATGGCAACAATACGTCGCGTGGTAAAACTCTTGCCGTCGCGAATCCGGTCAACTTCATAAATGATCGGCAAGCTGGGATCACCGGGACGCAGGAAGTAGCCATGTAACGAATGACAAAGCGAACTGTCCACGGTGCGTAACGCCGCAATCAACGCCTGGCCAATAACTTGCCCACCGAACACCCGGGGCGGCCCCATGTTGGTGCTGTAACCACGGAATAAATTGACATCGAGCTGTTCAAGGTCGAGTTGGTCAACAAGTGAATCTAAAACTGTCAAAAGCAGGTCCCGCCGTCTAGCCAAGGAATAAAAAAGCGCGTGCAACCACCGGTCAGTGTTGCGATCAGGTCAGTCATCATACCAGAAGCGGCGCTCGCTTTGCCGGGCCCGTTGAATCTTCACGCGATCATCGGTAAACCGCACCGTGACAGCGCCATCAGCGGCTGTAAGGTACTGTCGAATCCCGCGATTTTGATATCTCGCCACCACTGC
Source organism: Pseudomonadales bacterium (assembly GCA_046290215.1). Lineage (GTDB taxonomy): Bacteria > Pseudomonadota > Gammaproteobacteria > Pseudomonadales > Azotimanducaceae > JAHRVQ01. Next base: position 256 of record JBKAGC010000279.1, on the reverse strand, counting down.
AGGATGCGGATGACCGAAACTGTTGTCATGACCAGCGGCATGAATCACCCACTTCGGCGCCACACGGTTAATAAAGCCTGTACCCGAAGAACTCAAACTACCGTGGTGGGGAGAAATAAGTAAATCAACTGGCCGCCAGAAGTCACGCAGACGAAACTCAGCCGCGGTGTCGATATCTCCAGGTAGCAGTACTGAACCCAGGGGATGTTGGACCTCAACGACGCAACTTGCGGTATTCCGACTTAAGTCCCTTCCT
>JBKAGC010000278.1:0-4325 GCA_046290215.1 Pseudomonadales bacterium | reverse complement strand
GCGGATCAAGCTAAGGTCGATTTTGACCAGCTTAAAAACCATACCCAGGCGCTTAATGGTCAAATCGAAGGCACCTTGAACCGGGCTAGTAGTTTACTCAGTGAGGTAGAACGACAAAGTCTAAATAGCGTGGAGCTGTTTAATCGCGCCGAAGCGCTCACTGAAGACCTGGAACGAAGCAAACAAGTCATGGCAGAAAAAGTCGCTGCGGCGAGCCAGGTCACAACCGAGGCTAATGATGCCATTAGAGATGTTCGGGCGACTCAAGCTGCTCTCGAGCAGACTGCTGAAACCACCCACAGCCTGAACCAAGCGACCCAGGAACAGCTAGAAGCGGTTGCTAACAGCCATGCAGAAACCACTAGCCTGAATGCCGAAACTCGCGACATGCAGGCCGATATGCGCCAGTCCGTGGTCCAGGCACGGCAGATCAACGACGACTTTATGCGTGGGCTCGAGTCACTCACCCGAAAGAACGAGGCCACCGAGACACAAAGCCAGCAACTACTCGCTGAAACCCAGGCAATTCAGCTGGAAATGAACAATATTCTCGAGCTAAAGCACGGGATTGATGGCTTTCAGCAAGCAGTGGACGACGGTCGCGCTGAGCTCAATGATTTGATCACCAGGGTGGACCAATGCCAGAACCAAACCAGCAGCCACGAGCGGTTGGTGGCCCAGTATCAGCAACGCATGGAGGCTTACCAGTCCGATGTCACTCGCTATCGCGAGTCGATGCTGCAGTTAGAAAAGAAGTTCCGCGGTATCGATGCGCAGTTTCAAGCCCAGGAAGTTCGCCTTGAAGACAATGAACACCAGCTGGCCGCCAACCTTCAAGAGCAAAAAAGCCAGCTAGAAGGCGCTTTTACCGAACTTCAGCTAAACCTCCAAAACCAGCAAGATGAGCTGGATCGTACCAAACAGGACCTTAAAGACGACTCTGCAAAGCTCGTTGAACGCATCCGGGCAGAACTCGAAGAGGATCTGGAGCAAAAACTCGATGAAGTAAGCCGAACCACCAGCAGCCAACTCAATCAAACCGACGGCGAACTGCGCCTGCTGAATTCAGAAGTGCAGCAATTGAATCGATCCCTCCTGGACGAGATCAATGCCTTAAAAAACGAAACTGCCGCCGTCAACCAGCAGCATCAACAGCTACAGAAAGAGCAGGTGCAACAAAATAACGAGCAGCGCAATCGCAGCCAACAGCAGGAGTTTGAACTGGACACAGTCAAACACCAGCTCGAGAATTATCAGCGCCTGATTGAAACCCAGTTGGATAACTCTCCCCACGATCAACTCCAGCAACGAATCAAGCAGCTAGAAAGTACCTTGCGCCAGCAACAACGCAGCCTTAAGGCCCAGGAAGCAGAAAACAAAGAACCTAAAAGCGATGCACGGGTTACCGAACTTCAGCAAATGGTCGAGCGTTTAAACCGCTCAATGAGTGAAATTGCCCACTCCAATGACGATCTCAAGCAAGCCCTGGATGAAACTCGCAATGCTAACCAGAGCCTGTCAAAAACCAATCGTGAGCTCGAACTGAGCCTCGCTGCCAGTCAAACCGAGCTAGATCGTTGCTTACAGCGGCTGCACCGTTTGGAGAATCGTGAAGCGAGCCTTGAGGAAACGTTAAGTACCTTGAAGAATCGAGATACGGATACTCAACAAACGCTGCAGCAAATGCGCAATGCCGTGAAGGACTCTACCAAAACCATGCGCGAGACCCAGCGCACCCTGGAAAACTTGAACAGTAACGGTAAAAAGCGTGATTGGATGTCACCTAAACAAGCGGTCATGAGCAGCGTGTTTGCAGTGGCAATTACTGGCTTGAGCTTCTTTGGCTATGAAGAAGTGAATGCTGCCTACTCAACGCCAGATCTGGCAGAAATCAGCCATGCAACATCCATCCAGCACCATAAGCCAACCGCAGTGTCTGAGGGAAATCGCCAGGGCAAACTCCTGAACAGCACTTTGGAAGACTTGCGTCTGGCCAATCAATCCATCGTGGAACTCGGCGAGTTTGCCTGGCCAGTTAACTTCGGCATCGTTGATCCGGACCAGATCGAATACCGTGAACAACATCAAGGTATTAGTATCGAGGCCGAGCTGGGCGATCCTGTCGTGGCGATCAATGATGGCACGGTGGTTTACAGTGGCAACGAAATCCGCGGTTACGGCAATATGATCGTGATCCAACATGACCAGGAATTATTGTCTGTGTATGCCAACAATCAGTACAACTACGTCAATGAGGGTGAACAAGTCAAACGTGGTCAGCTCATCGGTGATATTGGTCAGTTGTTTAACGAAGATACTGCCGGCCTCTACTTTGAAATCCGCCATGGCGGCGAGCCCACAGACCCATTCAACTACCTCCGCAACCATGCTGCCAGCGGCTCCGGTAACCTCGATATGCTGAGTGCCCGATAATCGCCAGCAGCTCTGGGCGGTAAGTGCCGCCCTTGGGGTTTAGCTTACGGCGCGCGCCCTACTACCATCGAACTTTAGCCGGGCAATATTCTCCAGGGTCTTACGGCAGGCATTAGCAGCCTCCATGCCTTTCACCTTAAAGTGCTCATAGAAAAACGCCTCACGGCCTTCACTGACAAAGTCCTGGGCGGTCAAAATGCCATATATGACAGGCACTTCTAGATCGACCTGGATTTTCATGATCTGATCCATCACCGACTGGGCCACAAACTCATGACGGTAAACACCGTGATCAACAATGAGTCCCGCCACCACCACGGCATCAAATCGCCCGGTCTGGGCGGCAAGTTTTGCTAACAAAGGAATTTCCACCACTCCAGGTGCTTCAATCACCTCGACCACCGGTGCCAGGTCCTCGGTGTGCTGAAGAAAGCTGACGCGGAATTGATCCACAATGTCTTTGTGCCAACAGGATTGGATAAACGCAATATTGGTCATGACTACACTACTCGATTTTTATGATCGTTCTCGATAGGCGGCACCCGTGAAGGTGCAAGAAGCTGCATAACGATGCAAACCACGGCGTGAAGCTTTGCTGCGAACGAACAGCTGGCCTGTGGTGGCCAAATTTCTAAGCGCTAAGAGTATGACGTTGTCTTGCCCGGCTCAAGCCCATTCATTCCATGAATGGACCTTCAAGGTGCATCAAAACCGCCGACAAATACCGGGCTAGTTAGGGCAACATGGTCATCCTGTTGAATGACCTTAAGGTAGTAATAATCCTCGGTCATGGCAGGTACCAGATCCGTGAACCGAAAATCACTGTAACTTGTAGCTTCTGGGTCCACTAGCTCGAAGCGAACTTCATCCTGATACCCCGCTACCTCGATAAACCGGCTCACGGGCCCGTTGCTAAGCTCAAACATCGGCACCATAAGGCGCGCAGCTGGAATTTCCGCTGCTGGCCGCAAGGACGGGAAGATGCTTTGATCTTCGTTGCCATTGCGCAGATTTATCTCAATCACCTCGTCTTCGGCGGCATCACCAAGCTGCAACAAAAAGCTGCTGATGCTGCCGTGAGTCCAGGTAATAAAGTCAACTCGATTAGCGCCATTTTGGGCGATGGCCTGCCGGCTGGGGTTGCGAAAACCCGGCGCGCCTAGCAGGGATAAAGACGTTTGTGCAGAGCGCGCGTAGCCAATCCATTCCCGACCGTTGCGGGGAAGATCCCGCTCGCCACGCAAAGGCGCGGATGAAGAGTACAGAGAGACTTTTAGAACTCTAGACTGTGGGGCGCCAGCCAGGGATTTTGTCGCAATCACCACACCATTTTTTATCAGCTCGATCCGGTCCAGTGCTGCTGTACCTTGCACCCAGCCTGAAACCTCTCGATTTTGGCTACGGGACACCCGGCGGCCCAGTTCGGCACCGTTTACCGTGGCATGCAGCACCATTTTCGCACCACTGGTGGCGTAGGTTGAGCGTTGCTGCAGCAAAGCAATAGGGTTACCTAAACCAGTTACTCCGGTAATCCCGGAACGCGGCGCTGGTCCTACCGGTGCAATCGGGCTATACGTCCCGCCGGTAAAACCTAATCGATATCCCGCACTTAACAGCCGATTGGCAAACCACTCGTAATGAGAATCTCCACTGAATACCTGCACCAGGCGCAGGCGCCTGGCATCCAGTCCGCGTTCATCCGTGGGGATGAAGGGCACAGCCACCGATGTGGTATCGAGGTCTGTTTGCATGGCAAAGCGGCTGCCGCCTTCGCGCAAACTACGCCGTCGCAGGTCAATCGCTAGATTGGCGGTTTGCTCGATCCGTTCATGTCGGTGTCCTTTTCGAGAAGCTCTCTCCGCAGCGCCGTGCGACGAGCGGGTTCTGTGGAC
>JBKAGC010000277.1:0-4332 GCA_046290215.1 Pseudomonadales bacterium | reverse complement strand
GGCTGATCTTGTGATCACCGGTGCGCCGGCCAGTGGCACCAAACTCATCTACCTCGAAGATCTCAACACTGGATCGCCCTTTTTAACTCGCGCAGAACCCCAAAACAGCAGCGGCAGCGACCGGGTTGAGTTGCAAAACGCTGGTGGCTCGGTGACCCTGAACCTGACACCTGCTCTGGCCAAGGACATAACGATCGACCCGGCAGATGGCGACATACTGGTGACGTTGCGAATGCAAGGATTAGGTCAGAACAACCGCAACCGTAACACCACGGTGGATCTCGGCTACGTGAACGGCGGTTCCTTGACTAGCATTGGTAGCGCCACTCAAAACGTTAACTTGTTCACAAATAATGTCACGACCCATGTGTTTTCTATACCGGTTAATGCTGTGACAACTATTCCCGCGGGGAGCGAGCTAGAACTAACCATTACGAACAACCAGGGCAACAACAATCGAGACATGTACGTGTACAGTTTTGATAGTGGCAACAATCGCTCCAATATTGCCCTGGTCCCCGATCCAGTCATCAACATTGATGCCATCACCTTCTGGACTGGTCCTGGGATGACAGGCACTCAAGTGACCAACCCAAATCCAACAAGTGCCGTAGATATCTACGCCCACATCGTCATCAGTGACCCATTCGGTGAAGATGACATTCAAGCGTTTGATGCCACAACCAACGCCAGCACGATCACCATTACCGATCCAGATGCAGCCGTTAGTGACGGCGGTACCAATCAGAGCTGCACCGCACCTTGTTACGCTTACGTTGGCGAAGTGGCGGACGCGGATGCTGCAACCAAGTCCTTCGACTACCTTATTCGCCTTAGCCCAGCACCACCAGCAACTCGTGGCACCTGGACAGTTCAGGTGACCGCCAACGAAGGCCTGGAGGGTGACGTATTTCACACCGATGCCGTGAACTTTAGTACGCTGCTGGCAGCAAACTTATCCACCTCAACCAAAACTCACGATGTTGTCGGTGATGTTAGCAATGGCACGCAATTTACCTACACCATTACTCTGAATAACTCCGGTTCTCAGGACGCAGACAACGTCTCATTTAGTGACACTTTGCAGACATCACCGGTGGCTTTAAGCTTTGTCAGTGCAACCACCACTTGTTTAGATGAGACTGCTGCGCCACTACCCAATCCTACCTTTGCCGCTGGCGACGTCACCCTGAACAATATTTCTGTTGCAGCCACTTCTAGTTGCGAGATTACAGTGACAGTGTCTGCCGGTGCGGGCACACCCGGCGACTTAATCGACAACGTCGCCACCATTGTCAATCCAGGTGGCAGCAACGGCACCCCGGCCGCGCCAACCATCATTTTTGAAGAATCCCAGGTTCCTGTGGCAGGTAGCAAACAACTGTACTTAGATGGTCTAAATTCAAGCACCATCTTAACCAGAACTCAGCCATCCTCCGCTGATACCATTACTCTGGACGAAAACAACAATGTTGATGACATCGTCTTGGATCTAAACAATGTCACTGTGCGTCCTATGACCTTGGCCGTGGGCAATATTGACGTCAAGTTGCTCCTTTCTGAAAGTGGCAACGGCAGAAACCGTCGCACAGAAGTAGAGCTGCTTGTGGATGCAGATGCGAACGGGTCATACGAGACTCAGTTAGGGGAACAAGAATTGAATCTCTCCCTGGGCACATCGGCTTCCTTGCGTACCTTTTCGTTCGCCAATGCTTCCGAGATTCCTTTGGCTACTGGTGCTAGCTTCCGCTTAATCGTACGCAACAACCAGAATCAGAATAACCGTGTGGTGATTCTGCATCAGGCAACCTCAGCGCCTTTCTCTGAGGTGGTGGTGCCATTAATCAATCCTATCGAAGTGACTGAAGTAAAATTTTATGACTTAAGCGCTACCGATGACTCATTGACGCCAGGTTGCGATACGACGTTTAGTTGCGGCAACGAGATTGATCCAGGATTCGTCATCGCCGGCAACACCATTTGGGTAAGAGCCACCGCCGCTGATGGTTTTGGCGCTTTCGATGTGAATACTGGCTGTGATGGCGTGACCAGTACAAACTGCCCAACAATTACCGTCACCAACCCTAACAGCGGCAGCACAACCTCGGATCTTGTTTTTGTTCAAGAACCGGACAGCACTTCTCGCCAATATGAGTTTGAAATAAATCCAGGTGGTCTGGGTTTGGATGGCACCTGGCAAGTGGAGGTTGAATTTGCAGAGGGTGTTGAGGGTTTGATTTTTGATACTGGCGTCAACACTTTTGTCCGGGTGACTCCTCCGGTCCTGACGATCATCAAGAGTGTTTCTGGCACTCCAAACCCCGGCTCTGTAATTACCTATAGCAATGATGTGACCCACTCTAGTGGCGGCGTCGCCACGCAAGTAGTGTTAACAAATACCCTGGGTGACTTTGTGACCCTGGAGCTCACAGGCGATGGCACCAGCAGCTGGACCGGGCTACTTAGCTTGTCCAATTCATTTACGTTTATCAATGAAGCGTTCGACGACGACGAAAACGACGGCAACGGCTTTAACTACGACCCAGAAACGACGGGACCATGTGCATTACCAGCCGCTTCGCCTTGCTACGACCCGGCTATCAAGCGATGGCGCATCCAACTGGTTGAGGAATTCCCCATTGGTGGCAGTGTGACGCAGGAATATCGCGCACTTGTTGAGTAACTCTTATTGAGTACCCCTTGTTGAGTAAAGACTGAGTTAGATTACAATTAGATTATGCTTCTCATACACCCTGGCACTCAAAATACTTTGGCTTTAAGGCAACCCTGATGTTGCAGTGGTTAACGAGAGCCATACTACTAGCCTCGGCTCTCATCATAAGCAGCCAAATCCAGGCCGCTGGCGGTGAGGACGTTCTGCTGCGCAAAACTTATGCAGGTAACATCGATTATGCGGCTGTAGGCACGTCGTTTCGCAGTACGAACAATAACTGCGACTTCTTTAATCCCATGAGCACCACGGTCAACCTGAACATTCCCGCTGGGGCTCAGGTGATCGATGCCTTCCTCTACTATGCAGGTTCTGCAGATATAGGCCCGAACTATCATACGCAAGAGATAGATCTAAGCGACCAGACCAATTTGGCCCTAAATGGCGTCCCGATTCCTACAACGCCGGGCATTAACGGCCGCAACTTTCCGAACTTAACCGCTCTCGGTAGCGGCGTGGTGGACTTTTTTGGCGCTCGTCGGGATGTTTCAGATATTGTCACCGGGCCAGGCGCTTACACCTTATCCGGCATGGTGGTACACCGTGAAAACCAGGGACGCCCAACAACCGGTACGTGTCTCGGTGCCTGGGGTCTGGTGGTAGTTTATGACGACCCGAACGTTTCTAACATCCGCGTTATCAATCTGTTTGATGGCTTCCGGGATTTCAAAAACAGCCAATTTGATCTGCAACCACGTAACTTCGTGGTAGGTTCGAACAGCGCCACGGGCAAAATGACCCACATGTCATTTGAAGGTGACCCGCAAATTACGGGTACGGAAAACTTTCAGTTACAAATTGGTTCCGGGGCATTTACAGCCAAGACTAATGCCTTGAATCCCCTGGATAACCAGTACAACGGTACTGTCACGGGGCCAGACGTTTTTGATACCAACACCACCTATGGCTTTGACCTCGACACCTACGACATTACGCCAGAGTTACTTGGCCAGGCTGACGCGTTTGACGCCACTACCCGGTACAACGCGGGCACTGACCTCGTATTGCTTATGGTTGAATTATTCTCTGTAGACAACAAAGCCCTCGCGGATGTGGAAGTCAGCATGATAGATGTGGGCTTATTCAACCAGAACACCACGGATGGGGCGCAGTATATTATTGGTGTTAAAAACAATGGCGATGGGCTCACTTCACCAGCCAGCGGCTTCGCCACAGGGTATATCCATGTTTACGATGACCTGCCGACGGGCATCACCATCGATAGTTTATCCGACATCACCGCCCCCGGCTGGGATTGCTCCGCCACCAACCTGGGCGCTAATCAAGTTCGTTGTAGCTACAACCTGGCCACCCTACCAGGAGGGCAGCTAGACCGTAACGGCACACTGCCTGACATCACCATTACCGCCGATGTGGGTAATATCACGGGCTCGGTAACTAACAGAGCTTACGTCACCTTGTGTGATGCAGCGGTGGATACCTGCACCACCTTCGATGAGAAACATACAGATCCTAATCAATTTGACCCAAAGAACTTTTTCGAGGACTTTGAAGATCTGTTTGATGTTCTCGTTAAGTCGGACGTTAATAACAACGTGGATCGCGTCATTACACCGATCATTGTCGGCGCCCCAAGTGAC
>JBKAGC010000276.1:0-4362 GCA_046290215.1 Pseudomonadales bacterium | reverse complement strand
GAGTTTTGCCGAGGGCATCGATCTGCCTGGTCAATATTGTGATTACGTGGTGATTGTGAAAATTCCATTTGCTGTTCCCGATGACCCGGTTGGCGCGACATTGAGCGAATGGATTGAGGATAACGGCGGTAACTCGTTTCAGGAAATCATGATCCCTGACGCCGCCTTGCGCATGATTCAAGCCTGCGGCCGGCTACTCCGAACAGAAAAAGATCGCGGCACTATTTCCATTCTTGACCGGCGCCTGGTGAACCAGCGTTATGGCAGGCTTTTATTGGATGCCTTACCACCTTTCCGGCGGGATATTCGTTAGGCGCTTTTTTGCCCCTACGATTCAGGTTTGGTTCAGGCGACAAACTCTAATATGCCTGTCACATTCAACGAACCTGTGAGACCGAAATGAATCAGAACTTCAAACGAGCCAGTTTGGCTGCCAGCTTGTTATTGGCATCAAGTGCTGTGTTTGCGAAGAGCAATGTTACCTACGATTACGCTGATGTGATCGATGCGACGCCCATTGTAAAGACCATTCGGGTATCCACACCACGAGAAGAATGCTGGGATGAAACCGTCAGTGTGCGTCGTGGCAACAATGGTGTTGGTACTGTTGTAGGCGCGGTTGTCGGCGGTGCACTAGGTAATGCGGTGGGCCACAATAAAACCAACAAAAAGGTCGGCGCAGTTGTCGGCGCAGTCCTGGGCGGCACCATTGGCAATGCCGTGACCACAGACGGACGCCGCTACGAGCGGACGGAAGAGGTGTGCCGAGTGGTCAATGATTACCGTGAGGAAGACCGAATTGTCGGTTATCATGTGAAGTATCGCTACAACGATGTCACATACACCACTCGAACAGACCAGGCACCTGGTGAAACCATCAAGTTGCGTCTGGCTGTTTCCCCGGTCCTTTAGTCGAGCCGACTAAGTCTGGGTCCAGTTGAGGTAGTTTGCTATGCGGAGCTCCATCATCACAATTTGCCTTGGCCTTGCGTTCCTCAGTGGAGTCGCAGGCGCTATACCGGCAAGTGCCAGCCCCTTTGCCCAGGTGGCTGAGGTGGTCCGCATGGCAGAGTTCAAAGGGGCACCAGAGAACAAGTTCTTGCCGGGTAAGCCACGAGCGAGGGTAGGGGAGAAAAAGGCCGCGTCCCGGGCCAAAAGTGCCTTCCCAGAAGCCAAGATCTTGTCTGTTCATTATCGAAATGGTGCTTATCGCGTGAAACTATTGTCCGATGGCGGGGTCGTTAAATACGTCTTCGTTGATCCCGACAGTGGTGAAGTGTTTGAGTGATAAAACTTTAAGTGAGTAGCTGAATGAAAAAGCGAATACTGCTGGTTGAAGATGAAACAAAGCTCCGCGAGCAGCTTAATGAAATTCTCGAACGTCATGGCTATCAGGTGGATCAAGCCAGCGATGGAATGGAAGGTTTGTATCTGGCGCAAAAGTTTAACTTTGACGTGGCGGTGATTGACCTTGGCTTGCCAAAAGTGCCGGGTCTCGATGTGGTGAAAAAAATTCGTGAAGAAGGTCGCGAATATCCTGTGTTGATATTAACTGCCCGGGCCGATTGGCAAGATAAGGTAGATGGCCTGGCAGCAGGTGCGGATGATTATCTAGTCAAGCCGTTTCATGTTCAGGAGTTATTGGCGCGTCTGGAAGCGTTGATCCGCCGGGCATCTGGCGCGCTCACGCCTGCTTTGACTTGCGGGCCTATACATATGGATATGCGCGGCAAGCGCGTTAAGGTTGCCGAACAACCGGTGGATTTGACAGCGTTCGAATACAACTTGCTGCACTACCTAATGCAACGTCCAGGGGAAGTGGTGTCGAAGACTGAACTCACCGAACACCTATACGATCAGGATTTTGATCGAGACAGTAATGTGATTGAAGTATTTGTTGGGCGTTTGCGCAAAAAGCTCGACCCAGCCAATGATATCCAACCAATTGAGACAGTGCGTGGCCAGGGTTATCGCTTTACTCTGGCAGCCGGGTAGGTTTGGCGGCTAATTTCTCACTTCGCAGTAGGATTCTCTGGTCGGCCGCGATCGTCCTGTTCGTGTTCCTCGGTGTTACCGGCCTGGTGCTGGATCAAGCGTTCCAACGGACTGCTGAACAAAGTATCGAAGAGAAGCTACGCATCCAAATCTATGGCTTGCTGTCCGTTACCGAGGTTGACCTGGGTGAGATTCTCCTGCCGGAAGCCTTACAAGAGCCGCGGTTCAATAATCCCGGTTCAGGGCTGTTCGCCCTCGTGCGTGATGGTAATGGTGAAGAGGTCTGGCGCAGCGCCTCGAGTGTGGCGTTAGAGTTTTCAAGTCAACAGACTAAAGAGCAATATCAGGCCCTATTGCCCGGTCAAGATCGCTTCTCCCGCATGGCGGAACCAGATGTGTTTTACCTTGCTTATAAAGTGCTGTGGCTAGGTTCGGGGGAAGACTCAACAGAATTTGTGTTCGTTGTGATGGAGTCTGTTGAGGGTTATCAAAGTCAGCTAAACAGCTTCCGGAGCAATCTCTGGGGATGGCTAGTGCTAGTAGGCGTGGCGCTCATCGTGGTTCAGGCCGCAGTGATGAACTGGGGCCTCAAACCCCTGGGTGCGCTTGCCAGGGATCTCGAGGCGATTGAGAATGGCAGGCAAGATGGTTTGACGGCAGAATACCCTAACGAGTTAACTGGTGTAACGAAAAATCTCAATATCTTAATCTCCAGTGAACGGACCCAGCGTGAAAAGTATCGAACCACGATGGCAGACCTCGCCCACAGTATTAAAACCCCGCTGGCGATTCTGAAAAACACTGCTGGGCAAATTGGCCAGGCGAAAACTGGTAATGAAGCGTTTAGTGACGAGGTTCGCGATACCATTGATGCCCAGGTGGACCGTATGGATGAAATTGTTGCCTACCAGTTAGAACGAGCTATGAGTGATGCCTCAAGCTTGATCAAAAGGGCTATTGCTGTTGAACCGGTGTTAGTGAAGTTGCACCAGGCCATGCAAAAGGTCTATCCGGATATTGCCATTAGCCTGGATGTGGAGCCGGCGACCTTTTTTGGTGACGAGCGAGACTTGATGGAGGTGTTGGGAAACCTCATAGACAATGCTTGTAAGTACGGGCGCTCTAGCGTTGCCATTACTGCCCGGTCCACAGAAGCGGTGCCGTTAGAAATCATCATTGTTGATGACGGCCCGGGTATTCCGGTGGAGCGGCGAGAGCAGGTGTTGGCCCGGGGGACAAGGATGGATTCAAGAGCCCCTGGCCAGGGGATTGGTCTAGCGGTGGTGGCAGAAATCGTTGCCCGCTATGACGGCAAAATTGTTATTGCTGACAGTGCCTTCGGCGGCGCTAGTGTGACTGTGAGTTTTCCCTAGCACGGGGACAAACAAAGCCCTGCTTAAACCGCCAGGCCAAGTTTGTTGGCGATTTTCAAGAAGCGCGGTTTTAATTCCTCCAGTTTATTGCTGGTTGAAAACCACTGGGTTAGCAAGTCCTGTACCTGCTCCCGTTCGGAACGGGTTTCTTTTTCGCCCTTGGATAATTCGCGATTGAGACGCTCCACCTGGTACGCCATTCGCGCGCCCTGGCTGGCTTCTGGAGACGGTAAGTCACTCAAAATTTCCAGCCGAATCAGCAATAAATCCTGTTCTTCAGCATCCCGCTGCGGTCGCTGTTCGAGGGCCCGGGTCAATTCTGCTGACAAGGTTTCATCGCTGTCCCCAGGGGCCTCACCTTTGTCTAGTGCTTCACTGATGCGCTGGAATTCACGAAACATCAGTTCTTCACTTTGCCTGGCGCGTTGTTTTAGTTCCTTTTCAGCCTGGCTAATCAACTTCTTTGAGTCCCGTTCTAAGCCGCGGTGGGACTTCGGTAATTGGAACCCTGCCAACTGCTTGCGAAACTCTGAGATGTCCTTGCGATCGAAGGCTGCCTCGAGCTTAGCAGCGAATGCCTTGCAGGCAGCCCGATACTGCTGAGCGAGTTCATTGGCGGCGTTTTGTTCTGATTGTTTTTCTTCATCCCGGCGCGAGAACACCGCATCACATTGTGCGCGAAACGCCTTCCAGAGCTTCTGGTCTTTGCGGCGTTCGATAAAGCCTATTCGTTTCCATTCTTGTTGTGCTGCTTTAGCGCGGTTCATTAAGGCAAAGGTGTCGCTGTTTTCATCCGCCAGTTGCTCTTTCAGCTCCTGAATTAGCGCATCTTTTTCTGCGATGTGTTTCTTCTGCACGGCATTGAGGCGTTCTTGCAGTGGCGCGGTTGCCTGGGCAAAGCGTTTCTCAATGGCTTTCTTATTGCGCCTTGGCACATTGGCATGTTGCCGCCATTTAGTACTGCGGCTCTGCAGGAAGCTCGAACCAATGGGTA
>JBKAGC010000275.1:0-4484 GCA_046290215.1 Pseudomonadales bacterium | reverse complement strand
CCCCCATTGTTGCTGGATGCTACCACCCACGACACGCCGAGACTTACCCGCTCTTACGAAATAGGAGCATCTGCACTTAGACTACTTTGCCGACAGATTTTTCAGAATGCCGCACTCTTCAATAGTGCGGTTATTGGAGCAACTTCTGCGAAGTGAAGTTAATTGATCCCGAAGCCCTTTCAGTTCTTTCATGCGTTGCTCCACTTGCTCAATATGATTATCAATCATATTGTTTACATCATCGCATTGCGTACCCGGTGACCGGTTTAAATCGATCAGCTGGCGCACCTCTGACAAAGCAAGGTCAAGACTACGGCATTGTTTTATAAACATAAGTTGTTCAACAGCCGAGGTATCATACAGACGAAAATTTCCTTCACTGCGTGCTTTCGATTTAAGTAGATTCTCTTTTTCGTAATAACGTATTGTCTGTACGGAGCACCCGGTTAATTTGGCTAGCTCGCCAATTTTCATCATTTTCTCCAAAGCTTGACTCTATAGTAACTATAGATTTTATACTGCGCTTTCATATAAGCACAAGAGTATTCTCATGAAGGATAGCTGCACCGGGGAATGTACCAATAAGGTAGAAATCGACATAACCTCACCGCCTCTAACAGACACACCACCCAAGGGTGGATTTGTCAGTCAATTCACGGTTCCCAAGATGGATTGCCCCTCTGAAGAGCGGATGATTCGCTTAGCTCTTGATGATCTTGGGCCTGAGATTGCCCTTGAATTTGACACGCCACACCGAAGACTCAAAGTCTTTTATGCCAATAACCTGGAAATCATACAGTCACGGATCGAATCACTTGGTCTAGGCGCTACGCTTGACTTCACACAGAATATTGGCAGCAGTGAATTATCTCAGGCCGTAGTTTCAGCTGGTGCCGTCAATCAGAAAGAGGCAGGGATACTCAAATGGCTGTTAGCCATCAATGGCATCATGTTTGGTATTGAAATGGTTGTTGGCTGGTACGCCCAGTCAACCGGATTAATAGCCGACTCCCTGGATATGTTTGCTGATGCTGCCGTTTATGGATTAGCCCTCTACGCGGTTGGCCACAGCGCCCGCATGAAGCTACGAGCGGCACACTTTTCCGGTTGGTTGCAAATGATTCTAGCACTTGGCGCACTGAGTGAAGTCATCAGGCGATTTATATTTGGCAGTGAGCCCTTATCCGTGCTCATGATGAGCTTTGGTTTACTCGCATTGATAGCCAACTCCCTGTGCCTGGTACTGATCAACAAGCAAAAAGACAGTGGTGTACACATGAAAGCAAGTTGGATTTTTTCGGCCAACGATGTGATCGCTAATTTAGGGCTTATCATGGCAGGCTTACTGGTTGCACTAACCGATTCACGCTATCCGGATTTGGTGATTGGTTTCGTGATCGGCTTAATCGTTTTGAATGGCGCACGCCGTATTTTGCAATTGAAATCGTGAATGCGAAAAAAGAGGTAACTTAATCCGTTATGCATAATCACAATCATGAATCATCTGACTCGCGCATTGGTTGGGCGTTCTTTCTCAATCTTGGATTCACCATTGTGGAATTTATTGGTGGCTGGCTCACCAACAGCACAGCAATCATGGCAGATGCTGTGCATGATCTAGGCGATAGCTTATCAATCGGGCTCGCCTGGATTTTAAGCAAAGTAGCGCATAAGCAAGCTAACGACACCTATAGTTATGGCTATCAAAGATTTTCCTTGTTAGGCGCACTGGTTAATGGCGCGGTTCTCATCGGCGGGTCTATATGGGTATTAAGCGAAGCAATTCCCCGCTTATCCGACCCCGAAATGCCCCATGCACAGGGCATGATTGTTCTGGCCATATTTGGAATAGCCGTCAATGGGTTCGCCGCTTATAAGCTGAGCCATGGAAAATCATTAAATGAGCGCGTTTTGAATTGGCATTTATTAGAAGACGTTTTAGGCTGGGTGGCAGTTTTACTCGTTGCTGTTGTGCTTAGCTTTGTCGATCTCCCCGTGCTCGATCCACTTTTATCCATCGGATTTACCTTATTCATATTATTCAATGTCACCAAGACACTCATCGATACCATTAAGATTTTTCTTCAGGCAACGCCAGACACAAAAGTTCGGCAGGATATCATTAGCGATTTGAAATCTCTTGAGAATATTAGGAGCGTACATCACGTCCATGTCTGGTCGCTTGATGGTGCCAACCATGTATTAACCGCGCACCTTGAACTTGAAAAGGCGATAAGCGATTTAGACCAACAGGAGCTCAAACGAGAAATTTCAAGGGCTCTACAACGCTACGACTTATCGCATACAACGATAGAATTAGAATTCCCCGACGAAGACTGCCGAGATAGCGAAGCAACTTCAACCAAAACAACATGTCCAACAAGTCCTTGAAGTCAACCGCAAATGAAAACAGTCGAATTTTTAAACAACTCTACTAAGAATCTTGATCAGATAGACATATTTAGTATCAAACGCATTAACCGTATAGGTTATACAAACCAAATGATATAGACTTAATACTATGTTGCGGCCATTCATCTCATACCTGTTTATCTTTTCGCTACTCTTTATGGGTATCGAAAGCGCTGTCGATATTGCCGGTGGTGAACATCCCCACGGTGACGAATATGCGCATGTCCTGGACAGCGATGACTCGCATTCATCTGATTCAACCACTGACAACGACCACTGCTCACATTGCTGCCACGGTCATACCGGTAGCATTGCCGGTCATGTCCCTGTACTGAACTGTGACATGGCTCATCAACAGTTTTCTTTTTACCAACCACACTTCCTCAACTTTTCCCAAGCACCACCCACTCCCCCGCCCAACGTATAAATCATTTCTGATCTTTATCAGCATACCTGCTGTTGTGAAGCGACATTCGCTTACAACAACTACGTGTGCACGAAAATTCATGGAATATCGGACTATGATTTATGCAAACACGAAACATTATTGCTGCCTTACTTTTAGGTAGCCTATCCCTGTTGAGCTGGGCGGATTCGGCTAAGCCGCCCATGCAAAACACCGAACAAGTGTCGCGGCGCGTCAATGCTTCCACAGCGCTAACGCTGGAAGATGCCATCACCCGCACCCTGAAAAACAACCCGCAGTTGTATCAATACCGTTTTCGTCAGCAGAGCCTTGTGGCACAGCGCGAAAGCAGCTCGCTCGCTCCAGCCCTGAATCTGGGGCTGGAGGTCGAAAACATCGCGGGCAGCGGAGAGTTTAATGGGGTTGATAGCGCGGAAACTACCCTTGCACTGTCTTCTGTGATTGAGCTGGGAGCCAAGGCGCGTTCACGGGTTGCGGTGATTGATGCCAGAACCGACCGCTTGAATTTTGAGCGCCAGGCGGCAACGCTGGATGTACTTGGCGAACTAACGACAACGTTTATTCGTTCTCTTTCCACCCAAGAGAACATTGCTCTTGCAATGGAGGCTGTTGCGCTATCAGAGCAAATGCTAAAAACCGTTGAACAGCGAGCGTCTAAAGGTGCTGCCCCTGAGGCGGAGGTGATGCGCGCTAAAGCTGCGCTCACTCGTACCTCTATTCGACTACAGGCATTGCGCAGCAGTTTTAAGCGTCAAAAGGTAATGCTAAGCAGCTTCTGGGGGAGTACCAATCCCCACTTTACTGAACTCAGCGGTAGCCTATCTGCGCTTGGCTCTTCGGATGATTTTGCCAGTTTATTACAACGCGCCAAGCATTCCCCTGCCATTGCTATTTTTGCCAGCGAGGCTCGGCTAAAAGATGCCGAAGTCAAACTGGCTCAGGCACAAAGTCGCGTGGATATAGGCTGGCAATTGGGTGTCAGGCGTTTCGAAGCAACCGATGACACTGCGTTAACGGCGGGCATTTCGATTCCGTTGTTCAGTGGTAAACGTAACCGTGGGGGCGTCGCCTCGGCGTTGGCCGAGCGCAATGCCGTGGACTACCAACAAGCTGATGCCCAGCTCAAGCTAAACAACCGCTTGTTCGCTGCCTTCTCTCAGCGTGAAGAGAATAAGGCTGCTGTCGAGCAGTTCAGCACTCAGGTCTTACCCGCGCTGGAGCAGGCATTACTTTTGACACGACAAGCCTACGAAAACGGCCGCTATCGCTATCAAGACTGGATTGCCGCACAGGAAGAACTGCTCACCGCCAAGCAACAACATATTGAAGCCGCTACTGCAGCACAGCTCAATCAAGCACTCATCGAGCAATTAATTGCAGAGCCACTGGCAACTAACGATTTATCTTATTAACACAGCATTTTGGCAAATAAAACAGTTTGCCAAGAGCGAAAGGAATTAACGATGAAAACTTTACCACTCTATTTAACCCTGACAATCGCAGTGATTATCGGCGTAACAAACCCTGCTTTTGCTCAGGCAGACTCTGATGATCACGACCACGATCATGAGGCTCATACCACTGACAGTGCCAAGCATCATGAAAGTGATGAGCATAAGCACAAGCATGATGATGGCGATACTAA
>JBKAGC010000274.1:0-4498 GCA_046290215.1 Pseudomonadales bacterium | reverse complement strand
GCTATGACCTGACATTTACCAATGTTTTGCAACTGCAAGATGACGTCACAGCAGAGATACTGGATTCCGTGCGATTGCACCTGATTGAAAAAGCCGCGATGGAATCCGGTGAAGTAGCACTGGGTGCTTATGATCTATATCTCGTGGCGAGAGACAACATGCGAGCGCGAACCGAACACAGCTTGCTGTTAGCCAGAGCTCAGTTTGAAGAATCCATTGCACTTGATCCGGAATATGCCCCGGCCTGGTCTGACCTCGCTCGCACCATTATCCTATTGTCAGATTTGCAGTATGGCGATATACCCTTTATTGAGGCGAAGCAATTGGCGGGAGAAAAACTTGAGCGGGCATTCTTGTTGGAGCCAGACCTGGCCTCAGCGCATGCTACACAAGGTTTTATGTTGCGCAATGAGGGTGAGCAAATGGAAGCTCTATCCAGTTTTCATCGGGCTATCGCTGCCGACCCTAACAATGCTTACGCCCATTTTATGATCTCTGAAGTGCTCGCCGATTCAGGGAACTTTACGGCCTCATTAGAAGCGCTGGAAAAGGCCTATGGCCTGGATAGTAACCATCCCATTATCCAGTATCGGTTGGTGCAGTATTATCTCGCAACACTAAATCGGGCCGGTTTAGAGCGAGTGATTCGCCCAGACCAGGCCCTGCTGCTGGAGGCACTTTGGGATTTTCGTCTTGGCCGTGAAGCTGCCGGTGTGCAAAAAGCAACAGAATATCTGACCCTGGAAGAAACAGGTTTTGCCGGTGTGCACCTGCGTATGGAGTTAGCCAGGCGTTACTACTATCGTTTGGCAAATATTGATATGGCGCAGCAAGCGGTGAGCGAGGCAGATGCTTTTGCCGGTCGGGTTTATTTTCAAGCGCTGCAGTACCCAGAGGTGGCTTACCAGCTTTTGCGGCAAGTACCGGATGATTACCACGGCCGCTTTTCTCGTTTCTTGCTGGCGCGGAGTGAAATTCTTACAGAGCGATATGAAAGTTGTCTGGGGACAACGAATTACCAGAGCCCCGAGCAAACAGCGATTCAAGGTCAGATTTATCTCGGGTTACCTGGTAACGAGTTAACACTGGCGTTTTACCAGGCTTATTGTTTGCACCAACTGGGTCGGCTGGAAGAAGCCGGGAAAATACAAAATGAACTAATGCGCTACCATGAACTGGCCATCCAGCAAGGGGAGCCACCGGGCTACTATCGCTTGCTGGCCCGCCTGGAAATGCTTGCCGAAAATCACGATCGCGCGTTAGCTCTATTAGAGCAAGCACTAGAAAACCTTGCTCTAGATTGGACTGACATTGCTAACCCCTGGTACGACCCCATTCGCGATACACCTCGATTTGTCGCAATCCAGGCCAAACTCTATAGCCATCTCAACGAGCAACGCCATGCGCTTGGTTGGGAGCCTATTCCCGAGCCCTGACTGTATCAGTAACTTTAACCGATGCCGAAATTTCGCAAACCTTCAGGTTCGGGCTGCCCTGGTTGATTATAGGGGCAAGGTTCAGGTTCTCCGGTTTTAGTGCTCAAGGGGAGAACGCCAGCCCACACTGGCACGTTTTGGTCCGTTTCTAAGTCATTCGGTCCGCCCTGGCGGATTTTCGCCGATGCTGCTTCTAACTTTAAGCGCAGCACAGCAGTGGCATTTAGCTCCTTCGTTGTCATTGCCCGGAGAGACTGCCAACGATTCGGCATGAGCTTGTTAATCATGACTTTTAGCGCCTCAGTTTTCTCTGCAGGGTCGATGAGTAACTCAGGTTTACCAAACACCAGTACCGATCGGTAGTTTGCGGAGTGGTGAAACGCCGAGCGTGCTAACACCAGACCGTCCAGATGGGTTACCGTCACGCAAACCGGCGCGGCCTCAGGCGCTACCATGGTTTGGCTAAGCCTTGAGCCATGCCAGTAAATGTATGAGCCCATGCGCCAGTGTATGGTTGGCATGACGATGGTTTGGCCATCAACCTGGTAACCCACGTGACACAAAGGTGTACTGTCTAAAATGTTTTCAATGACGCTTAAGTCATAACTCCCCCGGTCCGGCGCGCGCTTTAGTTTGGTTAGAGAGGTGGGTTGTAAATCTGTCATGGGTAACATCCAGCGGTGAAAATCAGTGCCTATCGTGGCAGATATTTGGATTGGTAAAAGATCCAATAAATGAAAGAATAATAGAGCCAATACGGATCGGTGTTCTGACATGCAAATTACCCTGGATGGGCAAGGCAGCTTGCAGCAGCAAATTTGTCGAGGTTTAAGGCAAGCGATAGCCAGTGGCACTATGGCGCCATTAAGCAAGCTAGCACCGAGCCGGGTCTTCGCTGCAGAGCATGGCGTATCGAGAAATACGGTCACGGCGGCTTATGATCAATTGGTTGCGGAAGGTTATCTACAAACCAGAGTAGGTGCTGGTACCTTTGTTGCCGAATTGCAACCAGGACCGGCTGTAGCAGAGAGTAAGCTTGTTGCGACGGAGCCTGGCTGGTCAGAAACGGTTACACGGCTAAGTCAGCCAGGAACAAGCGGTTTATTGTTTCGCCAACCCAGGCAACAGCATCGCTATGACTTTCTCTATGGAGAGCCAAGTTACCAGGATTTACCGTTAGAGCGGTGGGCACGATTGATCGGCCGTAGTGCCCGGGAACTTACCGAAGCGCAACTTGGCTATGGCCCGGTGGCTGTTACCGGCATTGCGTGAGGCAATCGCTGCGTACCTTGGGCGTTCACGAGGGGTTCACTGCACAGCAGAACAGGTGTTTATTGTTCAGGGTACTCAGGATGCCATTGATCTGACAGTGCGGGCCTTTATTAACCCCGGCGATACAGCGGTTCTGGAAGAGCCGCGTTATCGGGGCTTTGCTCGTGCGTTGCTCGCGGCCGGTGCCCATATTCAATCCGTGGCCGTGGATGAGCAAGGGTTACAAGGTGCAGCTTTGGCAAAGATCCACGGGGCCAAGCTGGTGTTTGTGACACCTGGTCATCAGTTCCCTTTTGGTAGCGTGATGTCACTGACGCGCCGCCAACAGCTGCTCAGTTGGGCCAGGGTAAATCATACGATTGTGATTGAAGATGATTATGACGGTGAGTTTCGTTATGAGGGGCGCCCAATTCCCTCATTACAGTCGTTAGATAAAGCTGGTCTCGTGATCTACACAGGGACAGCTTCGAAAATTCTCTTTCCTGCTTTGCGTTTAGGCTGGATGGTGGTGCCAGGCCATATGATTGAGGGTTTTAGCAGACTACGAAGTTTGTCTGATTCAAGTGGTACTGTGCTGGAGCAGCTTGCTTTTGCAAAATTTATTACAGAGGGTTTCCTTGAGCGGCATATCCACAAAATGCGCAAAACCCATAGCGAGCGCCGGTCAGTGTTACTCAAGGTGCTGGCCACAGAACTTGGTGATGATGTATCAGTGCTGGGTACCCAGGCGGGGATTCATGTATTGCTGCGCTTGCGCAAGATACCCAGGCGCTATACCGAGGAGATAGTTAACGCCGCTGCAGCGCTGGGGGTGGGAGTCTATTCGTCGTTGGCGTACTACGCCAAACCACCTGCGCAAGCCGAGCTATTGCTCGGTTACGCATCGCTTAACACCCGGGAAATTCGTCAGGGTGTTAAGCGCTTGAGTCAAGTGATACGTCAGTGTCGTTAATCTCTTGAACTAGTCTAACTTGTGGTACAAAGCGTGTAGTTCGGTATTGGTTGCGGTGGTGACGAGAGTCCAACCACGGGCAGCAAGGGCCTGGGCCGTGGTGCTGGTTGGCGTACCCAGTAGCCAAACGCTGCCTTTGTTGGCTTCAATCGCGGCGATTCTGTTGGCGAGTACCTCAGTCCAGAGTAAGTTCTCTGCCGGTAGCATTAGCATGGCTGATTCACCCACCATGGCGTAAGGCAAACCATCGGATACCACGATGCGGGTGAGTTCTGGTGCTTCAGCTTCCATATCGGTCTGGTACCAGGCCATTAGATTACTAAGTTGTAGCAAGAAATCTGAGGCTTCAAAAGATTCGCTGCTGGCGATGGAAGCGGCAAGATCAGTACTACCAGGCACACCTTCCAGTTTGGCCAGGGCATTGCACACAGCGGTCTGGCTAGTTGGGGTTAAGTAATCGGCGTTGATCACGGCCTCGATATCGTCAGCAGATACGCCAAGTTTGGCAAAACAAGCTCGATTGGTCTTCTCGAGTTGCTCGGCGCTTTGCTTATAAATCTCTGTTTCGTCGCCGAGAACACCCACCGCTAAACCAGCGCCCATAGGCAGTGCGATGTCTACTGGCAAGCCGCCAACGAATTCCACCACACTCATGCTGGAAACTGTTTCCCGAAGTTTCATATTGGTGGTGTAAGGGTCTGTTTTGAGTTCTTCAGCCCACTCTCTTTCACTATTGCCAAGTAAGTAGTTGAGTTCACGAAAGTCTTTTCTCCGATGTCACAAACTCACACAAAGCAAGCAGTCAGCAAATACAAATGAACGGAAAAGAATGGAATGC
>JBKAGC010000273.1:0-4525 GCA_046290215.1 Pseudomonadales bacterium | reverse complement strand
GATAAACGGCTCTTTGCGCATAAGCGATGTAGCGCTGGGCAAGAATCCGCTGCTCACTTTGCGTTTCACTTTCCAGTCTTGCTCGTAAGCTTTCAAACTTTGGCATCAAGTTTTTATCAAACAGCGCAGTTTGTTGTTTCCTGCCCGCCACAACCTCGGCAAATTGATCATTAAAATCATCTAGATGATCCTGCATCCGGGTGACACGATCTGTGTAGGTGTCACTCGCCGCCACATACTCATTAGCTAGTAACTTGTCTAAAACGGTATGGGTATCATCCACGTTTTGTGTAAACCGGACAGCCACAGATTCGTTTGCCGTCTCCTTATAAATCAAAACCAATCGCTGCAAGTTAAGTAAGTTGCGCTCCAGGCCATGCACCAGATCATTAAGTTGCACAGCTTCTTGCACTTGCTGATTGGTCGCCTCGAGCGCCATTTGGTTCTGTCGAGTAAACAGCAACAGCAATGCACTGATCGCCACTAAGATGGCGAGCATTAACAGAACTTTAGATTGGAGGGAGGCTTTCACACGCGACTACTCAGGCACTCAAGAACTCGTACCATTTTTGCAAACTGTAATCATACGTGGGCATCACGGTATTCCAAACTGCGACATTACTAAAGCGTTTTTCATAGGAGCCGCCAGTCCGAACTTCACCTTTACGTACCGAGGCAGCTCCATCAACACCTGTGAGATCATTGGCGGCAGGCTTGCCTTCATACCAATAGTCCCATTCCTCTTGAGACAGCAACGCTTTTGAGCGTTGCGGATTAGAAATGTAATAGCCTTGCCTGGCGATAAAAGCACCGGGCCAACCTGAGAGCCACCAGTTCATATACTCGTAAGCCGCATCCTTCTCGCGTCCCTGGGTGGCAGAAGACAAACACATCACACCATGCCAACCGCGATAGCCCTCTTTCGGGGCAGCATAAACAACCGGTACATTTTGACCATTCAGTGCACTCACCGCTGGCGAAAACATACTTTCAATCACCACACGATTGGTCGCCATAAAACGTACCGACTCTGGCACTGAAGTCCAAAAGCCAGAAAAATGATCTTGTCGCTTGAGATCGATGGCGATAGCAAACAGCTGATCGAGTTCAGCAATGGTCATGGCGCCGATATCAGCAATCTCCATCATGCCACTACCGGTTGCTGCTAACGCCAGGTCAAAGAGGCCAATGGTCGGCGCATTAACCACGGCAACTTTGCCTCGATAACGTTCATCAAATAACCAGCCCCAGCTTTCCGTTTCGTAAGGTATACCTCGAGGAATCACTCTGGTGTTGTAACCAAATGAATCAACATTGTGAACGTAAGGTAAGTAGCTGATGGTGTCGGTATGGTTTGCTCCCAGGGTGTTGTCCTTTTGCACGTGCAAGATCTGGTACGGCGCATCTCCTGCGCCAAGGGAAGCTTGCGGGGTCAACTTACCGGTCTTGGTCAGATCGTTGATTTCATCCCAGTAAGTTAAGCGCCGCTATCGATGCCTTGAATGGAGCCACTGCGCCACAGCACATTGATACTGTTAGACCACTGCTCATACAAATCGAATGAAGCAGGATCCACAGAGGCCTTTTGCAACACAGCGGCGCTACCGCCAGGTTCGAATTCTAATTCAATACCAAGGTCTGCCATCGCTTGCTGACGAATAGGCTCTTGCAGCGTGACGTGAGTGCCAAGCACTCTCAGTCTGGTTGTTTTTCGAGCAAACACATAAGGAGCACGGCTCGCCACCACGCTAGCCGCCAAGCCCTTCATAAATTGCCGACGGGACGTCCTGGTCATGGTCACCTCCGATACTTAAGGTTCAGTATAGACAAAGACCTGATCTTGCCTAGTTTTCAAAGGAGTCTTTGGTACCAAAAGAGCAACGGTCTCGCTACACTCGGGAGGTACCTATTCTTACCCAGCTTTAAGAGGAACAAGCATGGCAGGCCCCCTTACCGGATACCGCATTATCGATCTTACCACAGTGATATCAGGTCCTTTTGCCACCATGTTATTGGGGGATCAAGGTGCAGATGTGATCAAAATTGAATCAACTGAGGCACCGGACCACGCTCGAGGTGCCGGTTACGGTTCGGAGCATTTCACCGCGACGTTTTTGAACAATAATCGCTCCAAGCGCGGCATGACCCTAAACCTTAAATCCGAACAAGGTAAAGAGATCCTCTTCAAGCTGGCAGAAACCGCAGACGTCATCATCCAGAACTTTCGACCAGGGGTGGTAGAACGCCTCGGTGTGGGTGAAGACGAGGTACGAGCCAGAAACCCTAACATTATTTACACCTCCATTAGTGGCTTCGGCGAAAACAACCCCTGGAGCCATAAACCCGTTTACGACCCGATTATCCAGGCCCTCAGCGGCCTGACCACCATTCAGGCAGGCTCTGATGAAGAGCGCCCAAGATTGGTGCGCACCATCCTGCCAGACAAACTCACCGGTATGGCCACCGCGCAAGCCATTGCCGCAGCACTGGTTCACAAAGAAAGAACTGGTGAAGGTCAACATATTCGGATTTCCATGTTAGACACGGTGCTGTCATTTTTATGGTCCTCTGATATGGCTGGCCAAACCTTCGTTGGTCAGGAGGTGAGTGTCCAGCGCGCGGCAACGTTTATCGATCTCATATATGAGACTAAAACTTCATACATTAGTGTTTCCGCCATGTCGAACAAACAGTGGGAAGCGCTGTGCCCGGCGTTAAATCATCCAGAGTGGTTAGAGGATGAACGCTTTAAAACGCCGGCCCTTCGTGACAAAAACGCCAACGAAAGATTACAAATGACCCAGGAGGCTTTGCTCGAGAAGTCCGCCGAGGAGTGGCTCGAGATTCTTGAAGAAGCCGGCGTACCTTGTGCACCAGTGTTGAAACGTAAAGAAGTCATTCACCATCCGGTGGTACAAGCCAATGAGTTGATCCAGGAAATCGATCATCCGGTAGCCGGCAAGATCCGCCAAACCAGACCCGCTGCACGATTTAGTAAAACCGCCATTGCAACGCCTCGCGGTGCGCCGTTGCTGGGGGAACACAACCATGAGTTGTTAAGTGAAATTGGTTTCTCAGCCGATGCCATCGAAACGTTAAAATCAGATGGGGTCATACGTTAGATGAAAGTAGGCCTTATTTCCGACACTCACATCCCAGAATCTCGTGAAGAACTCTGGCCGCAAATTTTTGATGCCTTCAATGATGTGGATTGCATTCTGCACGCAGGGGATCTCCACGATTTATCGGTGATCGACACCTTGCATGAGATAGCCCCAACTTATGCTGCGCGAGGTAATGGTGAAGATGGTTCCGCAGGACGGATGGTGCAAGGTGACCATCACCGCTTACAAGAATTTTGGACGCTTGAGCTTGGCGGCTTTACCATCGGCCTAACCCACTACATTCCAATGCCAGAAATACCCCCCAGGTTAACCGTTAGCAACTGGATAAAGGATAAGTTTCCTGGCGAGTCCCTCGACGTACTTATTTATGGCGACACCCATGTGGAGCAAATCGATATGATAGATGGCGTCTTATGCGTCAATCCCGGTTCACCCACATTCCCCCATAACTTGAACCTGCAGTTAGGCACTATTGGCTTTTTGGATCTAAGTGGTGAGCGTCCAAGTGCCGAGATTCACCAGATTACAGAGCATGGCATCGAACCATTTGACTGGGCGGCAAGCCGCCGGCCCTGGTAACTAGTCGCGACGCTCAATTGCAAACTGAAGTCGGTTCACGGTCACACCATCACCAGGGTCTAGCACCACATGCGCCGCTGTGGACTCTCGCGACCCTTGCATCAAGTTGGGCGAGCCCGGGTATACCGCCCGGGTATCACCATGTTGCATATCAGAGAAGACATGCACGTGACCCAATGCCAGATAATCCAAAGCACTGCCCGCAATCTCTGCCTCTGTGATCATTGAGGAATAACTGTCGCCACCCCGGGTATTTAGATATCCATGCGCCATGCCAATATGCCAACCGGCGAAAGGATCGGTGGGGACGTTTTTCAGCGGTTGGTTTTCCGGTGCGTGTTCAACAATGCCCTGCCCCCAAATACGCATACCAAATTGCTGAAAGTCTATGGCTGCACCTTCTGGGTCTTGAATGAAATGCACGTCGGTGTCGGCAACCGCCGGATCAAACTTATGATAAATGGAATAGTCAGCCAGACAATCATGGTTGCCAGCAATCATCACCACAGGACAATGAAGTCGCGACAATTGCGCCACAGTAAATTCAAGGCAAGGTTCCTGTACCCGGTTGTGATCAAACAGATCTCCCGCGAGCAAAAACAGATCGACATCCAGATGAATTGCCGCGTCGATGACTGCCATAAAACCCAGTTGACTGGTGGTCTCGCGGCCAGGCTCCCCGATCCGGTTATCTAAATGCACATCCGACGTGTGCAGCAGTTCGCAGCGTTGTTTGATGACCTTTCCATATTCGTCCACCCTAAGAACTCGAATGGCGTTCTGGTCGAGTTGATGGAAACGCCAAAGGACGGCCAGCATTA
>JBKAGC010000272.1:0-4543 GCA_046290215.1 Pseudomonadales bacterium | reverse complement strand
TTTTATGGTATAGGAAGTATCACTCATATGTTGAATGGAATTTGGGGTTCCATTAAGTTATTTAAGCCGCCATAAATGGCCCGCATGGGAACTGTCCATTACCGTGCCGGTGAACAACCTGATCTACCATTATTTGCTGATGGACGGTGCGCTGGCCTGGGCTGGTCTGCCGGATGTGGATTTGAGCTTTCTTGGTTACCTGAGCTACATCGGCGTGATTGCGGCGCTGGTGCAGATTCTAGAAATGTTCTTGGATAAGTTTGTCCCTGCGCTTTATAACGCCCTGGGTGTGTTTCTGCCCCTGATCACGGTGAACTGCGCGATTCTCGGTGCTTCCTTGTTTATGGTGAATCGTGACTATGACTTTAGCGAAAGTCTGGTTTATGGCATTGGTTCAGGAGTCGGATGGGCGATTGCCATCGTATTACTTGCTGGGATTCGCGAAAAACTGAAGTACAGCGATGTGCCAGAAGGACTTCGCGGTCTGGGTATTACATTCATCACGGTCGGCCTGATGTCTCTCGGCTTCATGTCGTTCGGCGGTATCTCACTCTAGGCGGTAATAGTTTATGAATACAGAAATCATTTTGGGCGTGTCCATGTTTACCGCCATCATCATGACCCTTGTGTTCGTGATCTTATTCGCGCGCAAGCAATTGGTGAGCACTGGGGATGTGACCATCGAAATCAATGGTGATCCTGAAAAGTCCATCACCACCGCCGCTGGCGGTAAACTGCTTAACACCCTGGCCGACTCTGGCATTTTCCTGTCTTCTGCCTGTGGCGGCGGCGGTACTTGTGCCCAGTGTCGTTGCAAGGTGTTGGAAGGTGGCGGCTCTATGCTCTCAACCGAGGCAGGGCATTTTACTCGCGGTGAAGCGGCAGAAGGTTGGCGTTTGAGCTGTCAGACCGCGGTGAAGCAAGACATGAAAATCGAAGTGCCTGCTGAATTCTTTGGCGTAAAGCGCTGGGAATGTGAGGTTACCTCCAACGATAACGTGGCCACCTTCATTAAAGAGCTGGTGCTGAAATTGCCAGAAGGTGAGGAAGTGGATTTCCGCGCCGGCGGTTACGTGCAGTTTGAAATTCCGCCTTACGAAATTGATTATAAAGATATTGATGTCGCGGAAGAGTACCGTGGTGACTGGGACAAGTTTGGTGTCTTCGACAACAAGTCAAAGGTCGATGAGCCCACCATTCGTGCTTACTCCATGGCGAACTACCCGGAAGAAAAAGGCATCATGAAGTTCAACATCCGGATCGCGTCGCCACCTCCAGGCACCGACTTCCCGCCCGGTAAAATGTCTTCTTATTTGTTTACCCTGAAACCAGGTGACAAGGTGACCATCTTTGGTCCATTTGGTGAGTTCTTTGCCAAAGATACCGATGCAGAAATGGTCTTTGTGGGCGGTGGTGCTGGTATGGCGCCAATGCGAGCACACATTTTTGACCAGCTATTGCGTCTTAAGTCGAAGCGCAAGATGAGCTTCTGGTACGGTGGTCGTAACGAGCGTGAACTGTTTTATGTCGACGAGTACGACAAACTAGACGCCGAGCATGATAACTTTGAGTGGCATGTGGCTTTGTCTGACCAGAACATTGAAGGTTGGGATGGCTA
This sequence comes from Pseudomonadales bacterium, assembly GCA_046290215.1. Lineage (GTDB taxonomy): Bacteria > Pseudomonadota > Gammaproteobacteria > Pseudomonadales > Azotimanducaceae > JAHRVQ01. The sequence goes on along the minus strand of JBKAGC010000272.1, from coordinate 2,925 downwards.
CACTGGCTTTATTCACAATGTGCTGTACGAAGAATATCTGAAGGACCACCCGGCGCCGGAAGATTGTGAGTACTACATGTGTGGGCCACCCATGATGAACGCCGCCGTGATCCAGATGTTAGAAGATCTGGGTGTGGAGCGTGACAATATCTTCCTGGACGATTTTGGCGGTTAACCCGCCATTTTCTCCGCGCTGGTGTTGTAGCCAGCTTCCGCGGGGATGCAGATGTAATTGCCATCCTCGCGTTGCTCCATCCAGGGCAACACGGTCACGATCTCCCGATTTTGCGCTGCCTCAATAGCGCCATTCACAGAATCACTTTCTGCCAATAACTCGACGTTTAATCGCGTTGGAAAGATGATGGTGTAGGTGCCGGATTCTGCGCCGGCCAGTGCGTCTTTCGGGGAAATCCAAACGGAATCCACTGACTCAGAACCGTCGTGGACGGCAAGATGGTCTGTAGGTGCCACCGCAAGGTAAAAATAGGTGTCAAAGCGCTTTGGCATCATGTCCGGGGTAATCCAATGGGCAAACGGCACCAGACGGTCACAGGCCAACTGCAACTGTTCCCTTTCTAAAAACTCGGCGATACCGAGCTCGCTCTTGGCCAAAGGCTCCCGGTAGTGTTCCAGGCGTTGCAGGTGTTCGGCTGACACTAGCTCAGTATCACCGACGGGCCGGGCTAGCAAAATGCCACACTCTTCAAACGCTTCCCGGATGGCGGCGATTTGCAAGGTGCGCGAATAGTCGTCGTCAGCGCCACCCTGGCAGTAGTCAAAGGCAAGTTGATCCTTGTCATCTACTTTGCCCCCTGGGAACACCAGTGCTCCAGAAGCAAAATCAATTTGGTGGTGACGTACCACCATAAACACTTCAAGGGGCGTGGCGCCTTCTCGGAGCATCAAAATCGTTGCCGAGGGAATGGGCGTGCTACTCAAAACTTAAATACTCTTCTCTGAGGCGATTTTCCAGGTTGAGTCTTCAAGCACCATCACAAGTCGCTTGTTGGTGCGGTCACTATATAAATTTGAATCGTAAACCTGGTTGAAATCCACTTGAATGCGATCTTTTGCGATGACTTCAAATGTGTCGTAAATCAGTTTTACATCGATTCTTGAAGGTCGGGTCAGTCGAGAACGTCGTAAACCTTCCCATTGGCGTCGAGATTGTCTTCCAGGTACCTGGAATGAGTCGGCATAAGATGCCAGATAAGCTTCCACATCCTGTGCCGACCAGGCGGCTGCCCATTGATCCACGGCGGCTTGAACTTCCTGACGTAATGCCACGGTGAGGGTAGGAAGTGGCTCGGGCTCGACGCTTGCTACCTCTGCCGGTTCTGCTGCAGCGGTGGCGGGTTCAGATGCTGCTGCAGTAGTTTCTGTGGTAGCCGGAGAGGTTGCTTCAGTTGTGCTGCGACCAAGACTGGATGAGTCCACATCATCGGCGGATATAGCAGCAACCGGTGCGGTGGGTTCTGATCTGGTAGCTGAAGGCTCCGAACTGGCCGCGGATTGTTGTACCAGTTTGTCATTTTCAAAGTAGCCGTTGTAAACCGTGCCGTCTGGCAAGATCATAGTGCCAGGGCCGTTCCTCAAATCATCCACAAAGGTGCCAACAAAACGCGTCCCGTCTTGCCAGAAGATCGTGCCTTTACCGGATCGCTTACCGTCTTCAACACCACCTACATATCTTGTGCCGTCTGGCCAAACCAGCGTTTTGGTTTCCTCAGCGAAGGCTGGCAAGGTTGCCAGCAGGCAAGCTAGTATGAGAGATCGGATGTTCCGCATGGTGATGCTTATCCAGAATTTTTCTTCGAATATATCACTAATGATCGGTGTGTTCATGCTGCAACAAGCCGTGGTTGGCGGCAACCGCAAGGACATACTGGGGGTCGATGATCCACGGGCCGTCCTGACGCACAGAAATTTCTACCCGATCGTCTGCTTTGACTTCAAGGGTACGGTCACCGTCAAATGCAAGAATGCCAGCCTCCCCAAGTCGATAGGTTTGACCTATTTCCATAGTCTCATGGGAGACGATCCCCACATCACCATATAAACCCGGTGATAAAGGCACGCGGAGTTTTTCAGGGGCATCGGGCGAGCAATTTACCATGACACCGAAGTCATCACGGGCACCACTGGGTTGCAAATAGCCACCAATAGGAGAGATACCTACCGATGCAGGTTCAGACCGGGCAAGAAACACCGCGCGGATATTTTCCGCAGCAAACGGCAACAAAGATCCCAGGCTATCGTTTTGCAGCAAGATTGCATCAACCAGGGCCAGATCCCGGTAGTTGTCATTGACACAAACATGCACCTGCTTGCAGCGATAACAGTGATTCTCAGCCTTTAGACGCTTGCTGGCGATCAACCCCGCGGCGGCACCAGCAATAGATGCCTCGGAAAAGATCGGAAAGACATTATTGGTCCCGGTTGATAAGGGCAGAATCACTGCGTCCGGCAGATTTTTGGCAACTATTCTGCTGGTGCCGTCTCCACCAAGGACAATAAAAGTGCGCACCCCAGCATCCCACATCTTGCTGGTCATGGTGACCGTATCAGCGGCGGTGTGGGTTAGTGGATAAGAGAGGACCGTGACCTGATCGCGTTGCTGCAAATTTTCCACAGCACGTTCGTTAATACGGAATGGTTCATTGCCCAGATAAATCTGATCCACGCCCATTTCCAGAGCGCCAAGGACCAGGCGGGTAACCTGCTGCTGCTTTTCATGGTGATTGCTGGTGCTGGCTTTAGCCGCAACCCGTCGAACGTCGCGACCGGACATTGGATTGACAACGATACCCAGCGACGTGGCCATGTCTGGTTAGCTCGCCTTGCGGGTGAACACCCAGTCATCACCAGCGGACAAATCTGGATTGAAGCGGTAGCCATCAATATCAAATGACTTAATGTCGTCGG
>JBKAGC010000271.1:0-4565 GCA_046290215.1 Pseudomonadales bacterium | reverse complement strand
ATATTACCCGCACCCACCAGATGCACGATTTGAAAGTCTTGTATTAACCAATCGAGATTGTCCCAGATGGTCTCGTTCAGCACTTTGGCACCCAGGCTACCACCCACCACCAGCAAAATCGGTCGATCGCTTGAGAATTGTAAAAAACCACGCCCTCGCTCAGGGTCCGTATCACGCAACCCAGAACGCAGCGGTGAACCGGTCACCTGCACCTTGTACCGCGCCGCCGCCGGCAAGTGGTTTAGGGTTTCCGCAAAATTCACGCACAGGACTTTGCTAAACGGTAAACACAGTTTGTTTGCGAGCCCTGGGGTGATATCGGATTCATGGCTAATGACCGGAATGCGACATAACCACGCCGCCGCCGCTACCGGCACCGAGACGAAACCGCCCTTGGAAAACACAAGATCTGGCCTGATGGTCAAACAAAGCCAGAGGCTTTGCACGAATCCGAGCAGAATAAACACCGGATCAATAAAGTTCTGCCAGGAAAAATAGCGACGTAGTTTGCCCGAATGAATGGCATGGAAGGGTAAATTCAAATCCGCCGTCAACTGCCGCTCAATGCCTTGCCGTGAACCCACATAGTGGCATTGCCAACCTCTGGTTTGCATGGCCTCGATCAGCGCAATATTGGGCGTCACATGCCCCGCTGTTCCGCCACCGGTAAAAAAGATTCGCGCCACGCCTAGATCCGTAAAGTTTGTTTGGCGAACGGAATCGTCACTTTGCGCTGGGCCCTGAGTGTCTCGAGCTCCAGGCGCTTGAGGTTATCGATCAAGCGCACCATATCCCTGGGTGAACGTTTGAGAATGAATTCCGCCACATCATGGGGCAAGTCAAAGCCCCAGTGGCTGGCTCGCCGCTGCATCACACAGATTCGTTGTGCATCATCCAGTTTGTCCGTTGCAACCGCCAGCGCTGCATTTAAGCGTGATTTTAGATCCGCTAGTTTGATGTCCTGTTGGGCCGCCGGTAGCTTCGCCGCCATGACCACTCGCGTACCATTGTCTTTGCAGCTATTCAGCAAATGGAACAATGCTTCTTCCCAGCCGCTATGGCCTAGCACATCATCAACATCATCCAGACAAACCACATCGAAGGTTTCGAGATTCGCCAACACTTGAGGCTCCAATCGCTGCAATTCGCCAAGGTAAATGCGATCAGGACGTGAAGTTTGTCCTGCCTCATTGAAGCATAACGCTTGTAACAAATGAGAGCGGCCAGTGCCTGACGGGCCCCAGATCAGATTCCAATAATGTAACTGCGCCAGTTTATTGCCCGCCTCACCAACATAGTTAGCAAAGGTGGCGTCAGGAGAGAGCGGCAAAGCCAGGGTGTATTGCTTACTCATCAATTGAGTCATCAGCCTCAGCGAGGCGCTGGTAATACTCACTCTCGATGTAACGACGATAATAGTAACGCGCAAACACCATAATCACGGCGGCAACCGGCAGCGCAAGTAAAATGCCGGTAAAACCAAACAAATGCCCGCCGGCCAGGATGGCGAAAATTACTGCCACCGGATGCATGCCAATGCGATCGCCCACGAGCAGCGGCGTCAGCACCATGCCTTCAAGGGCCTGACCAATGGCAAACACCGCGGCAACATACAGTAAAGGGATGAACTCTTGATATTGAATGACAGCCGCAATGCTGGCTGCAGCAATACCAACAACAAAACCAAGGTATGGCACGATACTGGCCAGACCAGCCAACATGCCTATTAACAGCGCTAACTCCAGGCCAACAATCATCAAGCCCACAGAGTAGATACCACCTAATAAAGTCATTACCAGCAGCTGACCGCGCAAAAACGCGCTCAGTACCTCATCGCATTCCTTAATGAGCTCGACCACGGTATTTTCTGAATCCCGGGGAATCAACTCACGGATGTAAGCCACTAACGTGTCCCAGTCACGCATAAGGTAAAAGCTCACCACGGGGATCAAGGCTAGATTGGTTAAGAAAGCCAATAAAGCAAATCCGCTTGCTGTCACCTGCCCTAACAACCCCCGCGCAATATCACCTACCCGCTGCCAGTCCTCGGTCACTTGCTTGGCCAGCACATCCAAATCAAAAGCAAACGGATCGATGCCAAAGCGGTCCTTAAGCAGCGGCTCTGCGGTGGTTTGCAGCCAGTTAATAAACTCTGGAACAGAACGAATCAGCGAGGCGATTTCCGAGAGCAACATGGGCAGTAGCAACAAGAAACCCGCCATGATGATCAGGCTAATAAAACAGAACACGATCACCACACCGCCGGTACGACCCACATAAGCTTCAAGCCGATCCACCAGCGGATCACCAAGATAAGCTATGGCCATACCCACAAGAAATGGCGTCAGAATCGGATTGAGCAAATAGATCAGGACGAGGGCTACAACCAGACCGACCAGGGAAAACAGTCGTTGCGAGGTTGTCATGGTAGCCACCGATACAATAAACGTTGCTCGCCAGCATTCAGTAAGATCATCTGCCGGTCCAGTTCAATTAATTCCACCAACTGCTCTCGCTGGCCTTCTGTGCTGAGTACTAACTCAAGGTCACTACCTTCAACCCTGGTCACTGAAGTATCTAACACTGGCGACAAGTCCGACAGGTAGCTCATGACTCTGGCGTAATCTGAAGCAGTACGCACATCTTCGATGCGCAACATAATCTCACCTTTCGCCGAGCCTACCGCATAGCGGTCTGCGAGACGATCTGCAAGTTGGTCAATGACTTCTGCCAGTAGCTCTTGAATACTCGCTGCCGCTCCCTCAGTGCGAAGCCACTCACCGTCAACCCGAATAGCCCAACTGGCTCGCCACTGTCCGGCAGGATCCTGCTGAATACGCCCAGACAATATGCTGTCCGGATTATAGCGCTCTGAAGCGGCAGCAATGCGCTCTAAAAATGCTCCCCAGACCTCAGCCTCAGAAATTCGCGCTGAGTCTTCCAAGTCTAGTAAAGGGTACAACAGAGGTAATCCGCGGGCCCGGGCTTGCTCATCAAGAGCGGTTTTCAGTGGCGAGTTGTCAGCCTCTGCCAGAAGTTCGCGGCCACTGGCATCTCTGACTGCTAACCAGAGTAAAACACTTGGTCGATTACTGCCCCACACAGGAAAACCAGCATCGCGGAGTAAGCCTGCCACGGCATTTGGTTCAAAGCTCAAGCGAAGTATGCGCCCGGGAAGAATCTCGTCGCCAACCTGAAAGGTGCGATCAGTGGCGCGATAGCTGTATTGGTAGTAATAGCGCGTTGGACTACGTAAAGCGCTGCGGACTTCTGGGCTATCTACCACTGCTTGGCTACCCGACACTCGCACCAACACTTGCAAGAGGCCGGCCCTGGCACCAGACAAACGTTGTTGTTCTGTTTCCGATGTGACATAAACATCCGCCACATACAGGTCCGGCACTTCAATCGCCTGGGCCATGCTCGAGGCAAGTAGTAGAAAACAGCCTTGAGCGAGGAATGAACAGCCTTGAGCAAGGAATGAACACCCCTGAGACACTAGCAAACATCTTTGCACGACCATGCTGAAAAGGCCCGGGACAGAATTGAAAAATAGATGATGGATACTCAAGGTCCTTTTATTGCTACCGGCAGGCCTGGTACGTTCAGGGCCGATTCAGAATGAGCCCAATAAGATGATGCGATCAAGTCGCAAATTGTCATAGACTAACCGCCTATTTACAAGGCCCCAACATCAGGATCATGAGGTAGATCAATGGCTTGGATTATCCTATTACTCGTTTCCCTAACCGCCGCCGCTGGCGACGCCAGCGCTGAGGGAACAGCCTTGAGCTCGGAAACAGCCTTGAGCGCAAAAACAGCCTTGAGCGGACAAACAGCCTTGAGCGCAAAAACCGCCTTGAGCGCTGCCGAGACCGCTACAACGCCGGAGCCAAGTCTATTTCGCGCCGTTTACAAAGCCGACTACAAGGGACTTCCTATCAGCGCCAAAGGCATCCGGGAACTACGTCGGACCGAAAACGGCCATTACGAGCTGTCTTCGAAAGCAACCTCGCTGTTTGCCTCTATCACTGAAACCAGCGAGTTTAAGATCGCCGGCGATCAGCTTATCCCCCTGGAGTACCAGTACCACCGCTCTGGCATTGGCCGCAAACGCGACGCCGTGCTGAATTTCAACTGGGAAGAAAACACCGTCTTGAACAATGTCCAGAACAAACCCTGGACCATGGACGTGCCTGTGGGCGCTATGGATAAACTGCTCTACCAGTTTAAGTTACGCGACGATCTTCGCGCCGCTTACGAAAACCAACAGCCCTGGCCAGCACTCAGCTACGTTGTCGCCGACGGTGGCAAACTCAAAAACTATGAATTTGAAGTGCTTGGAGAAGAAGAAATCGACACGCCAGTCGGCAAACTGAAAACCATTAAAGCCACCCGGGTGCGGGATAGTCGAGACCGTCAATCGACTTTTTGGCTCGCACCAGATTACGATTTCTTGCTGGTGAAGTTTCAACAGTTAGAAGCCGATGGCGATGGCTTTGAGCTCTTGCTGCGCGAAGCGGAGTTTGATGGCGAGACAGTGGGGTCAGAGTAAAGTGCCAGCC
>JBKAGC010000270.1:0-4628 GCA_046290215.1 Pseudomonadales bacterium | reverse complement strand
CGCCCCTGGGTAAGGTTCTGGTCTTAGGCGGTATTCACGGGGACGAGTTTTCATCGGTGTCAGTATTGTTCAAGTGGCTTAAAATCCTCGATCAACACCATTCTGGTTTGTTTCACTGGCGATTTGTACCGGTGGTTAATCCCGATGGTTTGTTGCAAACCAAATCCCAGCGGCAAAATAGTAACGGAGTCGACTTAAACCGGAACTTCCCCACAACGGATTGGAACACAGATGCCCATCGTTATTGGCGCGAGAAAACCTATCGCAATCCCCGGCGTTATCCTGGAACTGGCCCCGCCAGCGAAGTGGAAACCCAGTGGGTACTGGAGCAATTAGCATCCTTTGACCCGGATGTGGTGATTTCAATGCATGCACCTTACCACCTGGTGGATTACGACGGCCCGCCCAGAGCCCCTGAGAACCTTGGTGGCCTGTACTTGCGGAAGTTGGGTGTCTATCCAGGGTCGCTGGGTAACTATGTTGGCGTCGATCTAAACAAGCCCATTGTCACTGTTGAGCTCAAGTCCGCTGGAATTATGCCAACTAAAACCGAAATTGAGTCCATGTGGAGCGACTTAGTAGTGTGGTTACGCCAACAACTTGGCGAATAAATAGGCAGGGAAAGGCCGATAATCAGGCTCAGTATTTAAAAATCTTCGCAAAAACTTAATCATCAAATGCGCGAAAGCATTTGACTTCCACAAATGGCTGCTGAACAATTTGCTTCAGCTAGAAAGATTGTCTCATCTAAGCTCTGCGGTTAGTTAATTTCGACTTCCTCCTGTAGTGATTTTGAGTAAGCCTTTTTTTCCGGCGTGCAAAGTAATAAATATCAGGAAGAAATATGTCAGATAAAGTAGAAGGTACTGTGAAGTGGTTTAACGAATCTAAAGGGTTCGGTTTCATTTCTCAGGAAAATGGTCCAGACGTGTTTGCACACTTTAGTGCAATCACAGGCAGCGGTTTCAAAACCCTTGCTGAGGGCCAAAAGGTAGAGTTCACGATTACGCAAGGTCAGAAGGGCCCTCAAGCCGCTGATATTGTAGCGCTGTAACCAGTCGCTAAATCAGAACGAAAAAAAGCAAGACTTCGGTCTTGCTTTTTTTTTGCCTTTTTTTCAGGTTGGGAGCCTAAACACTGCTTACGAAGGCCTGCCCAACTGCTCTTTTAAGTCGCGTAAGTTGAGCCGCCGTCACAGGAGATAACTTCTCCCACGGTATATGCGCCAGCACGGGAACTCAGGAATATCGCCAGGCCAGCAATGTCTTCCGGTGTGCCAACGCGGCCTCGTGGGTTGCGTTCCGCAACACTGCTCCAGTCAATATCTGTATCACCGCCACCGCCAACGCCAGTACTCAACATCCAGGTAGGGAAGGGTCCAGGGGCAATGGCATTACAAATAATGTTTTGCTTTGTCAGGTGGGCTGCCAGAACCCTGGTCAAGTGATGCACTGCTGCCTTTGAGGGTCCGTAAGAGAAGGTTTCAAAGGCGGGGGTTTGCAAGCCATCCACTGAGCCGATATTGATTACCCGGGAAGGATTCTCGGCAGTGCCCGCGGCTTTTAGTAACGGTAAAAGCTTCTGAGTCAAAAAGAACACGCCCTTAACATTGGTGTCCATTACCTTGTCCCAACCTACCTCAGGAAACTCTTCTAAGGATGCGCCCCAGCTCACGCCGGCATTATTAACGAGGATGTCGAGTTTCTCCTCACGAGCGGCTAAATCCGCCGCAAAAGCGGTGATGGCATCAACCTCAGCGAGGTTGGCGGGAACAGAGATGCAGGTACCGCCATATTCTTTGCTCAGCCGTTCTGCAGTGGCGTCGCACACGTCGGCTTTTCGTGAACTAATGTAAACCTTGGCGCCATTGGCTAGAAAACCAGCAGCGATCATCTCACCAATACCCCGTGAGCCGCCGGTTACCAGCGCCACTTTACCTTCAATTGAAAACAAGTCTTTCATAGGTTTAACCCCTCGCTAATTTAAGGAGGATTAAACCAGTTCGTAGTGACACTTGGCAGAGGCCGGGAGCGGCAAAATCAACGGCTATAAGCGCTGTGCATAGCGAGCTTAGTTCAATAGATTAATAATGGCTGACTCTGCCATACGCTGATGATCAAAGGCTTTCACACTGGCTTCAAAATTGATCTGCTCGCGCAGTAAATTCACCACTTCCGTGGCGTAGTCCACATCCGCCAACTGACTTTGCTGAAAGCTACGGGCAAGCTGTGCGTCCAATTCCTGTTCAATTTGCTGGGTTAGGCCACTTTGCTCGGCGCCTAGCTCCGCAGAGAGGCTTGATAGGTCTTCCTGTATTTGGCTCAACGCATTTTGATCAAACTCATCACTACTGCTGACTTGCGCGACCTGGTCACGAATACTGGCGATATCATTGTTGCCATCGATGGCATCGGAAAACAGCGGCTGACCATTAAATTGCGCATTTTCCAAGAGATCATCTAAATCGGTCAGCAAGCCATCTCTCTCAGCACTGATCGCCTGCTGGTCAGCAGCCGAGAGTGTGCTATTGGCCGAACGAACGCTCAGTTCTTGGATACGCTGGGTGAGTTCCTTGCCTTGTTGTAAGGTTTGATCCGCTTGTTGCAATGCGGAAATTTGGTTGATGGCATTTTTGACGTTGACGGTGGATTCACCGGCAAGTGTGTCGAGGCGCCCAGATATTGCGGCCTCGGCTGCCTGTTGTTGATAATCCGTCCTAAGCCCACTGCTGAGCCGGTCCGCTGCTCGATTGATTCCATCCAGGGAAGGTATTGCAGGTGACGCAGGACCAGCGATAGAAAACGGCATGGTCTTGTGTCCTAAATAGTTAACAATGTACTACTGCATGACTAATTGTAGGGAAATTCTGCTGGTTTGCGAGTCGATTTAAGCTGAATTCTCCCCCGTTCGTCTGCCTATCCCTGGTTTTTATGCCCAAATAGGTAATGACCGACGAACCATTCCCGTCCCTGGTTATAAGCAAACAGTTCCTCCACAGCCATAAAAAACATTCGCCAGCGATTGATGAGCACCGTGGTATCGGTAGGGTCATCACTCTCGTCGAAGACCTTGCGGATACTCTCTAGATTGTCATCTAGCAGGTTTAACCAGGCCCGACTGGTCTTGCCATAGTGGGTACCATTAACTGCCCAGCGGTTCTCCAGCGCCAGTGGTGACTTGATCTGGGTGGGCAAGTCCCAACTGGGCATGATGCCACCAGTAAAAAAATTCCGGGCCATCCAATCCGCTTCGCCATCGTCTTGAAAGAAGTAGGGTAAGGTGCGATGACAAAAAATATGAAACCAGAGCTTACCTTGCGGTTTTAACCAACCGGCAATGCGTTCAAATAACAGTTCGTAATTGCGCATGTGTTCAAACATTTCAATGGAAAGGACGCGGTCATAGGTTTCATCGCTACTGAAGTCGTTCATATCGCAGGTCAAGACATTGATATTCTCAATGCCTTGTTGCCCTGCCTTGTCATCAATATAAGCTTTTTGCGTGGTGGAGTTACTCACAGCGGTAATCCTGGCATTGGGAAAGTGCTTGCCTAACCACAAGGTTAAGGAGCCCCAACCACAGCCAAGTTCTAAGATATCCATGCCATCTTCCACACCCGCACGTTCAACGCTTAGGGCTAGCATGTGTTCTTCTGCGGTCGACAGGTTGTGGACATGCTCATCAAACAAGCAACAGCTGTATTTCTTATGTTCCCCTAGCGTGTAGTCATAGAACGCAGTAGGTACTTCGTAATGTTGATGATTAGCATCTTCAGTATTTAACGCCAGCGGACTCGTTGCCATGGATTGCAGTAGCCTATCCAAGGCGCCTTCCGCAGCGTGATTTTTAATTTCTTTCTTTAATCGTTGTTTGCAAAGGTGGCGAATCCCAATACGGGTCAGGGCGTCAGGAATGTAACCCTTCTCGACCCAATCAATAACACTCATAACTTTCCTTAAATTCGCTGGTAGGCCGGCTTCATAAATTCGGCCTGGACACAGCCAATTGAACGTTCAGTAAATCCACCCTCGCAATAGCACAGGTAGTATTCCCACATTCTAAGAAAGCGATTGTCATAGCCAAGCTCTCTGATGGTCTCAACGTTCTCATAAAACTTCTCACGCCATTTGTGCAAGGTCATGGCGTAGTGCTCGGTGATGTCCTCGAGGGCTGTCATGCGTAAGTCAGTGAGGTCAGTAGCTGTATTAGTTAGCACGGTTACGGACGGCAAGGCGCCACCAGGAAAAATGTAGCGTTGGATAAAATCCACATTGCGCTTGGAAAATTCAAAGTGCTGATCCGCGATGGTAATGGCTTGAATCAACATCCGGCCTGCTGGTTTCAGTAGCGCAGCGCAGCGCTCAAAATAATTACCCAGATAGGCGAGGCCAACCGCTTCAATCATTTCAATCGAAACTAGTTTGTCATACTGGCCCTCGAGCAAGCGGTAGTCCTTTTGCACGATTTTAATCTTATCTTGAAGACCTGCTTCCGCCACCCGCTCTGTAGCTAACTGATACTGCTCTTCGCTGATGGTGGTCGTGGTGATCTTGCAGCCATAATTGCTGGCGGCATGTAGGGCAAACGAACCCCAGCCAGTACCGATTTCAATCACATGGTCGTTTTCG
>JBKAGC010000269.1:0-4736 GCA_046290215.1 Pseudomonadales bacterium | reverse complement strand
ACCAGCACCACCCGAGGTTCAAAATGTCTATCCAATCTATGCGCGACAACTCTGACGGTATCGTCGCTAAAGTCATTGTCGGGCTCATTATTATTGTGTTCGCGCTTTTTGGCATGGGGTCTATCACCACCTTTCTGGCACCCACACCTAAGGTAGCCACAGTTAACGGTGAGGATGTGACTCAACAAGAAATGGAGCTTCAGGTCGAACGAACTCGACGTTTGCTGTTAGCGCAAAATCAGAATCCAGCAGCGATTGATGAAGATCAGTTACGCGCCGATGTGCTTGATAATCTGATTGCAAGGAAGTTGATGGCCACTGCTGCAAGCGATTTAGGCTTATCCTATGGCAATGCCCGATTAGACGCAGAGATTGTTGAAACTGAAGTTTTTCAGGTTGATGGAGTTTATAACCCAGAGCAGTTTCGTCTCCTGTTAAATTCTGCAGGTTTCACGCCGACTGGTTACCGTGAAGAAATGCGCCTCGATAAGGTACTTGCCCAGATGGGTACAGCAATTCAATCCACCGCGTTTATGACAGAAGCCGAAGCGAAGCGCGCCACTAGCTTGTCACAGCAAACACGAGACATTGCTTACCTGCGAGTCGTGGTTGAAGATCTGTTAGAAGAGGTGACTGTTACCGACGAGGATATTGAGTCTTACTACGATGCTAACCCTGCGTCTTTTATGACAGAAGAAACCGTAAACATCAGTTACGTTGAAATCAAAAAAGCTGATCTCATGGACGACATTGCGATCGATGAGCAAGCCCTCGAAAACTTCTTTTATGACACTCAGGATATCTACGCCGAGCCAGAGCGTCGACGCCTGGCCCACATCTTGATTGAGATTACTGACGAGCAAACTGAGGCAGAGGCGAAAGAAAAGGTCGATGCTATCTACGCACAAATTATCGATGGCGCAGACTTTGCCGAACTAGCCAGGTCTGAATCAAATGACCCAGGTTCAGCTGAGGTTGGCGGTGATCTTGGTTTTACCGATCCAGGGACGTTTGTTCCTGAGTTCGAGGAAGTAGGGTATAACCTGGGGTTGAATCAGATGTCCGAGCCGGTTCTCACCGAATTTGGTTATCACATCATCAAACTGCTTGATATCGAAGAGGCCAAAGAGCCAGTGCTTGCGGAAGTTCGCGAGAAGGTAGAGCAAGCCTATCGTGATGCTGAAGCAGAAGGTTTGTTTGTTGACCTATCAACGCAGTTAAGTGAATTGTCTTTTGAATCTGCCGATCTTGGTGGTCCGGCGGATGAGCTTGAGCTTGAAGTTAAATCCACTGGGCATGTGGGACGCAGTGTCACCACAGGCTTTGCTGCTAATGTCGATGTGATGGATGCGGCGTTTTCTGTAGATGTCCTGCAAGATGGTAACAACAGCGCCTTGATCGAGATTACGCCGAATCACCACGCGGTAATACGGGTTGCTGAACACTCACCTAGTGATTTGAAGCCGCTGGATGTGGTTCGGGAAGAAGTAGAGACGGCTGTGCGTCGCAATAAGGCCGAAGCACTGGCTCTTGAGCAAGCAGAGCAAATGGTCGCCATGTTAGAAGAAGGCTCGATTACTCGATTCGTCGCCGACCAATTTGGTCTTGAATGGACTGTGGTTGCGGAGGCGAGTCGTGGTGCAAGAGACATCGACCCGCAAATTAACCGTGAAGCTTTCGCGTTGCCAAGACCAGCTGAAGGTAATAAATCAGTGGGTTCTCTGGTGCTTGCCAATGGTGATACTGCGGTGATCAGCGTTACCAACGTTAACAACCCAGCACCTGCGGATGTGGATGTTGCGAATATAAACTCCCTGGCGCGAGTCCTGGCGTCTCGTGAAGGTACTTCAGACTTTCAAGCGTTACGGGAGTATCTGCGCGCAGAGGGCAAGATCACCCGTAACTAAATTGATTAGCTGTTGAATTAGCGCGTCTGCGTGACATCAACATAAAGCGTAAGTCGGTCGCCCGGTTGGATATACTTCTGGGCACCGACTTTTTTGTTCCACTTCTTGATTTGATTAACCGAAGTGTTGAACTTATCGGCGATTCTTGACAATGACTCGCCCCGTCTAACCCGATAATTTACCTTTCGAATAACGCCCCGGCTTTCCGGAAGGGCCGCGAATTGCTCGGCCTGCTCACCGAAAATCAGCAATTCGCGCCCGGGAAAAAGAGTATCCGTTGGCGCCATACCGTTCCATTTCGCCAGGGTTCTGGTGGATACGGAGAACTTTCGTGACAGATCCCAGAGGTTATCCCCTGACTTCACCGTGTATTTGATGGGAGTGACGCCAGTTTTTTGTTGCGCGATCTTATGGGTGGTTTTGAGTCTTTCTTCAGCGCTGAGTTCGTAGTTGTTACTTTGTGCGGCGGCCACCGGGACCAGAAGATCTTTACCAGCAACGATAATATTGCCGCGCAGATTATTGGCGTCGCGTAATGTGGCTACAGTTGTCTGGTAGCGGTCTGCGATAACACCAAGACTTTCACCCGGTTTGATCTTATGGGTGCGCCAGCGCAGGCGTTGTTCTTCTGGTAAAGCAGCAAGAGCGGTGCTGAATCGTTCTGCGCTCGCTACCGGTACAAGTAAACGGTGTGGGCCTTTTGGGTGGGTTGCCCATTTGTTGAAGGCAGGGTTGAGCAGGTACAACTCTTCAATTGATATGTCGGCGAGATCGGCAGCGATCGCTAGATCGATTTGACTGGCAACTTCAACCTGCTGGAAATAAGGTTCGTTGGGGATTGGTTTTAGGCTCACCCCATACTTTTCAGGGTCTGCCACCAGGGCCGAGATGGCAAGTAGTCTTGGTACATAAGCGCGAGTTTCTCGTAATAAGCCCAGAGAGAAGAAGTCCACGGGTTTCCCTGCTTTGATATTCTTGCGCATGGAATAGCGGACATTGCCTTCACCGGAGTTATAGGCAGCCAGCGCCAATAGCCAATCATTGTTCAGAGAGCGATGAGAGTCGCTGAGGTAGTTTAAAGCAGCGTTGGTGGCCTCTGTAACATCCCGGCGGCCATCCACCCAGGCATCGATTCTGAGGCCGTACAGACGTCCTGTGGACGGGATGAACTGCCATAAACCGGATGCTCGACCGTGAGAATAAGCAAATGGGTCAAATGCGCTCTCCACGATAGGTAACAGGGCCAATTCCATGGGCAAGCCCCGGGATTCGATCTCGTCCACGATGTGATACATGTATCGCGTTGCTCTGGTGGCAACCCGGTTTAAATATTCTGGATGGCGTCGGTACCAGTTCAGTTCTGAAGCAACCCGCCGCTCATCCACGTGGTGATCGAGCACAAAACCGCGGCGGATTCGCTCCCAGATATCTGAAGCGGGAGCAGGACCTTCCGGCTCCAGGGGCAGTGGGTCGGATTCACGTTCAATAAGGTCATCTTGACCATCTTCGTTGGTCGGCATGGCAGCCGCGATGACCGGTTCTTCACTGACCAATTGGGTCAGGTCAGGCTCATCAGTAGCCGTTGCAACTTCTTCATTGCTAAAACTAGCGGGCATCATCTGACAGCTCGCCGTGATAACAATAGAGAATAGAATGGTGCTAAACTTGAGTGAAGAAGGCATAGGATTCTTTAGCCCGGATAACGTTGCCCACGAGTATAAAGGTATGCAGCGTTGACTACTATTGACTCAGTCACAGTTTATGCAAGACGTACAAAATTGGTTCCAGACACCATTGGGCGAGGCCCTGTTTGCCACGGAAGAGCGAGTTCTGGAACAGTTGCTGCCCGGTTTCTTTGGTTACCACCTGCTGCAAATGAGCCCCCAGGAAAAACCGCTTTTTTCCAGCAGTGTCATACGCCACAAGGTGAAACTCACAGGGGATCTTTGCCTTGGCCGGGCCGATTATGCCGATTCAATGGCTGCCCGCGCTGAGCAACTGCCATTTGCCGAGGATAGTCTGGATGTGGTTTTGCTGCATCATATGTTGGAGTTTGCGGCATCACCTCAAATGCTGCTGCGTGAAGCCGCCAGGGTTGCATTGCCGATGGGGCAGTTAGTAATTGTGGGGTTTAACCCCCTCAGTTTGTGGGGCTTGTGTAAGCCCTTTGGCAAGTTACGCCGCAAGTTGCCCTGGACGGGTCGCTTTGTTGCCCCTGGGCAACTTATGGATTGGTTAACACTGCTGAATTTCAAGATTGATCGCGCCCACTACAGTATGTACGGCCTACCAACGGTGCGCGGCTCGAAGCAGCCACCAGACTACTCACACGGTTTGAGTCGGAACGCCAATTGGCCATTCGGCGGTGTGTATATCATTGTGGCCCGTAAACAAACCGGCTCCATGATCAAGATGAAACCCGTATGGCAAAAGAAGCCTGCTTTTGGCAAATTAACGGTGGTGCCACCGGCACGCCCGGCAACCGGGCGAGGCATGAGTACGAGGGATGTGCCTCCCGGTGAGTAATGTTGCGGTGGAAATGTTTACCGACGGCGCCTGTCGCGGTAACCCGGGTCCAGGGGGCTGGGGCGTATTGCTACGCTATAACGGGGTTGAAAAAGAACTCTGGGGCGGTGAGCCATCAACCACTAACAATCGCATGGAATTGCTGGCAGCTATCGAGGGATTAAAAAGCCTGAGTCGCCCATGTCGGGTAGAACTCACCACTGACTCCCAGTATGTGCGTAAGGGTATTACGGAGTGGATTCACAACTGGAAAAAAAACAACTGGCGCACTGCGGCGAAAAAACCCGTGAAGAATGATGATTT
>JBKAGC010000268.1:0-4743 GCA_046290215.1 Pseudomonadales bacterium | reverse complement strand
ACTGTGAATCGCTGCGAGCGCCCTGCCTATTTGGCGGTCTTTAAGTGCTGCTAACCAGCCATGTTGACCATCAGACGCTGTCAGCCAGGAACGAATGGCCTGTACCACCACGATATCCGCCAGGCGGGTAATAATAGCTTCGCTACCTGGTCTAGTGGCGTTGGCTTCACGGGCAATAAAGCGCGCGGTATCCAGCAGCCATTCATCTTCTCCGGCGCGAGCATCTAGATGTATCACCAACGGTAAAACTTGCGTCAAGCGCATTGCCCCGAGTGGGTCATAGCGTACACCGCAGTAGCTAATGCTGGTAATAGCGCCGCCCCCACCAAAAGACATCCGTTCATAACGATCTGTAATCAGTTGCACTGGTATTTCCGTTAGCGGCGTGACTTTCACACCAGGCTCGCTGCGCAATTGATGGGCAGTGCCGTGGGGAATCATGACAAGACTGCCGCCGGGCACTTCACGGGTAGGCTGACCGGCAATATCAAGATACGCCTTGCCCTGATTGACAATATGGATCGCCATACAGTGTTCAATGCGAGGAATTTCCAAACCCCAGGGCGCGCTCAGCTCGGCAGCACAATGCAAGACACCATCTAGTTTTAGCAATCGCAGCGGGTCCGCGAGTGGATCATCGGACGGCGGCAGCTCAGAAGTGACGCTGGGCGTGGCGACAACAGGCTCTTGATCAACCATAACGCACAGGTTTGGACGAATGATCAAACATCTTGGCGTCTCTGCAATTCTCTGTCCAGTGCTGCCGGGGCAAAGTAGCCGTCACTGAATCAAGTACTAAAGAGAACACGCGAATGACAACAAATGACACGAAAAAAATTCTCATTGTCGGTGGCGCAGGCAAAACCGGCGCCAGAGTGAAGCGACTGCTGGACGCTGCCGGGGTTGAAACCCGGGCAGTATCGCGTAGTACCTCCCCCGCTTTCGACTGGACCCAGCCAGACAACTGGCACAGGGCGCTTTTAGATATTGACGCCGCTTATCTGACTTATCACCCCGATCTGTCCGTTCCGGAGGCCGCCGGGCACATCGCGCAGTTTTGTAAGTTAGCCAAATCTGCTGGTGTAAAACATGTGGTACTGCTTTCTGGTCGCGGTGAAGCCGGCGCAACTAATGCAGAGCGAGCACTACAAGACAGTGGCCTGGCCTGGAACATCGTTCAGGCAAGCTGGTTCGCACAGAACTTCAGCGAAAACTTTATGCTGGAACAAATTCAAAACCGCCAACTCATCGTTCCAGCAGGCTGTGCACCGGAACCCTTTATCGACATTGATGACATTGCCGAAGTGGTTGTGGCCACACTCATGGAACCGGGTTTACACAATCGTCTATTTGAAGTCACGGGACCGGCCTGTCTAACTTTCGCGGAGTGTTGTGCCGCCATGTCTGAAGGGATTGGCGAAACCGTGCAGGCGGTGGAAGTACCCCTTGCAGATTATCTTGCTGGATTACGCCAGGCTGGTGTGCCAGATGAGTTTGTCGCATTGCTAGAGGAACTGTTTGGTCAGCTTTTTGATGGTCGTAACGCTCAAACCGCCACCGGTGTTCGCCAGGCCCTCGGGCGCGAAGCTACAACATTTAATACCTATGTTGCTAAAACCGCCGCTAGCGGGGTCTGGCACAGCGGGGAGTCACATCATGATATTGCATAATTTTGCAGTACTCGCCTGGCTGCTGGTAATTTGCAGCAGCTTAATGGCGGGAATTTACCTGACCTTCTCCCTGGTGATCATGCGGTCTCTCGCTCAGCTACCCAGGGAAGCAGGCATTGGCGCCATGAATGCCATCAATCGTCACATCGTTAAAACGGCGTTCATGCCCTTGTTCTTTGGTTCTACTGTACTGGCGCTCTTGATGCTGCTGACCGGGCTCTGGTACTTCGACGCACCAGGTGCATATCAAGCTATTGTCAGCGGTGGCCTTTATGTGGCGGGCATGTTCTTGGTCACCGCGTTCGGTAACGTCCCGCTCAATAATCAGTTAGACAAAATCAGCGGCCACGAACCTGAGGCGGAGTCCATCTGGCAGCATTATCTTAGTCGTTGGACAGCGCTCAACAGCCTGAGGGCGGCGGCGTGCCTGGCTACCTTTGCTTGTTGTTTACAGATGCTGTAAGCGTCATGGCATCGTGCGGTAGTCTGGCTCAGACTACCGCGGGGTGACAAAATCATTGACAACAACCCGCCGGGCGTTTTTATTTGGCCGCTAGATTCAATTGTTCGGGAAACTTCCATGCGTCGTTCGTTGCTCATCACCTGCTTATTGCTCATGCTCAGCCCCATCAGTCACGGGGCGCAAAACTGCATGCCAGAAGGCGCGTCTTTTCCCGCGGCCTGGTTTGAAAACTATCCGCCACATCGTGTTATTGGCCCACTTTACTCAGTCGGCGGCAAAGACCTTAGTGTGTTTCTGATTACCACTAGCGACGGACACATCTTAATCAACACCGGAATGTCCGATTCCACCGCGCAAATCAAAGCGAACCTGGATGAACTCGGGTTTAACATGGCCGACGTCAAAATCTTGCTGGTGCAACAGTCTCACTTCGACCATGCGGCTGCCCTGGCAGAAATCAAATCTATGACCGGTGCGGAGCTCTGGGCAACAGAACAAGACGCCCCCATACTTGAAGATGGTGGTGCCAGCGACCCTCACTTTGGCGATTGCCTGGATTTTCGCTTCGCGCCAATCAAAGTGGATAAAACCCTGCAACAAGGCAGCAAGATATCTCTTGGCGGCGTCACACTGACCACACATTTACATCCAGGTCATACCGAAGGTAGTTCTAGCTACACGTTGACCCATGAAGAAAATGGTAAAACCTACAACGTGGTGATTGCCAATATGGGCTCTATTAATGAAGGCAAGCAACTACTGAATGAGCCCACCTATCCCAACGTCGCCGCTGACTTTGCCAACACTTTCGCAGCCCAACTAGCCCTTCCAGTGGATGTCTGGGTTGCCGCCCACGCCAGTCAGTACAAACGCGATGCCAAACATCAACCGGGACAAGCTTACGATGCGGAAGCATTTGTTGACCCAGAGGGATTTCGAAGTGCTGTCAGCAGCTTACAAGGAACTTACGAATGGCAACTGGCAGTGGAGCGCGCTGAAAAGAACTAAAAGCGGCGGATTTGCGGCGGCTCTCCCGTGGAACCTCTGGTCACGCCGGAGACTTTAGCGTTTCTAGCCGAGGTGCTGGGAAAGCGTTTCGATAGCTCTGGACCTGCCGCGGTAATGCCGCCGTCCACTACCAGATGTTCGCCCGTAACAAAACGAGCATCCTCGCTGGCGAGAAATAGTGCAGCACCGGCAACGTGTTCACCCTGTCCGGCTTCCGGCCAGGGCTGGCCCTGCCGAAAACGCTCCTGGGTCTTTTCTGGATCACCACCATCCGCCAGGGGCGTCACAATAAAACCAGGACAAATCGCGTTGACTCGAATCTTATGGGGCGCGAGTTCGACAGCAGCAGACTGTGTTAGATTAATGACCGCCGCCTTGGCTGCAGAATATACCAGGGGGCCACCATCACCACTTAAGCCCGCAATAGACGCCGTGTTAATGATACTGCCAGCAATGTTGTTAGCCTTCATGAAAATTGCCGCATGTTTCACGCCAAGAAACACTCCTTTGGCTAAAACGTCAAAAGTATAGTCCCAGTCTTCAACAGACGTTTCCGTTAAGGGGCCAATGGCCCCGCCCACGCCGGCATTATTAAACACAATATCCAGACCACCGAACTCTGAAACTGCCAGGGCGATCATGGCCTCAACGTCCGGCTCCCTGGCAACATCGGTCTTAACAAAACGTACATAGTCGCCAAAACCCTCGGCTATGAAATGCTCAAGTGCCGCATGCCCTGTTACCAGATTGTAATCAGCAATCACCACCTTCGCGCCTTCCGTTAAAAAACGCGCCACTGTGGCCAGGCCCATACCACTGGCACCACCGGTGATCACCGCTACCTTATTCTCTAAACGCATCTCTGCTCACCCTCATTTTGGTTGCATGTGTTCAATCATTGCGCTTACCAGGTTTGGCAAGACCTCAGGCGGCAGGTTATGCCCCATCCCGTCGAAAACCATATAGTTTGAACCGCTAATCAATTCCGCCGTGTACTCACCATGCTCCGGTGGAATCAAGGTATCCTCCTTGCCATGGAGAACCAGGGTTGGCACCGCAATGGTCTTAACTTCATTCGCCCGGTCGCCGGACTTTAAGATAGCCATCAATTGCCTGGGCATGGCATCCGGGTAGAAACCAAAAGCTTCAAGTCGCGCCTTACGCTGGGCCTCGGTCTCATCGTTATCAGGTTCATCAAAAGCGTTTAGCTCACCGGGGGGCGGCAAATGATCTGCAAAACCTGGGGTCGACATAATAGAGGTGAGACTTAATACTCGCTCTGGGTACCGCGCGGCAATGACCTGGGCAATCATGCCACCCATTGATGCGCCCACAATGTGGGCCTGATCAATCTTCAGGGCATCTAACAAACCAATGGTATCCCCCGCCATATCCGCTAAATCGTAAGGCGCATTGACATCAAAACCGAGCGTTTGTTTAACGAACTCCCACCAGATAATGGGCTTGCCCGCTTCATCGAACCGTTGCGATAGACCCACATCACGATTATCAAACAGCACTACGCGGTACCCCGCCTCAACCAGTCGATTAGGCAAGTCGTCACCCCATAATCGATGTGATGCCGCCAACCCCATTACCAGC
>JBKAGC010000267.1:0-4749 GCA_046290215.1 Pseudomonadales bacterium | reverse complement strand
ACATTACGATCGAACCCAGTTGGGTCTGCTCCTTGGCATGTGCAAAGAGGCTGGCTTACCGGTTCGAGCACTGGTTGACCTCGGTCTACTAACCGCCGCGAATCAGCCAAGCCACAACACGGCTGTATATTTAGATGTAGGTTTACACAGTATCACGCTGACGGCGCTTCGCGCTGACGGGGTCCTGCGTCAAACGGGGCATCAAACGGTGGTGGAGTCTGGTCTTGCCACATATTGGGATCGTTGGGCTTCATTGATTGCCGAACAATTTATTCAATCGTCTCGATTTGATCCCATGCACGAGGCGGCGAGCGAGCAAAAACTGTTCGACGCCCTACCTGACTTTATTCGAGGCATTGGTGATAGTCGCGCACTGACCTTCGAGCTAAATCTCGGCAGTGTCACGCATTCCACAGCCTTATCAAAAGACCAGTTGCTCAGCGCGACAGCGAACGCCTATCCACAGATTGTGCAAGCAGTAAGAAGCATCACAACACCTGGAGAAGATTTTACCTTGCTAGTGTCCCCCAGGTTGTGCCACTTCCCGGAACTGATGACTTCATTACAGCTCATTCCAGATGCAGACATCGTCGATGTGACAGAAACAGCGGCCATCGAGAACAGCGAAGCGCTCTGGCAAACGCTGGTGAGTTCCAGCGAATCAGTGGCTCACGTAACCACGATCGCCACCGGCCACAGCAAGCCACAAACCCGTCCCAGCCAGGCTCAAGGCAGCCATTTGCTGGTAGGCCACGACGCCTTTGCGCTGAAAAATTTGCGCAGCGTGTCCGGCTTTGATGGCGGTATTCAGCAACATCCAGACTCGATTGTCGCCGTGTTTAGTCGCGAGAAAAACGGCTATGGCGTGCGCGGTGTCGATACCGACTTTCGCGTCAACGGCAACTCCGCCAGCGAGGTGCATCTCCTCGTCCCTGGCGACGAGCTAAGCTACCGGGGATATAGCGCCCGGGTTATTGCAGAGCGCTAGAACATGGCAAAACGGCGCGATTCCAACGTCTTCAGCCTGTCGTTCCTCGACATTATGTCCTGCGGTTTTGGCGCCGTAATTCTCATCTTCATCGTCATCAAGCATGGCTCTGAGGCAACGCCGCAGGAAAGCAATCTGCAGCTCATGGCAGAAGTAAGGAAGATCGAGGAACAAATCACTGATGAATCCGAGAAACTGGTGGTATTACGCAATACCATCACCGAGCAAGACTCAGAAATAGCCACCACCGAAGAAGCAATTCGCGCTGTCATCGAAGAAATCAAAGTGCTCGAGGCACAAATATCGGCATTACAGGACACCGGCGCAAGCAAAGAACAAACTGTTGAAGAGTTAAAGTCCGAGATTAAGGAACTAGAAGAAGAAGCTGCCTCTCTGAAAAGTAGCGTGGAGAACGAGAGCGGCGTGGATTCTCGGAGTTTTATCGGCGCTGGTGATCGCCAATATTTAAGCGGTGTGCATCTCGGCGGAGAGCACATCCTGATCATGCTCGATACCTCAGCCAGCATGTTAGATAACACTATTGTCAACGTGGTTCGTCGACGCAACATGAGCGACGCGCAAAAGCTTGAGGCGCCGAAATGGCAACGGGCTCTCGCCACTATCCAATGGGTGGTTGCCAACATTCCCCGCGACGCCAATGTGCAACTAGTCACCTTTAATGAACAAGCAGAGCCTGCGGTTACTGGTACTGAGGGCACCTGGATCAAAGCCGAGGACCGCGAGAAGGTTGATCGTGCTATCGATACCCTAAAGCAAACTATTCCCAAGGGGGGCACCTCGTTGCACCACCCTTTTGCACTCTCACGGGCGCTCTCACCGCAACCTGATTCGATCTTCTTGATTGTTGATAGCTTACCAACCCTTGGTCTGGAACCAGCACGCAACAGCAATATTACTGGCAGGGATCGAATCGCTTTATTCAGAAGTGCTCTCAACGAATTACCTGGCGGTATTCCAGTCACCGTCATCCTGTTCCCGATGGAAGGTGACCCCATTGCTGCACCCAGCTATTGGCGACTAGCTCAAATAACCGGCGGCGCATTTCTAAGCCCCCCTGAGGACTGGCCATGAGAACCAAACGCCGCGAAATCGAAGGTATTAGCCTGTCATTTTTGGATGTCATTAGCTGCGGCTTCGGCGCCATCATATTACTCCTGGTATTAACCAAGGTGTTCGAGCCTGTAGTGTTTGAAGACACCATTGAGAATCTCGAAGGTTATCTGGCACGCTTACAACAAGAGCTTTTTGATATTCGCGGCGACACCAGGCAACTGAATCGCGACATGATTCGCAAAGAAGACAAAGAAACAGAAACCAAAGACCGCCTGGTGGAGGTGAAGCAAACCCTTGCCGCATTACGAAGTCGTTACGATACGGCGACCCAGGCAACTCAAGTAGACGATACCATTCGCGGTCGTCTGGAGATTGCTAAACAATCCCTAACGGAAGAAATGCAGCGCCTGCTCGCTGATTATCAACGCGCTTCCGACGACGACACGATTGCGGGCATACCAGTGGACAGTGAGTATGTCATTTTTATCATTGATACGTCGGGCAGTATGCGGGGATTTGCCTGGCCACTGCTAATGCAAAAGATTGATGAAATCTTGCAAGTCTACCCAAGGCTGAAAGGTATCCAGGTGATGAATGACATGGGCCAGTTCATGTTCTCGCAGTATGCCAATGAATGGATCCCCGACACCCGGGCAAGGCGAAATGCCATTATGGATCGACTACAAAGCTGGGATACCTTCAGTAATTCGTCCCCCGTGGAAGGCATCACCAAAGCCATATCCATGTACTACCGGCCCGATAAGAAAATCAGTCTTTATGTACTGGGCGATGAGTTTAGCGGCAGGTCAATTCAGCGCGTGATCGACATTGTGGATCGCATTAATCACCCGGATAAAGACGGCGAACGATTAGTACGAATCCACGCTATCGGCTTCCCGGTTCAATTTGATCGACCCCAGCAGTTTCAGGCCACTGGGATTCGTTTTGCGGTACTCATGCGCGAACTGTGCGCAAGAAATGGCGGGACTTTTGTTGGCCTCAACGATTACCGGGTCTTTTAGCCAAACTACATCCAGGCAAACTACATCTTCATCCGTACACGATAGCTCAGCCTGGCGGAACCTTCAGCGGGGACATTGACCACAGCGCTAGCTATCCTGCCCTGACGGCTCATGGCTTGTGAGGATTCCTCTATTTGCCAATCGCCATGCATCAACTCTTCAACCAGCACATTGGCTGGCTGATGGCGCGCATTACTTAGTTTAATCTCATAACGCACTTCAAAACTGCGATCCGACAGGCGCACAAAGTCGGTTTGCAATCGCTCAACGCTAATATCAAATGCCTGTCCCAACTGCAGTGTCACTTCCTGACCAACGGGAGTTGATTGCAGGCGACTTTCGCCAAGCAAATCAATATTGCCGTTAACTGAATTGTAGGTTCTGGCAATACCAGCAGCCAATGGCATACCCAGCCCGTTCCCATCGTCGTTAGCAAAACTGATTTCATAGATCACAGCAGAGTTGTCTGGTTCGGCACGTTGATAGGTAGCAACCTGACTACGCAGCCGATAAACCTCGGTAAAGGCGACGTCGCTTGCCGAGACAAACTTTAGTTGTTTCGCCTCGTGGTTGAGTAACGTGGTGCGATTGGGCAGATCAAAAGCCTGATAAGCGCCAGTAACCTGATTGGTAATGGGCGCTGCCTCTGCACTCGCGAGGCGCATATCCGCCGCCGCATAGACCGCCTTGTGCTGCGCTGCGGCTGCTTTATTTACGTTCCCTGCCACTAAACGAATACGTGCGTTCTCAAGCACCGTACCTGAATCATTGCGAACCGTGGCCCAGGAAGTCAGTTTGAGCTTACCAGCCTGTTGATCAAGATCCAGCACATAGTCAGCGTGCCACTGGATACCACTGGCAAGGTAACTGGTGGCCAGGGTTCTCTCCCCGGTGCGGCTATTCTCCAATTGCCAAACCAGGGTTGGGTTCAAAGTCAAACCATCTGGAACGTCCGGCAGCGAGATGACTCCTTCAGGAGATATTTCGATCTCATCACCAAAATCAACAATTTCCGGATTGGTAGATAGCAAGATACCTTCACGTAGTACCTTCTCGTAGGTTTCACCCTGAAGAACCGTTCTACTGTACTTCAGCTTTCGGCCAATATAGGTCTCAAGCAAACTCTGGCGGTTTAATAAATCGTAGCGGTAAGATTGTTCGAGTACATCAATATCTCCGCCGCCAGAACTGCTCACCGTGACGCTGCCAGGTTCAATGGTTTGCGCTACTTCCTTAAACTCAAGATTTAGCTTACCTCGCGGCAAGACTACCTGGCGCGTATCTCGAACCAGCGCGAAATTATTGTAGACAGTGAGTTCGAGATCCGTTTGCGCATGATGATCCAGCGTTAGGGTTTGGATGCTAGCTGCCAATAGTGGCAGCGGTAGCGCGATCAATAACAGCATCGCATTGAGGCGTTTCATGGCATTACTCCTTGTGGTCTTCCATGATCGCCACTGCCCGGGTCCAACCGGCAGAGGCGGCGCGAATTTTGTGAGGAAAGCAGGAAATCGTAAAGCCAAAAGGGGGCAAAGCTTCAAGATTGTGTAGCTTTTCAAGATGGCAGCAAGAACATCGAGCGGCGTGGTATGCAGATTTTAAACAATATTCAAATTTATTAGAAGAAGATGATAAAATTCGTACATACCTTAATAAATTAGCAAA
>JBKAGC010000266.1:0-4779 GCA_046290215.1 Pseudomonadales bacterium | reverse complement strand
CTCATATACCCACCCCATTGGCGAGCACATCGAATTGGATGCTAGTTTTCGCTACTACGACCAGACCAACGCGGACTTTTACGCTGACATTTTCCCCTTCCAGGATGCACAAAACTTTCTTGCCAGAGACAAAGAATTAGCCGCATTCAACAGCACCAGCATTGGTGCCGGTGCTAGCTATAGCTTTGGGCATGAGGGCTTTTGGATATTCTCAAAAGGCTCGGCCAACCTACACGTGGACTATGTGATGTTCGACTACGAAAACTTTTCAGATGTCACTGCAGGGGCTGCACTTGGTGAAGAACCCCTATATGAGTTGGATGCAATCGTTTACCGGGTCTATTTGTCGCTATGGTTTTAGCTAGTCGCAACACCTAGCTAGGCAGGAAATGTACCGGGTAGGAAATGCGCGTCACGGCGACATCCTTTTCGCCGAAGTTGAATAATTGAACCCGCCGCACGACCCTGGCAACCAGTTCATCGCTTTGTAACTCCGATGCCAGAACTTCACACGCCGACACTGTTCCATCCGGTTGAATCACAAGTTCTAGTACCACTTTGCCCAGCAAGGTGGGATCTTTGCGCAAGGCTCGATTATAAATAGAGAAGATCGCGCCCTTGTTGGCATCGAAGACGCGGCGGACTTCTTCAATACTCCTGACACCACTTAACTCTGGTTTCACCAGTCGCATGGCGCCAGATTCGGCCACTTCGGTTTCCACCGCTTCAACTATCGTGGTTTCCCGACCGGTCATAGCAATACCACCGGTTTCCTGGGACAGCGCCGCAGTGTTGACGCTGGCTTTTCTTGCCGTGGCAGCGGAACTGGTTAGCACGGCTCGCTCTAACTTTGCCGCTTCTCCGGAACCGCGTACCAGAGCCGAAGTGTCGTTTAACTGCGTCGCGTCCATTTGATCACGCATTGCCTGAAGTTGATCCTGGAAGGCGAGTAAACCTGCAACCCTGGCCTTCTCCTGGGCTTGTTTCACGGTTTGCGGTTTTTCTGCCACCACAGCTGGCTCTGGTTTTGGCTTCGGTTTTGGTTTCGGTTTGGCTTCAACCACCTCAGGTGGTTTGACCTTGGGCCGCTTGATCTCCGGTGGCTGGATGGGTTTTGGCGGCGGCAGAATAATTTCCGCCAAACGCGGCGGCACCGGTTCTTCATTTACACCTGGCTCTGGAAGCGGTACCAAAGATACGGCCAACGACGACAGTAGGCCGGCCAGCAATGAGTAAGCCAACACGCGTTGAAACTTTCTGTCCGCCGCAGAAATATCCCAGGGAGTGATG
The DNA here is from genome assembly GCA_046290215.1 of Pseudomonadales bacterium. Classification (GTDB taxonomy): domain Bacteria; phylum Pseudomonadota; class Gammaproteobacteria; order Pseudomonadales; family Azotimanducaceae; genus JAHRVQ01. The sequence continues at coordinate 3,489 of JBKAGC010000266.1, read as the reverse complement.
GTTGCGATCATGACGCCTCCTCGCCGCTCACTCTAGACACTTGATTGACCGCCAGGGCAATTTGTCGATAGTTGGCGGTCTGGCAAGACACCATAACGCGCTTCAACAACTCATAGGGTAGCGCCTTATCGCCCATAATCGTCACTTTGCCTATGTCCGAGTGCAGAGGTTGCCTGGCTAACTCACTCACCAACTCTTTAATCATTAACTCGTCCCGGGCGAGGATGTCCGGCACCTGAGCGATCACTCGCCCTTGCAACAACAGTTCGTCATTGCTGACTTCAATAGATACCCGCTCATCTGGATCATGTTCGGATGTGGAATCCGGCAGTTTGATCGCCGTGCTGGTTTCGAGTATTTCCACTTCACTGGCGTTCACCATCAAGAAAAAAACCAGAATGGTAAAAATGTCCATCAAGGAAACCAGATTGAGTGAAGCGGGCTTTGCCGTTAGACCGCGACGTTGTCGACGCAAACTCATGACGCACCGCCTGTCTGTACTACTGGCACATCGCCCAGAGACATATTGGGAAATAACTCGAGGTTCTCGTAAGCACGGACATTGTCCATGACAAACACCAAAGCCTGATAATCCGTATCCGGCTGGAGCAAAATCAAGGCATCACGCTTGTTGGGCATTTGTTGTTTGGCACTAAACATGACCTGATTGAGACCAGCAAAGTCATGAGTGCCGGCAACTTTCGGTAACCGCTTTAACACACCGCGATGATCCGCAACCACGATTTCGTCAGCCAGAATACTAATCTCTAGATGCTGCTGACTTTCCGTCGCGTCTCCCGTGGCTGCCGGAAAGTCTAACTGGATAACCGTGGTGTGGGTAAACACCAGAGACAACAGCAGTACCGGTACCAGAACAATCATGAGATTCATAAACGGCGTGACGTTCAGTTCCGGTATTTCCGCTTCCTGTCCTCTGCGCCGGCCTCGGCGGCTATGATTGGCGGTATTTCTCGTAGCCATGATAAGCGACCCTCCTACCCTGCCAGTTACGCGGCGTTGGACTTTTGACCTTCCGCAAAGTTGAGAAACTTAACGATGGCAATATCCAGGTTCTCAATAATTGAGCGGGTCTTACCTTGTAAATAGGCATGCATAAGCAACAAGGGGATTGCCGCCATCAAACCAAAAGCCGTGGTATTCATGGCAATGGAGATACTCTGGGACAGCAGCGTGGCTTTCTCCGCAGGATCTGCATTGGCCACTGCAGTAAACGCCGCAATCAAGCCAATAATCGTCCCCAACAAACCAAGTAAGGTGGCGATGTTGGCAAAGGTCGCAAGGTACGGTGTGCGCTTCTCTATCGCTGGCAGCGACTCTAGCAAACCCTCTTCCATGGCATATTCAACATCCTGGCGACGCCTGGTGGACTCCATGCGGGCAAGTCCAGACTGAAACACCAGACCAACAGCAGAACCCGGCTGTTGGGTTCGCTTCAAGAGTTCAGGCAATCGACCTTTAGCCAGCAGCGGCATGAGCGCCTGATAGTCTTTCCGATTGGCACGCATCACTCGCGCCAGAAACCAATATCGCTCCAGGGCAATGACAAGCCCGACAATCAGCACGAGCGCAATGGGCACCATAAATGGGCCGCCGGATTGAAAAAATTGAATGACTGAGGTCAGTATGTCCATAGGGTTCTCCTTTAATCACTGACGATATGAGTCGATTGCTGTTCACTGGCCAGCTTTTGCCTGCTGGTGATCAACGCTTGACGAAATTTAAGTTCACGCCCATGGGCGTCTGGGTACACGGGGGTAAGAACACTTTGCTCGGAGAAGTCGAGCTGGCGCTGGGGCAAAAGCTCTGTGTCCATCTCACGCCAGGGCAAGATGTACAACACTTTGGGTAACTCCTGGTTACCGGTGATTACCGTCTCTTCGAGATAAATTGTGTCGTCCGCTGCTGCAGCAAGGAGGCTGGTGAATATCCCGATGGCTAACATCATAAACTTCATGGCCGTGCCTCCGCTAACTGATTATTGATGGTGCTAGCTTCCAGTCTGCGGTTAAGATCAGCTATCCAGCGGCCCACAGGGACTTCCGGCTCGCTTACCGCAGCTTGATATCGTTCGTAAAACGACAATGCCTGGTCTAACTGACCCAGGTACAACTCATAAAGAATGCCCAGATTTAACAGTGCCGCCGGATGAACAAAGTCTTGCGTCAGGCAAGCTAAATAAGCCTGCTCGGCTTGTTGGATTCTAAAATACTGCAAATGAATTGCTGCAAGTTGCAGCTCTGCGGGACAATAACCTGGTTGCTGGGTAACCACTTTACTGAGGGTTTCCAGAGCAGTATCTACGCGGTTAGTCCTCGCAAGCAGGATGCCCAGGTTGGTGCGAGTGGCTATAGCAGAAGGTTGTTCCGCAAGCTCTTCTCGTAACAGCTTTTCCGCAGCGGCCAACTGACCGTCCTTGAGTAAGACTTGCATAGGACTTAAGGGTGCAACAGAAACAGGTGGAGGGTCGCTGCGCTCGAGCACGGTAACAGGGCGTTGCGAGCTAACCTGACACCCTTGGCAGCACACCAACATCAGGATAAGCAACAACTTATTCCGCCGGGTTAACATACGCCACCTCCATCAATGGACGCTGAAACTTGGCCGGAAACAGCGTTTGTAACGCCAGCAAGCTTTGGTTGACCGCGTCATTCCAGCCGAACTCCCAACCCAATTGTAGATTCTGCTCGTGCAAGGAAATGGCCTTTTCTTCAAACGGGAACGCCTGTTCTTCCAGCAAGAGTTCGTATTGCTCCTGCTCCAGGGCGTTTAATCCACGGGGCTGCTCCGCATTGAGAAGATCCTCACTTAACACTTGAAAGTGCTGTGCCATGCGCAGGTAACTTTGAGATGAAAATTCCACCACACCAATCTCAATTACCGCACGGTAGTTAGCGAGACTTCGCTTCAGCAGTTTCTGCTTGGCCTGCAAGCTGCGCTGCAAGGGTAAATTCAGCTTGGCTGTGGTAAATTTTTCAAAATCCGTTTCACTTAAATGAAAACCAGCTTCTGCAGCCAGATAACGAATTCGCTCGGAGCGCTCATCTTCAGCTAACGTTTTGTATAGGTCGCGTTTCTTGCGTAGCCAGTAGTTGCGCTTCTGTGGCTCAGCTGTTGCCTGGTACAGTTCATCCATATGCTGCATGGCTTCATAACGCACTGCAGCAGGCTCAGGGTGGTTATGGGCGTAGTAGCGGAAATGTTCGATGGCGCGATCTAACTCGCCACTCTGAAGGAACAGTTCTGCCGCACGAAACCTGGCCACCCTGGCCGACTCAGCCTCGTTACCCCGGGCAACACGGAGCAATTCTTCAGCAGCGGCAGTGACCTCACCTTGAGTTTCTTTGAGCCCGGCCAGGCGCAGGATAAACGCCTGACCCATTTCCGCAGTCTGTTGCGGATAAGGCCTTTTGCGAGGCGTTTGCCGAGACCGACGGCGCGTGCGTTGGACGGACCTGAGACCAGCGTCGC
>JBKAGC010000265.1:0-4783 GCA_046290215.1 Pseudomonadales bacterium | reverse complement strand
AAAGTTCATGGCCTGGTTCTGTTAACTTGATGGAGCGCGTGGAGCGCGTAAACAGCCGGGTGCCCAGCCGTTCTTCGAGGCGGCCAATACTTTTGCTCACAGCCGAGGGTGTGATGCCCAGTTCGTCTGCGGAATTAGCAAAGCCGCCGTGCTCCACCACAGTGACAAACAAGGCGAGGTTCTTAAGGGATTCACTCATGACAATTAGAGAAATAAATTCGCGTATATTGAGAATTAGAAACTATTTTTCAACTAATTGAAATGTGTTCCAATCCCGCCGAGTTTTCGTGGGAGAAATCCATGCCAGAAGAAAAGCCCTTGAGTTTCCGTGAGATGCTGCAATCTACCTTGTGGGCTGCGTTAGGTGTGCAACGGCATAAGAATTACGAGCGTGACTTTTCCAGGGGGCATTGGTTGCACTTTGTGATTGCCGGTTTGTTGTTTAGTACGTTTTTCGTGTGCCTGTTGCTTGGCATTGTTTATCTGGCGATGGCGAGTTTGGATTAGCCGCATGGGGCCCGAATGGGCCAATCTCAATAGCTCAGGCGAAATCTAGCGGCAACTCTGTGGTGTACTTCATCTGCTCCAGAACAAAGCTGGCGCTCACGTCGAACAGGTCAGCCTGGAGCATTTTGTTGTAAAGGTCGTCATAGCCTTTCATATCAGGCACCACCGCTTTCACCAGATAATCAAGATCGCCACTCATCCTGGCAACTTCAAGAATTTGCGGAATGCTGGCAATGACCTGTTTGAACTTCTTGGCCCAGTCCACATTGTGTTGGTTCGTGCGAACCTGAATATAGACAGTGATTGGCAAATTGACCTTGTCCTGGTCAACGAGTGTCACCCGGCCTTTTATGTAACCTGACTCTTCCAGCTTCTGCAGCCGCCGCCAGCATGCGGATTTAGAGATGCCGGTTTGCTCGGCCAACTCGGCAACCGACAGGCTGGCATCTACCTGGAGCTTTTGCAGGATTTTTAAATCGGTTTTGTCATGCTGGGTCGTCATGGATAAATAATCCGAATTTTAAGGCTATAGAGAAACGAACGTTTCTGATTATGTGAGATATTCGTGAAAATGGGAACCATATTTCAGTTTTAGTGACGTAATATCTTGCCTTCATTCACAACGATCCAGCGCTATGATCCTGACGGCAACTCAGCAAACCGACAAACTCCAAGAACTGCGAGATGGCCTGATAGGCAAGCACGTCAAGATCGAAACACCCTTTGGCCAAAAGCCATTGGTTTACGCCGACTACACCGCGTCCGGTCGTTCAGTTGCCGCCATCGAAGATTACATTCGCGACGAGGTGCTGCCGTATTACGCCAACACCCATTCTGAATCTTCTTACTGCGGGGCAAAAACCACGGAGCTGCGAGAGCATGCGCGGCAAACCATCTGGCGCGCGGTCCACGGCCGGGAAAGCGATAAAGTGATCTTTTGCGGTTCTGGCACCACCGCGGCCGTTAGCAAATGGATACAACTCTTGGATTTGAGCGGGCAGGCCAGGATGCCGGTGGTATTTATTAGTTCTTATGAACATCATTCTAACGAACTACCCTGGCGTAACCTGCCGGTAGATCTGCGCGTGGTACCGCTAACGGCGGAAGGCGTGCTCGACCAGGACTGGTTGAGCAATCAACTACAGCGAATAGAAGGCGACCGATTAATTGTCAGTAGCTTTTCCGCTGCGTCGAATGTGACCGGGATAAAAACCGACGTTGTGGCCATCAACCAATTGATGAAAGACTTTGGTGCCATTACAGCCTGGGACTACGCAGCAGCAGCACCCTATGTTGAAATGGATATGACAGTAGGTGGTGGATTGGATGCCATATTCTTTTCGCCGCACAAGTTTGTCGGCGGCCCAGGAACACCTGGGGTATTGGTGGCGAATGAGACAGCGCTGCGTCCTGGAATCCCAACCACTCAGGGAGGGGGCACAGTTAGCTTCGTGTCACCAAAACAAATCTCCTGGTCGAAAAATCTCGTCAGCCGTGAGGAAGCGGGAACGCCAGATATCATCGGCTCCATCCGTGCTGGACTTGCCATGCAACTCAAGCAAGAGATCGGGACATCGCTTATCGAGCAGCAAGAAGAGCGCTTTATTCAACAAGCTATCAAGCGCTTTTCTGCTAACCCAGACATTCGTATTCTCGGACCACTGGATCAAGACCGGCTCTCAATCCTGTCATTTCAGGTAGTGCGCGGTGACACAGAATTGCACTTTGGTTTGATTGTGGCGCTGCTGAACGATCTCTATGGCATTCAAGCCAGAGGTGGCTGTTCTTGTGCGGGTCGTTATGGGCACCTGCTGCTTGAAATTGATGACGAGGCCAGTGCCGAGATTGATGAGGCGGTACAAAATGGCGCGATGCTGCGTCGCCCTGGGTGGGTCAGGGTGAACTTTAATTACTTCATCGAGCAGTCCGAGGTGGACTACATTCTAGATGCTATTGAGAAGGTCGCTGATATTGGTTGGGAACTGAAGAAGGACTATAGCGTCAACCCGGAAACTGGTGTTTGGAAGTTTATCGGCAGTCGCTGGAAACAGTTAGCCATCTAAAGCGAGTCGCGACGCGATAAGGTAAGCTCTGCGCTAAAAACGTAGAGTACTAATATGCAGACCGGAGCAAACTTAACTGTCGCCACCCGTGCAGATCGCCCCAGTGTGGTTGCGACGCTCACCTTGGCCTTTGCCGCTGATCCTTTGAATCGCTGGTGGTTGCCTAAGGGTGAGAACTTCCTTAAGTACTTCCCCGCGCTGGTGGAGGTTTTTCTGGAGCCGGCCTTGGATGCTGGTACCTGCTTTGTCACCGAGGGAATAACCGGCGCGGCGATCTGGTACCCGCCAGGGGTAAAAGCAGACGAGGACAAACTAGAAGCTTTAGTGGGCGAGTTTTTACCTGCAGACATCGCGGCAGAGGCCGGCGCACTGTTAGAGTTTTTTGAAGAGTTTCATCCCAAGGATGAAAACTGTTGGTATTTGCCATTGATTGGTGTTGACCCTGGCCACCGAGGCAAGGGTTATGGTGCGGCTCTGATGCAGCATGCCACGGCTTTGCTCGACAATGCAGGCGCGCCTGGTTATCTAGAGTCGTCAAATCCAATGAATATTTCCCTATATCAGCGACACGGCTTTAAAGTGATAACGCAACGGCAAGTGGGCGAGTCGGTATTGGTTTCGCCGATGCAACGGGCACCCACAGAAGATGCTTTGCCATAGATTCTGTTACAGACTATGCAGGCAAACAGATGCCTTAAGTGTGCCGTGAATCAATTGCTTTAAATCATCTACCCGGTAGGGTTTAGCAATATAGCCGCTGAAACTATCGCGGTGGTCTGGTTCAATTCGCTGACCGCTAACTGCAATGATGGGGATGTTGGCGCTGTCGACCTGATCTGCAAAATCGTACGAACACATATCTGGCAAATTGAGATCTAGTAGTACCAAATCTGGAGAGCTTTTATGGATCAGCTCAAGCGCTTTGTTAGCAGAGTGAGTGGTGCAGATTTCATAATCGCCACAGTTGAGAAATATGCGCTCAAAAATCCTTAGATTTGCCAGATCATCGTCTACATAAAGGATAGTGTGTGCAGGCTTTTGGTAGCGCTTCATAAACCCTCCTCTTTATATACAGTGTGGCAGTAAGAATTCAATACGCTATCCAGAATGCGCAATATTTACGCGCCTAAATTGAGTTGTCTGGTAAGGATTTTCGAAAAACAGCGTATATCTAGCGGTTTTGGGATAAATTTTGTAAATCCGGCTTGTTCTGCACGTTCTTGATCGTGGGCCATTGCATCAGCAGAGATTGCGTACACCGGTACCTTCGCCAGGTCTTGTCGGTTTTTTAGTTCTTTGAAAATCTCGTACCCACTCGGACCCGGTAAGCGTAAGTCGAGCAATATCAAATCAAATTGAATGTCATCGACAGCCTTTAGCGCCTCGTTTGCGTTTTTTGCAAGGTGTAACGCCACGTCAGGTAGGGTCGATACAATACGGCTCATAAGCCGCCTGTTAGGCTCATTGTCCTCAACATAAAGCACATGCTTTTGCGGATGCAGCGTACTAGTACGATCCATGGTCGAATGTGGGCTCATAACTGATTTGTTGACCTGACAGTTAAGCAATAGCGAAACATATTAGCGCCTCTACGTCTAAATACTTAGCATTAGATGCGTGAGAAAAAAATAGCGCTGGACGCGGATGTTTTCGTTATCTGGCTATCGAGCGCTTAAGTTACAGCTAGTCTTTGGAAAGAATTTCGAGCTCTTTAGCATTGCTATGTTGGACTTTGGTCATCGTTCTTTCGTCACCGACTTATGTGTTGGCTGGTAGTGCGCGGCAGTTGAGCTGAACCAGACAACGTTTTGCATTTTTACTGGAGGAGCAGATGAACGTAACAACGATTGGTTCCCCTAAGCCCATAATCATGCTGGTTGACGATGATGCGAGTAATAGAAGCCTACTGCGAAGGGTATTAGAAGCTGAGTTCACCTGTGTTGAAGCGGAAAACGCAGAGCAGTGTTTTGAGAAACTCAAAGACTGCACGCCTGCTGCGTTTTTACTTGATGTGAAAATGCCGGGAGTAGACGGCTTCGATCTTTGCCAAGAGCTAAGGTGTAAGCCGAAGTACTTGCAAACCCCCGTTCTGTTTCTGACAGCTGAATTAGGCGCTAGTGAAATCGTTAGGGGCTATGAGGTAGGGGCTAATGATTATGTTACCAAACCTCTGCAATTGCGTGTGTTTCGAGAAATTGTTTTAGCTTCAATCG
>JBKAGC010000264.1:0-4843 GCA_046290215.1 Pseudomonadales bacterium | reverse complement strand
TGAATCGTTAACTCATGAAACTGAGCACTTCCCCTCGTACAGTGTGCACCATAATCAGGATCGCTAGAAATGGCTTTTTGCACCGGCACTCGTGCCACAATAGATTGAACACCGCCAGCATGATCATCATCACCATGACTGACTATCAACAGGTCAATCATCGTTCGCCCCTGTTTCTTCAATTCAGGTAACAGGACCTGAGCTGCGGCATCACTGGTTAAGGATGACGGTCCAGTGTCATAAACCACAGTAGTTTGCGGTGTTGTCAGCAACACTGACAGGCCCTGACCAACGTCAAGCACCGTCACCTGCAAATAGTTTTGTACCGGGTCACTGACATTGGCGCCAGTGAAAATTGGTAGCCAGCAAAACAGCCCCAACCAACGTGGCACTATACCTCGAGGTGCTAAGAGCAGCGCACTTCCTATCAGACAAAGTAAAAACTGCGGGCCAAACTCAAGCCAATAAACGTGGGTCCAATCTCGCTGCGTCAACCAGTTGAGCCACTGCAATAATCTCTCTAATACCCATTGCAGCAAAGTCAAAATCAATCCCGCCAATTCATCACAACCCACCGCAAGCAATACCAAAAAGGCAATGATCAGGGGCACAACCAACAGTCCCAGCACAGGGACCGCGGTAAAGTTAGCCACCAGTGACATAAGCGGTACCTGGGCCATCCATAAGAGCAAAATTGGCGCGGTACTAAGTAAAGCCACCCATTGGGTACGCGTGTAAAGCAGCAGGTGGTTGCCGGTCACAGCCTGGTATCCAGCAAAGCCCAACAACAAACCGGTGACGGCAACAAAAGACAACCAAAAACCCGCGCCTAGCGAGGCAAAGGGGTTTAACAGCGTGACACCGACCAGGGCCAGTACCATGACCCTTAATCCAACACTTAATCGCTTACCGTGGATCAGGAGCAATCCAAGGCTTGTCATAACCAATGCCCGCTGTACCGGTAAGCCAAAGCCCACCAACAAGCTATACGCGCTGATTGTGCAGAGAACCAACAACAAACAAACGCCGGAGTGGATACGCAACAGTTGTAAACTTAAAAAGACTACCGCAGCCACGAGACTCAAATGCAGTCCGGACACCACAAACAGATGGTTAGTGCCTGTTCGAGTCAGCGTCAACCAGGTAGATTCACTGAGCTGCTGGCTGGAACCGATAATTAACGCCGCCAGGGCACCTCGAGATACCGGGTCGGCCACCTGATGCTGCAAATAGTCGCCAAGTTTCTCGCGCACGCCATGAAATCCATACCAGGACGGTGCCGCGCTGACACGATAAGACTTATGGCTCGGCAGCACGTACCCAGAGCCGTGCAACCCTGCTTGTAACTGCCAGGCCTCGTAATCGAACAAACCTGGATTCACAGTTCCTCTGGGGCGAAATAGCCTGACCGGCAAGGACCAGGTTTCACCGACAGCTGGCGGGTCTCCTTCGAGGATTAGCAGTTGCAAACGGTGATCTTTTAAGCGGCCCTGGGTGACCAGAACTTGCAACCTAAATCGGTCTGCAAGCGGTTCTGGCACTGTCGTAACGCGAGCAATAATTCGCTGGGTTTGACCTTCAAGACTATGTGGCAAGTTTTGCGCGAGCCAGCCCTGAGCAGCATAAAGACCGTAGGCCAGCCCCAAAAGGCAACCCATCAACCACCACAACCGCCGCCGAAGAGACCCTAGCAACCCCGCCAGTAAAAGCAGTACCGGGCCATGCTCGCCAGGTAGTGTCGGTAATAGCCCCACCAGCGCGGTGCCGCCACAGAAGCAAAGCAATGCCCAATACATGAATGCCACTGTGCCCGAATTCGACGCAACAATTTGTCAGCAAATTGCCCGAAACAGCGTGCTCCAATAGTGTCAAACAGGCGCTGTTTGGGCATAATGCGCAGCGCCGATGTGGTTCTGCCAGGGTATAAACAATAATGTGGTACCAGAAGTATCTGCCTACCAAAGAGGAGCTGAGAAAAACCCGCACGCTCCAATTTTTAAGCCACATCATACTTGAACCGAATCTCTGGCACTTCAATCGCCACTCTGTGTCTTTTGCCACCCTGATTGGCATTTTTTGCTGCTTCTTGCCAATTCCATTTCAGATGATTCCTTGTGTGTTACTCGTAGCCTGGATTCGCTGCAATCTTCCCCTCGCCCTTGGCTTCGTGTGGATTAGTAACCCCATCACCATGCCGCCCATGATGTATTTCTGTTATCGCATCGGCAATTGGCTACTGGGAGAACCCAACCAACTTTCAGGGGTCGAATTTTCATTGGAGTGGCTTGCTAGTCAGATAGCCATTGTCTGGCAACCGCTGCTACTGGGCTGCATCCTTTGCGGTACCGTTCTGAGTATCATCGGGTTTATTGGCGTACGGGTGTACTGGCGCTGGAAGGTGGCAAGAAACTGGTCCATGCGGCGTTTGAAGCGCAAGCTTAAGCTCGGTAACTAACTACTCAGCCCGTAACACCTGGGCTGGCTCTAATTGACCGGCGCGGAATGCCGGATACAAGGTAGCGAGCACGGCAATCAGCATAGACACAGCGGCAATCAAGCCAATATCTGCCCAGCGCACATCGGTGGGTACCCTGTCAAAATAGGTACCGGCGAGCATTCGCCCCCCTGCCATGTTCTCAAAAAATCCGACCACCTCGGTAACATTGAAAGCAATTGGCAAACCAAACAACAAACCCAACAGGACGCCGCTTAAGCCAATGATGCTACCTTGAACAATGAAAATTAAACTAACTTGATGCCGCGCTAGCCCCATAGTCCTCAGTACTGCAATCTCACTTTGCTTTTCCTTCACCATCATACTCAATCCTGACACGGTATTGAGCGCGGCGATCAATACGATCATGGTCAGGAGCAAAAACATCATGATCTTTTCCATACGCACGGCGGCAAAAAAGTCGCCATAATCCTCGTACCAGGTGGTCTCAATTTCCGCTGCGTTGGCATATTGCCCTGCTGTGAAGATGTCTTTGAGGGTATTTCGATACTGCACCTGGTCGGCATCCACAAAGGTTTGCAGATCTTGCACATTCATCAGCAATAAGCCGTGATCTAATTCAGAGTTAAGGCGGAAAAAGCCTGCAACTGTCACCCGGGCGATCTTCGGTACAACACTACTGCCTCCTGTTGAAGCTACTGGTATTAACAAGGTGGTCTTATCACCTTCCCATAAACCCAAACGGGCACCCAGTGTGGCGCCCATGATGACTTGATTTGAGCCTGGGGTTAGGGCTTGAATGGAACCTTCCACCATATGCCGGGGGATCACCGACACCTTAGCTTCTTGCCCCGGATCAACTCCGAAAATCGATACAAGGCGGCTATCTCCGGCGAGCACCATGCCTTGATAGCGAAGAAACTCAGCGCTAGCGATCACGCCGCTATCTTTTAATGGCGTTTTGCTGATGACATGGGGCGCAGCACCCAGGATTCGGTGTTTTAGCTGGGTATCAAAACCGTTCATCACAGACACCACAATCACCAGTGCCATGACGCCAAGCATCAAACCAAACACGGAAACTTTTGTGATCAAAGACAGAAACCTGGTGGTATTGCGACTGAGCATAAAACGCATACCAACTAAAATAGGCGTATTCATGCAATCAGTTGTCCGTTGTGTAGCCGCAAAACACGGTCAAGCCGTTTCGCCAGATCGGTATTGTGCGTCACCACCACAAAGCTGGTGCCCATCTCCTGGCTGAGATTTAGCATAAGTTCATCCACCTCAGCCGCAGACGTCTCATCCAGGTTACCAGTGGGTTCATCAGCCAGCACGCAGGTAGGGTTATTCACCAATGCTCTGGCAATGGCCACCCTTTGCCGTTCCCCGCCGGAAAGCTGGGCCGGTTTATGGCTCGCGCGATTCTCAAGGTGCACCTTTTGCAGTAAGTTGTTTGCCCGGGCCATGGCATCGGTTTTGTTAACGCCGCCGATCAGCAGCGGCATAGCAACATTCTCTAGCGCCGAGAAGTCCGCCAGAAGGTGATGAAACTGATAGACAAAACCCAGATGTTCATTGCGCAATTGACACAAATCAGCCTCGGCAAGTTCAAATACCGCCTGACCCGCCACTCGCACTGAGCCGCTATCAGCCTGGTCTAATCCGGCAATCAAATGCAGCAATGTACTTTTACCACTACCTGACAAGCCTACAATGGCGACACGTTCACCTGCTGCAACCTGAAGCGATAAATCTTTCAGCACATCTAAGCGTTCAGCACCCTGGGTAAAAGATTTGTTTAGCCCTTCTACTTGCACCACTGTCGGATTACTCATAGCGAAGCGCCTCTGCGGGTAATGTGTTAGCGGCAAGTAGTGCTGGATAGAGACTGGCGAAGAAACATATCAACGCCGAGATACCACTAATAAAAAGGAGGTCTTGCCAGAGGATCTGCGCCGGCAAGTAATGAATAAAGTATTCGTCCATCAAACCAAGGTTCAGCATTTGATCAATAGCGCCATAAATCGGTGTAATAAAGAGCGCTAATAAACACCCCAGGACGAGACCAAACATGATACCGATCAAACCAATAAACAGACCATGCCAGAGAAATATCTGTAAAACTGAGCCGCGGCTGGCCCCCATCGTGCGGAAAATTGCGATGTCTCCCTTCCGTTGATTCACGATCATGACTAAATTAGAAATCAGGTTGAATGCTGCCACCGCCACTAACATTAGCAACAACAAAAACAACGTGGTTTTTTGCGTTTGAATCGCACTGTAGAGGTTACCGTGACGGCGTAGCCAACTAGCCCCCAACCAATCTGATTGAGGCAGCCCTGCCGCAACTTCTTGCAGCACGCGTGACGCATCAAACAGGTTCTT
>JBKAGC010000263.1:0-4877 GCA_046290215.1 Pseudomonadales bacterium | reverse complement strand
TCAGTGCGAAGAACGAAACGGCTATGCTCACCACCTTCAATGAGGTGGACCTTACCGAGGTGATGAAGCTGCGTAAAACGTACCAGGAACGCTTCGTCGACACAGCTAGAGAAGGTTCTGGAGCAGGCAGGCTATCAGGATCAAGGGGTTTTGCGCCTGGGGGTTCCGGACGAAAGCGCCGCAACCAAAATGTTGTGCGGTCACGTTAGCTTTCGACCTGGTGCCAGCCACCCCTTACTTGATGCTTTGCCTGCTTATCTGCACATCACTTCACGGCAAAGGGCTGAGAATCCTATTCTCGATGACGTACTGCGCTTGCTGGCGCGCTGCTTGACCAACCCCAAACAAAGCAGCGATGCAGCGTTAACCCGTCTTGCAGAAATTATTTTCTTAGAAGCGGTGAAAACCGGAGCGGAGGGGTCAGAACCACTCAAAAACATTTTGCTGGCATTTAGTGACAGTAAAGTGAGTAGCGCTCTGAGATTGATGCATAGTTATCCCGAGGAGAGTTGGACCGTAGAACGCCTGGCAAGTCAAGTTGCCATGTCGCGGAGCCGCTTTGCGGATCGCTTCAGTATGCTAATGGGGACGGGGCCAATGTCATACCTTGCCGAGTGGCGCTTGCAAAGGGCCATGCAGCAACTATCAGGTTCGCAGCTTAGCGTTCAGCAGATCGCAAGTACCACGGGCTATAAGTCACCGTCGGCTTTCACCCGTGCTTTTACCGATAAGTACGGTGTTTCACCAAGTCAGTATCGGATGCAAAGCCGTTCTTTACCAAACGTCTCATAGTTTTGACCTTGAATCCTGATTAGCCCCTGTTCAATTGCTGGTAGTTCCTCGCTGAGCAAAATGCACAGCACGTGTTTCACGTACTGAAATTTTACTCACAGAAGGAAGTAGCATGATTAAGTCCATAAAACGAACCATCACAGTACTGTTAGCCAGTTCTGTCTTGATGGCTGTACAACCAGCGTTGGCAGATGATGAATTCAATGTGGTGCCCGGTCTCACTGCAGCAGGTGCACCTTTGGCCCTGCATGGCATTGACCCCGTGGCATTTCTTGAGCTCGGCAATCGGATCGAAGGTAGTGCTACCCATACTGCGGTGCATGACGGTGTAGCCTATTACTTTGCCAGTGCTGACAACAAAAAGACCTTTGAAAAGCGTCCGGATCGATTCACGCCCCAAAACGGCGGTTTCTGTACTTTCGGTGTGTCAGTTGGCAAGAAGTTTGATGGCGACCCAAATTACGCTGATGTTGTGGACGGCAAGCTGTACGTCTTTTTGAATGAAGACATCTTCAAGATGTATCAAAAAGATCGTGACGGCACCATCAAAAAAGCCCGCAGCCAGTGGCGCAAGATCCGTCATACCGCAGCCAACGAACTTTAACCACGTCGCCGTGGCTTAAGCGGCTTGTCTCTTAAGCCACGGGTAACAAACTTGGAGCAAACTATGAACATTATTGATCACTTGAGTGTCGGCGTTGCGGACATCAATGCGGCAGAGGCGTTCTACTCGCCATTGCTTGCCAAACTCAACATTCTAGCCCTGGCAAAAACAGAGGGTTTCGTCGCCTACGGAACCGATGCCGTGCAATTTTTGATTATGAAGCCAGAAAACGGTGAGGCAGCTTCCCAGGGAAATGGCACCCATGTGTGCTTTCGAGCGAGCAGTCAAATGGCTGTGGATGCATTTCATGCTCAGGCAATAGCGGCCGGTGGTATTTGTGCCGGTCAGCCCGGGCCAAGGGCGGCATACCCATTGCCAGACGTCTATACAACGTTTGTCCGTGACCCGTTCGGTAACAAGCTAGAAGCAATCTTCCAGGGCTTCGCAGGAGTGCCAGGCGATGAATGAGGCCTATCTATACCTGGCACTGTCTGCGGCATTACTTTTGCTGCAATGGGTGCCTTACATTTTAAACCGCGTGTTTGCCTGGGGGTTTTTGACATTTTTCAATAATTACCCGGAAGGTTACCCCACCGTGGAGCCGGCGATTCCGCTCTGGGCCGCGAGAGCGAGGCGCGCACACTTGAATATGGTTGAAACCCTGCCCGCCTTTGCCGTGGCGGTGCTATTAGGTGCAGCAAACCCAATGAATGAGGCGCTTGTCGTGAATTGCGCCATGACATTCTTCTACGCCCGGGTGGCTTACGCGGTGGTGTACACCCTGGGTGTGCCCTTTCTGCGCACGCCAGTCTACCTGGTTTCCTGGGGCGCAACGCTCCTGATGCTAGTGACCTTTATTGGTCAGTAAGATAGTACAGCGGCGTAAATCAAATAGCGCCGTGTATTTTAGGATAGGCTGCCTCTGGGCGGCCTATCTTTACTAGTGAGCGCTAAAGGGCATTCAACCGAGAACGCTATAATGTGTTGTATCACTGTTGTGATTCTATAAGACCCTTCAATAACTTCACTAACTGCGCGTTTAGTGTTGCGATACTGTATTCGCTTTCTATCTTGGCTCTGGCCCGTAGTGCTAGCTTGTGCCTAAGCTCAGACGAATGGGCGCAAAGTTTGATGTTCTCTGTAAGCTGTTCAACATTTCGCTCTTCTGACAGCAGTCCATTTTCCTGGTGAGTAATTAACTCAGGTATGCCGCTATGAAAAGTGGAAATAACCGGGGTGCCCACAGCCATTGCTTCCATGATTGAAACCGGAAGCCCCTCCATATCGCCGTTAGCTGCTGAGACACTGGGCAATAAATAGGCGTGGGAGTCAATCATTTGTGCAAGTACTTCAGTCTGGTTGATTGGCCCAATAAAATTCACCCGATCCTCGAGTTGTAGGCGCTTAACCAGTTCCTTAAGTTCTTGTTCTTGTTCTCCGTAACCAGCGATGGAGTAAACTAGATCAATGCTCGCTGAAGCTTGTGCCACGGCCTTCAATGCGTATTTCAAGCCTTTCTTCTCGGTGAACCTGGCTGCGCTAAACAGTTTGAAGGGCTTTCCTGTTTCCTCAGGCTTCTCTGAGAATTCAAAGGTATCAAGACTTACGCCCATGCGATGCACGCGGAGTTTATCTGCAGGGCATCCTAGTTCGTTTAACCTGGTTTTCCAGAGTTCGGTGATTGGTAGCAATAATTCGGTAGCCGTGAATAGCCTCGAATAATGCCGGGTATAACGCCTGAGCTCCTGCTCGGATGATACATCCCTGCCGTGAAAAACCGTCGCAATTTTCCCTTCGATCAACTGCAGTTCCCTCAAGCAGTTCATCAAAACACCGCCAGTTCCAAAGTGACACAGAATGACATCAAACTTAAGTCTATCGTTAGATCTGGCGACGAGCGTTGGCAAAATTAAGCGCGTGGACAAATGGCCAAACCTGCGAGCATTGAGGCTGGAAAGAGTTTTCCTTCTGGTAGCCGGTCGAATCAGTCCTTGAATTGTTCCGCCGATTCGGTGCAGTAGCTTAGCGAGTTTTGTCCTGGGCTCAGGATCGAGATAATGGATTTTTGCCCGGGTCTGACAGAATGCGAAATCGGGGTGTTGCCTGGCGTCATCGTTTCCAGCAATCCTTGCTAGCACTGTGACGTCGAGTCCCGCCTCGATGAGTCCTCGTATTTGATTAAGGACAAACGTCTGGGACAGCACCGGGAATTCGTCAACAAATATCGCGAGTTTCACTCTTGTTCTCGATTTAAGACGCTTTGCATAGTGTGATAAAGATGTTCGCTAATGTTAGCTGTTATCAAGCAACGATGTTAGCTTCGAATAGATGTCCTCGGGTTTAGCGGACAGCGGAATCTTAAGCAAGGTGATTGCTCTAGTAGTGACAGCACTCATTACTATACGCCGCACCTGCTCGATCATTTCATTAGGGCCAAACAAGAGCCTGCCGTTGGGAAAAGAGCTTTTATAGAAGCTAGCAATCTCAGTATAGGGCGATAGCTCATGGGGTAATACATAAGCGACTTTCTCTGCCAATGACCCAGCGCTCAAACTCACCGTTTCAAATTCATCTGTGCTGCTTCGTTCCAGATAAAAGACCTGCGCAACACTGGCCTGTTTCGCAACCAGTTGATGGTCAAATAATTCGCCTGCATACATGCGCCGCCTAACGCCTTGTGGCCCAAATCTCTTGAGTCGAAACTGCCAGGCTAATAAGTCCGTTCGTGATCTGCCTGTTAGAACCGCGTCTTGAAGCCAGGGCTCGCCAAGCATGTTATAGGCATAAACCTGTATTTTTTTTGGGTTCTGGTACACCTGGCCCGCTGAGTCCATAATCGCCAGGTCGTCCGATAAGAACTCATAGCGCTTATGTTTCATAAGTTTCAGTAGAGATGTGGTTTTTCCAACGCCACCCCACGCGGGAAACAACAGTGCCTGGTCGGACTTGCTCACAGAACTTGCGTGGATGAAAGTTTGATCAAATTGAAGTTGTAGATTTTGAAAAACATAGTCAAAAGCATCGTAAAGCACCGCCTTGGCCAGCGCCTGATGGGGGGAAAGATGGCTTGGTTCCCTGAGTCTGACTAGTAGTTCCGGTAGGATCTTTTTGATCCATTTGATTGGGTGCGGCTCAATATAAAGTGAATAGTCGCCATCGTGCTCTATAAACAGCTGTGAGAACGCAGCGGTATCGTATCTAATCGCATTTTCCGCTGCGGCCAGGGTTGAGGTTTTAACCTCAGGTTCTAGCCTGGGTAGCGAGTTAACGAACTGGATGCTTAGCTGTGGTTTTGTCTCACCTGAGTAAGCAACTGGCTGAAACTCCTCTATAAAGTATTTCGCGGCTGGTGATTTTCCGCTTATGGTGAAAATGACCTTGCCAAGCTGAAATTTTTTTGCGGCGTTATCCATCTGTTAGGCGGCTTGTTCGTTCGATGTGTCGTAGATCCTATAGTATTTCGCGATACCTTGTTTGCCTC
>JBKAGC010000262.1:0-4910 GCA_046290215.1 Pseudomonadales bacterium | reverse complement strand
TGATGGCTGCCAAGCTCTTTCACTTCGCCATCCTTTAATACCAGAATACGATCTGCTTCCTGAATGGTTTGTAGACGGTGGGCAATTAGGATCGAGGTACGTCCCTCCATAATGCTTTGCAGGGCTTTTTGAATCAGCTGTTCGGTTTCTGTGTCGATGCTTGCGGTTGCCTCGTCTAGGACCAGGATTTCAGGGTCTGAGGCCAGCACCCGGGCAAAGGCAAGCAGCTGCCGCTGACCTTGAGAGAGGTTCTGGCCGCGCTCCACCAGCGGCGTGTCGTAGCCTTGCGGCAGTTTTTCAATGAACTCATTGGCGTTGACAGCTTCGGCGGCCGCAATCGCCTGCTCGCGGCTGATGTTTGGATTGCCGAGCATGATGTTGTCGAGAATCGAACCCGAGAAAATATGGAAGTCTTGCAGGACAACACCAATGCGGCGTCGCACCTCGGAAGAGTTGAGCTGGTTCAAGTCGATATCGTCGAGGAAAATCGTCCCGTTCGGGAAATCGTAAAATCGACCTAACAATCTGATCAGGGTGCTTTTTCCAGAGCCGGTCGGGCCAACCACGGCAAGCTTTTCCCCTGGCGCAATGGTCAGCGAAACATCTTTTAGGACCTGATTAGAGTCATAACCAAAGTTGAGATGGCGGAACTCTAACTTGCCCTGAATTCTTTCCGGCAATTGCGCCGGTTGCGCTGGCTCGCGCACTTGTTCATGCCAGTCCAGGGCCTGGAAGATCCGCTCAGCACTGGCCATGGCCCGGAACAGGATGTTGTATTGCATCCCCAGGACCCGAATCGGGCGGATAAACATATCAATAAACTGGGTAAACAAAATGACACTACCCAGGGAAATTTGATCCTGCAAAACCGAACCGCCGCCCACCCAGAGAATCACCGCCAGGGCCATATTGACCATATTGTCCATAAAGGCGCCGTAGCCAGTTTCGAGATAAATGGCGTCGATCTCATGCTTTTGGTTGCTGCGATTAATCTTTCGGTAAACCCCAAGGTTTTGCTCCTCGCGGTTACTCAATTGCACAACTTGCATGCCGCTAAGATTTTCCTGCAGGTTCTGGTTTAGTTGCGATACGGTGTTGCGAATCAGGCGATAAACGCGCCGGGTGGCCATCCGGAAGAAATAGGTAATGATGGCAAACAAGGGAATGGCCATCAGCAGGTACAAGGTCAATTGCACATCAATGGCCAGCATTAGCGCCAGAGCGATAAAGAAAGGCACAAACTCACCCACCAGCAGACCAAGCCCCATCAACATTTCAAACAAAGCCTGGACATCGTTAGTGATTCGAGTCATGACCCGACCCACGGCAACCTTGTCATAAAAAGAAGAAGGCCGACGCTCCATATGAGCGAACAAATCCAAACGCATGTCGCGTAGTGCGCTTAACATGGTCCTGGCGTAAGTGATGCGGTGCAAGTGATAAAAAATCTGGCACACCAGAGTGGTCAGGGCAAACAGCAAACAGGCGGTAACAATTGATGAAAAACCACTGAGGTCTGCTAACCAGGCATTCAAGGTGTTCATGCCAAAGTCTGGCAAAGTCATTTGCGGGTTACCCATAATGACGCTGTCGATCACCACGCGACCAATAATCACCGGCAACAGGACCGCGAGGAACGACGCCAATAGGACATAAGCAATGCTAATCAAACCAAGGCGCTTGTGCTTGCCGACCCAACCGAATATACGGCCCAGGTACTGCATATTCATACTCTGACCGTGAATGTCAGCGTCGAAAATAGAGTGATCTAACTGCTTGGATAAGTCTCTCTCTGGTGCTTTGTCGGCGGTGCGGTTCATGACAGCTCCTCCGCCAATTGTCTGGTTTTGCTCTGGGCCTTTTCTAAGTCAGAGTAAAAGCCGTCTTTGCCAAGCAGCTCCGTGTGGGTACCCATCTCGATGATGCGGCCTTCTTCAAGGACAATAATGCGGTCAGCATGGCGCGCAGTGGAAACGCGGTTTGATACCAGTAGGGTAGTCAGGCCCTGTCTCACTTCTTTTAGGCCGTTCAAGATATGTTCTTCAGTTTCCGTGTCCACCGCGGAAAAACAGTCATCTAAAATCAGTAGTGGGGTCATACGAATTAAGCCCCTGGCCAACGCCGTACGCTGCTTTTGGCCGCCGGACAAGGTCACGCCGCGTTCGCCAAGAATGGTCTCTAGGCCCTCGGGGAAGTTTTCGATGGTTTCTTTTAATGCCGCGGCCTCAGCGGAGCGCCAGATTTCCTGGTTGCCTCGCTCGATATTGTCATAGGTGATGTTGTCGCCCAGGCTATCGGCAAACAAGAAGGGATCTTGCAGCACCAGACATACTTGCTCCCGTAAGCGCGCCAGGGGAAAGCCGCCCACGGGGTGATCATCCAGGTAAATGTCGCCCTTGCTGGGGTCCAGTAAACGCACAAACAGCCGCAGCAAAGTAGATTTACCGGAACCGACGCGGCCAATCACGGCAATGGTTTCGCCGGAGTCCACGGTAAAGTTAATGTCTTCTAACGCATAGTGGTCTTTGTTCTCGTATTGATAGTAGAGATGATCCACGTGAATTCGGCCGGTAAGTTTCGGAAACTCCTGATCCACTGTGTCGGCAATTTCCGGTTCGTGATCCAGTACCTCAAACAACCTGGCGGTGCCTGATGCGCCCCGTTGCCATTGGGTCACAAGAGAACCGGCCTCGCGCACGGGCCAGAGCAACAAGGTCAAATAGGAGAAAAACGCGGCGAAGGTACCAAGGGTAATCTCCCCTTGATTTACCAGGTAACTCCCGTAGCCGATAATGATGATGGTGGAGATTGCCGCCATGCCTGGCATGAGCGAGCCCAGCAGTGAAGTGGTTTGGAACAAGGTCTGATTGTCATCGGCAAACTGTTGGTTAACGCCCTGGAAGCGCTGAATCTCGTCGTCCTCCTGAGCCATAGCCTGCACGGTACGAATACCGTTTAAGTTTTCCTGAACAAATGTGGATAAGGTGGAGAAACCTTCCTGGACTTGATAGGACTGGGCGTAAATTTGTTTTGAGTAGTAATAAGCCACCATTGCGATAAACGGCAATGGTAAAACCACCGCAAGGGCAAGCTCCACGGACAGTGAGAACATAAAGAACAGGCCAACTGCCGCGGTGAATATCAGCACACTGGTCATCCGCGTGGTGCCAGCGATCACCTGCCGCACCAGGGAGATATCGTTGATTGCCCGGGCCATCAAGTCGCCGATGCTGTACTGGGAAAAGAAGTTAGGACCTTGCTTTTGCAGGTGGTCGTAGACCCGATTGCGCAAATCAAATGCCGCGTACATACCAATGCGGCGAATCAATATGCGGCTGATAATTGTGACGATGATCTGGGCGATGACGCAGGCGACAATGGCCAGGGCCGGATAACTTAAGGCGCTGATGGCGGCATCCATGGTGATGCTGCTGTCGCCAAGGGCTTCTTGTCCTGCGGTGATCGCATCGATGCCTTGTTTGACATAAAGTGGGATCATGGCCTCGAAGATACGTGCCACCAACAGACCGATCATGCCAAAAGTAAACGCCCATACGTGCGCCTTGAGGTAGGGCAACAGTCTTAGTAGTACTTTCATGCTCGGTTCACACAGGCGTCAGTAACAGTACTCAACGCTGTTGTTCTGTGCTCACAGTGCGGTTTGGTAGCAGCGACAGAAACTGCCAGGGGTTGGTAGCGGCAGCTCGGATCAAACATCGTTAAGTTGAGGCAAGAAATACTACCTATGCAAACTGGAGATTTCAATTCAGGGTTTGCTGTTTCTGACCAACAAGGGTTATCTTCAATGGAAAAATAAGAGGGTGTCACCGTGCAAACAGAACTAAGCCCCGCTGACCGCGACTTTGTAGAAGAGGTCAGAGCGTTTCTCAAGGCAAGACTTGACCCTGCCGTGGCGCTCAAGGTGAAGCTGGGTTATCCCATTGATAAGTCGGAACAAGATGACTGGACGAGAATACTTAATCAGCAAGGCTGGGCTGCCCCCAACTGGCCGGCAGAGGTAGGCGGTACCGGCTGGTCAATGATTCGCCGCCACTTGTTTGAGATTGAGCTGCGGGCAGCGCACGCGCCGGAAACCCAGGGATTCGGTTTTGGCATGGTGGGTCCGGCAATCATCAAATATGGCACCGAAGCGCAGAAGGCTCACTACCTGCCGAAAATCCTCAACGCGGATATTTCCTGGTGTCAGGGTTATTCAGAGCCCGGCGCTGGCTCTGACCTGGCTAGTTTGCGTACAGCCGCGATATCCGCTGGAGACGATTATGTGGTCACCGGTTCGAAAATATGGACCTCTGCAGCGGAGGTTGCTGATCATATATTCGCGCTGGTGCGCACGGACCCGGACGCCAAGCCCCAGGCCGGTATTAGCTTCCTGCTGATTGATATGAACGACCCAGGCGTCAGCGTTGAGCCTTTGATCGCGTTTAATGGCAAACGTTTGTGGAATCAGGTGTTCTTTAACGAGGTGCGGGTGCCAAAGGCAAATCGGCTTGGTAACGAGAATGAGGGTTGGAGCGTGGCGAAAAACCTCCTCGGCAATGAGCGATTGCTGGTATCGCGGGTGGCGGAAAATCGTCGCTTGCTGCAAAAGATCATTGAGTTGACCCGGATCGAGGCGGAACGGGGTATTACATTTGATGCCAACTTAAGCAAAGCCATCAACCATATTGAAATTCGCCTGGATGCGCTGGATGCCACGGCGCGCCGGCTATTGAGTCAGTCAGATCGCGGCAATCAGATTGGTGCGGAGCCTTCCATGTTGAAGTTGCAAGGTAGTCAAATGGTGCAAGCCATGGATCAACTCATGTTTGACCTGATTGGTTACTATGGGGTGCCGTTAGACTCTGTGCAGCGTGGCGGCACCCCTATTGGTCTCGATATTGAAGACATGA
>JBKAGC010000261.1:0-4983 GCA_046290215.1 Pseudomonadales bacterium | reverse complement strand
TCCGTGATGTTTCGACCCCAGAGCGACACTGACCAACGATCACTCACTTCGCTCAACACAATGTTGGCGTTGAACACCGAAAATGCAGATTGGAACGCGCCATCTGAGTTAAAGACGTCATAGTAAACATCGCCACGATAGGACCACTCAGCATTTAGTAGCAGTTGGAACCTACTCCCAACAGGTCGGGTATAGGTGACATTTAGACTGCTGGTTCTCTCTGGCGCATTCGTCAGATGGTTGTCCGTGCAGTCGAGCAAGTTACCAGCACTGTCCTGGCCGCATTGGCTATAGTCGTCATAGCGAGCCCTGAGGTAGCCGACGCTACCCTGGATAGCCAGGGAATCGATTGGCCGATAAAGAAAGTCCAGCTCAACGCCGCGACTGCTCGCTTCTGCTACGTTGGTTATCCTTGAGACTGGGATACCCTGAGCGTTCGCTTCAATCCTAAAAACCTGAAGGTCTTCGTAGTCCATCAGGAATAGGGCTGCATTCAAGTCCAGACGCCCATCTAAAAGCGTCGTCTTCAATCCGAGCTCATAGTTCACCAGGGTTTCTTCATCAAATTCAACATCCGCCAGTTGGCTCGCATCGCCCACGGCGCCCGTATTAAAGCCGCCACTCTTGGAACCACGAGATATTGTCGCGTAGTAGTTGCTCGCATCGGTGGCGTAACCGAGCGAAATCATGGGATCTATCGCGGTATTGTCTCGATCAAAAGTGGAATCCACGCCAGGAAGAAGGAATAAGGCACCACCAGGTCCGGGCTGGCGAATACGAAACTCTTTATCCTCCCACGAACTTCTTAGGCCGGCTGTGAGTCTCAGCCGGTCTGTAAAGTCGTAGCTGATCTGACCGAATACCGCCGCTGTTTCTGAATCGTGACTGACGATGTGATCAGCGACGGTATCGGCACAAAGCGCTGCTGCCGATGCCGCCGCCTGATCGGGGGGAAAACCCAGAGAAAGAAAGTTCAAGGTAAAAAGATCTGTGCAACTGATCCCATTTAACAAAGTGAACAGAGGATCAGGAAACAGATTGTTGTTACTGCGTTCATTCAGATCTGCTTCGAGGTAGTAAAGCCCCGCGAGCCACTGCAACTTCGAATCATTGTTGGAGGTAATTCTGAGTTCTTGGCTTCGCTGGGATGTGTCTTGCTCACCCAGGGTGAAGTAAGCATCGGTCGTCGTGCCATCATCATCATTCGCTCGCTGCGTATCATAATCACGCCACGAGGTGATTGAGGTTAGCGCCAGCCCATCGGTCAAGTCGTAGTCAACGGTTAGCGATACACCTTTCACCTCCCGTTCTTCAAACGAGGCGCGATTGTGGGCACTTTTTCTATCATCCGGCGTTACATCCAGCGCGGCTGGGACAATATCTTCCTCCATGTAATCCGCCGCGAGATTTATCTCCAACTGATCACTGGGAACAAAGCGCAATGCGCTCTTAATGTTCCAGGAATCCGCATCGTCGAACTGGCTGCGGTTAAAAGTATTGTCCTGGAAACCATCTCGTTCATGTTTACCAAGCCCAATTGCCGCGAAAACATTTTCGCTGAGTTGGCCACTTGCTGCAGCTCTTAAACGGCGGTGATCATCGCTACCGATTTCACCGAGTAAGGACACCCTGGTTTCCTCGTCCGGTTTTCGGGTAATGACATTGATAGCGCCAGCAATGGTATTCTTTCCGTACAACGTCCCTTGCGGGCCGCGCAGCACTTCGATCCGTTCAACATCCAGCAGGTCAAAATTCTGCGCCGGTGGATTGTTAAGATAGACACCGTCAACAAATACCCCTACACCAGATTCCGCGCCGGCAAAGAAGGTCTGCCCGGTAATACCTCGCATCGTAAATTGCACGGCACGGGAGCCGCTTGGATTGGTGATAGCAAGGTTGGCTGCACCAAAGGCAATATCATCCAGACGGCTAAAGCCTTTTATCTTGAGTTGTTCCTCGTCTAACACCGACATCGAAACAGGGACTTCTTTGATGGATTGCTCCCGCTTCTGTGCGGTAACAATGACTTCTTCTAATACTCTCTCGGTTTGGGCTTTACTGTCAGTTGGTAGCAAAGCGAGAACGAGCAAACACAACCAAACGAAATTCAAACTCCAGTTCATTGTTCCCCCCTTTTTTATTATGGCTACTTATAATTAGTGGCCTTGTAGTATGGTACCTAATTATATTTTTATAAATCAACCCTGCTGATCAATTTTTATCAGCGAGTCGTTCAAGTTAGATTTGGTAGGTACCCTGGCGAATCTTTCGCATCATCTTTAGCAGCTGTGATTTCTCACGCTCACTTAACATGGACATGGCGCGGGTAATGTCTGCAGAAGTCATTGGCCACTCGACTTGAGTATATTGCTCTGCTTTCACTGTCGCTTTGACGTGCACTTTTCGGCGATCCTCAACGGAGTGAACTCGATTAATCAAACCATCTTTTTCGAGTGCAGATAGCAGGCCGGTTACGGTCGCCCGGGTGATATCCAGGGCATCGGCGATCTCGGCCGGGGTAATGCCATCCTCACCTTGGTAACGCATGATGGCCCAAAGAACCGTGTTACGACTTGCAGACATACCTGTTGGTCGCTCCTGGGATAAACGGTCAATTTCTGCCACCAGCAACCGGGTGGTTCTGGTCAGTTCGTTATAGACCTCAAGCGATTGAGGGTCGAGATCAGGAAAGTTCTCAGCAACTTCGCGCAGTTCGTCCAGGGACAAGGGTCTTATTATTGGGTTTGCCAAACTAAATCCTCAACTCGAGCGGGGTGACTCTAACCAATGTTTCAGTGCTTGATTCTGCATGTCAAAGGCTCGTTGCTGCGCAACGAGCCGACGTTTGTTTATCAACAATGGCGCAAGTAAACCAGAGAACACCTCACGATTTTCAAGTTCTACACTGTCGTCTTTGGGACACAGTTTAAACGAATGACGACCTCGAAACAGTCCCATTGGTGCAGATCCGCCCCACGCAAGTTCGCGCTCACTCTCAAGGGTTAATATCCGTGCTTGCGGTTTATCAAGTTTGTCTGCACCTCGGTCTACAGTAAATTGAAGTAAGCTGCCGAGCTTAAGCTCCCCTTCGACCGAACGGATAAAGGGATTCCAAAGCGAGTAACTACGAAAGTCAGTGAGTGCCGCCCAGACCTCAGTATGTGTTGCCTTAATTCTTATCAGGGTGCTGACTTCCCGAATCATATTTCTCGATTCATATTTGTCTCAAAAGATTGACGCCTAATAATACGGTACCTTATTATATTTCGCCTTTCAATCAAACGACCCCTTCCCAATGGACAGTCTTCCCAAAGTTCTCTGGCCACAGACTCGCTGGAGAGATGACATGCAGCCCGAACTACAAGCCCTGAACAACAAGGCAGAACCCTGGTTCGCAGCAGGCATCAAATCCGTCACTAGTGAACAATGGCGGGACTGTTCAGCAATCATTGGTTACGGCCACTACCCAGAAGAAGTCGTTAGATCGCTCGAGCAATGTCAGATTCTCGTTGTTCCAGCGGTGGGTTATAACACCGTAGATCTTGACCTATGGAGTAGTCTCGGCATCCCTGTTTGCAACACGCCTGACTACGGCACAAGAGAAGTTGCTGATCACGCCATGGCTTTACTGCTTTGCCTTAGTAAGAGCATTGCTTTTCATGATCAATCATTGCGTGAGGATCCTACGCAAAATTGGCGACCTGCTCTAAACCCTTTTGGTCAGCGTCTGTCCACCCAGACGCTCGGCATCGTCGGTCTAGGCAGGATTGGTATGGCAACCGCGCTCAGGGCGAAGGCGTTTGGCATGGACATATCTTTCTATGACCCATACGTTGCGAATGGTACAGATCAGGCACTAGGTATCACCAGAGCCCGATCCCTTAAGGCACTTGCCTCCTCTTGCGACATTTTATCTCTGCATGTGCCTTTGACCGACGAGACTCATGGTCTAATTAACCGTGAAGTATTGTCAGCAGCCAAGCCGGGATTAATCCTTATCAACACAGCCAGAGGTGCAGTCGTCGACTTCGACGCCCTTTATGAATCGATGCGCTCAGATGTCGTGCTGGCCGCGGGCCTGGATGTCCTACCGGTAGAACCACCAGACACTAACAACCCGTTAATCTCGGCCTGGCAGAACAACGAAGCCTGGCTTAAACACAGACTAGTCATAACCCCTCACTCGGCCTTTTTCACGCCACAGAGCATGAACGACATGCGCGCGCTGCCAGTTGCGACTGCGGTCCGATACCTCACTGAGGGCATCCTCGAAAATTGCATAAACGAGAACCAGCTAACTCTTAAGCGAGCCCTATGATGTTTAACCGCCATGTTTTAGCCGACAAACTTATGGTCTGGACCTTCCGCAATCTGGGAAAACCTTTTTTTTCTGATTCACTAGAAACCTGCGACTTTGAAGAACACCTTGGCGCGGTACACTTCGATGGGCCCTGCCTTAGCACGCCTGGCCTATACGAATACAAAGTTGGATCATTGGGTGAAGACACCACACTGCAGGTTCGGTTGCTCCATAAAATAGAGCCTGATGCGCCACTGCTCATCTATACCATGGGCGGCGGTGAAGCACCGTTTGACTACACTGCGAGCCGGGCTTTCCCTGAATTTTGTGGCGTCAATGTCGTCGCAGTAGAAGCTCCATATCAAAGGAGTAAGCAACAACTTGAAGCCGCCTTCGCGAAGCTCAATAACTACATGGCGATGCTGGCGATGACCGTCGCGATGAACGAAGCCATCTTAAAAGCCCCGATATTTTCCAATTGCCCACAGACAATGATCGCGGGCACCAGTCTTGGCGGCTTCATCGCGAACCGACATCATCTAACTTACAATTCGGCGGATCTCTATCTTCCCATGGTCGCCGGAACCAGACATGGCGATATCTTTTTAACGACCATGAAGGCTTCCAAACCAGTGCAACGAAGTCCTTCCGATCTAACAAAGCACCTGAATTTCGAGGACAAA
>JBKAGC010000260.1:0-4984 GCA_046290215.1 Pseudomonadales bacterium | reverse complement strand
AAAATAAGACGAGTCAAAATCTGCACCCCACCCACCCCCTAAGATGATTGGGGTCAGGACCAAGTGCCAGGTCCAATTTTTGGGCGCTATATGGTGGGGACGGGACCAGGTGCCAGGTCCAATCGAATTTATTCGTCTGAGAGGCGCAATATATTGGAAAAGAAGCCGGTGAGAGATCAATTTCCCGAGGAATGTGAGACTTTTGATAGCGAAAACTGTGATTTGGACCTGGCACTTGGTCCTGTCCCCAAAACTTGCGATAAGTAAGGATCACTACCAGGATGAGCCAATACAACAGAATTCAAGTGATCGGCTGCGGTGGTGCGGGTAAGTCAACGCTAGCAAAGTCGTTGGGGAATCTGCTAGATATTGAGGTTTACCACCTGGATACCCTGTTCTGGTTGCCTAACTGGCAAGAAAGCTCGATGGAAGATTTCAGGCAGAAGGTTGATGGGATCCTTGAGAAAGCGCAGTGGATTATGGATGGTAACTACGGTGCCACGATGCGCCGCAGAGTCGAGCATTCAGACCTCGTCATCTATCTCGATTTCCCAACACTCACTTGCCTAACGGGTGCAATCGTTCGTCGTTTCGTTTATCACAACAAGTCCAGACCTGACATGACCGAGGGGAACTACGAACGGCTTGAGTGGCAATTTGTTAAGTGGGTGCTGACGTATCGTCGTCTGCGTAGACCTGTGATTTTGGCCATGTTGAACGAACTGCCAGCTCACTGTGAGGTGGTGATTTTAAAGTCACGCCGTGAAGTGGCTGAGTTTTTAAGCAGGTTAGAAGAGGCAGAAAAACCAAAGAGGTCAGAGCAAAAACTCTGACCTCTTCGTTCAGGGCTATTTGTCGTTGGGGGGCGACTAACCCTGCATAACGGCTATGCCATCAAACCTGATAAGTCATCGGCATGTTCCTCCTCGGTGGCGAGGATTTCTTCCAACATGCGTCGGGTGGTTGGATCATCGTCACCAATGAAACGAATCAACTCACCGTAGCTATCAATGGCGATTCGTTCGGCAATGAGATCCTCCTTCAGCATATCCTGTAAGGATTCACCCTCCACATATTCAGCATGGGCACGGGTTTGCAAACCTTTCGGTGAAAAGTCTGGTGCACCGCCTAACTGCGTGATGCGTTCGGCGAGCATATCCGCGTGCTGCTGTTCCTCCTCGGCATGTTCTTTAAATTCCGCCGCTGCGGCCTGGGCCTTGAGACCAGTGGCCATATAGTAGTGGCGTTTGTAGCGCAGAATGCATACAAGCTCCGTGGCGAGGGCATTGTTTAGTAACTCAATGATCACCTCGCGGTCGGCCGCGTAACCTTCCGTGACTGCACCTTCTTCAATTTTCTTACGTGCGCGTTCGCGCAATGTTTTAATGTCCGTCAGGAAGCTACCGTCAGCAGGCTGCCTGTCAAACTCCTGGTTTTCTCTGGAGTCCAGTCCCTTGGCTTTCGCCTTGCCAGCGGCTTCCGCTGCCTGGGCTTCTTTGGGGTCTTGATTCTCTGCTTTACTCGCGGCCTTTTTGACCTTACCTGACTTGGCAAAGTCTTCCGCGCTTTCGCGGTAACGACGATCCGCTTCGCGATCACCTTCACCTACGTGTTTGCGTTGACTCTGTGCCATGGGTCTTCCTCCTGTTCTGGAACAAACTTTAGTGTGTGCCAGGGAAGGAGCAGAAACCGTGCCAGTCTTTATTTGCAAGTGCAGCGCCTCGCTACGGAGCAGTCATGGCAGGGGTTTGGTGAGAATCAGGTGGTTTTGCGCAGCGGTGTATTGAAAGGATTGCCTCTGGGGCATAGGTAAGTTTTGCAGGGCAGGTGGCAATGATTACATTTAAACATGGCGCCCCTGGCAAGAGTCGAACTTGCGACCTACCGCTTAGGAGGCGGTTGCTCTATCCTGCTGAGCTACAGGGGCGTGGCGGCGATTGTAGCAGAAGCGAGGGAGCGCCGCCGAGCCCAATAAGACGTTCTCTGCTTAGAGATTATTCTCGTAGTCGCTGGCGATAGACGCATCAATCATCTCGGCCACCTCTTGCTTGGCCTGGGTGCGTGCCGCGTACATTTCACCAAAGGATACTTTGTGTTTCTCTGCGGGCCATTTCGCGGGTTGCCATAGATGAGAGCGAATAAACGCTTTGCCGCAGTGGAAGAAGCACTCTTCAACATGAACACGAATGCCGAGAATGGCATTTTTACCCCGGGCGGCGAGTTCTGCTAGCAGTTCAGGGTTGGCGTCTAGTGTTGCTGTGCCGTTCACACGCAGGGTTTCGTTAGTCTCAGGGATGCAGAAGATCAAGCCGATATGAGGGTTCTCCAGGATATTCCGGTGGCCGTAAGCAAGGCGATTGCCTGGGCGGTCTGGGATCACCAGAGTGTTGTCATCTAACACTTTCACAAAGCCGGGTTCGTCACCTTTTGGTGAGGCATCACAGCGTCCTGCCTGGTCTGAGGTGGAAAGGACAATAAACGGGCTAGCAGCAATAAAGTCTTTAGCAAACTGATCCAGGTGGTCGATGTTTTTGTCCTGTAAGCCAGGTGGTTCTTCGCCAATCACAGCGCGTAATTCTTGAATAGTTTTGATCTCATGGCTCATGGGGATACCTCAGCAACTTTTAGTTTTGTAATTCTAGTCAGGGGGAAGCCTGCTTTGGCTAATGCTACCCCATAGTCACGGGCGCTACGGCAATAAATTCTTCCGAGGCGGCCTCGAATGAGTCGGGCAATGGCTTTCTCCGCTGCTTCATCATGGCCTGATTGCAGGGCGCGGCAGACGTTGAGTAGGGTGAGCTCATCGCAGCTTAAGTGAGTCTGACAGGGGCATTCAACGATGACGGTGCGCAGCGCACTGACGCTAAGTAGCGCCATACACTCTTCAATGGCTTCAGCCGCTTCTGGGGCGCGAATCCGCTGGTGGGCTTCAAACAGTTGGCTGTCAAATTTGCCAGGAAAGCGTCTGATCTGGAGCCACTTACGGATACTCCAGATAAAGAGCTGAGCCCCGGTGGCCAGGTCGGCCATGCGGTACGGCGTATGTTCGCTATCTTGCGCTGTTGGCAGGTAAAACTGTACCGGTCCGGACGCAGCGGAGTGGCTAGTCACAAGTTGCGGTTTGTTCACGCAGGATCCTTTGTTGGTTTGAAAGTACTCGACAATATTGTAAATAAGAATCATTATCAATATTATTTGTCGAACTTTAACATTGAGATTCAAACATGGGAAGGACACGGGCATGACAATGGGTAAAGTCAGCGCAGCGCCGCTACTCAAGCCGCGCACTCGCCAGGTTGGTACTGAGCCGGTAGGAGAGCATTGGTCAGTTCAGGTGGTTCGCGGGCTCGGCATTGGTTTGCTGATTGCCGTGGGTCTGGTGGTGTATGGCGCAAGTTGGTTGCCCTATGTCTAATTTGTGGCGAATCCGTTCGCGCCTTACCATCCTTTCTTCTATGTAGCCGTGTTTTTTATTTCAAACTAGTTGCACAGGGATCTGCCGCTGCCTCTAACATGTGAACTGCTGTCATTTTTGGAAGCAGGGTCGTGTTTAGCTCCAGAATTTTTGCCGACGGCCTTCTTGAGTTTGTGAAGAAGCTGATCGGTATGCCCGCAGGGGCAAATCAAGTGCACTTTACTCGCGCGATACGTCAGCGAGTTCTGTTTACTGCCATCACCTTGTTTAACATCCCGCTACTGGCTTTCTTCCTACTGCTTGACGCAGGCCAGGCACCTCGGTTGCTAACGAACATGCACCTCTTGGGTCTTGGCTTGTGTTTGCTCGGTTACGCTCTGGCGCAGTCGGGCTACTTTCACTTGCACATGTCGAGAGCCCTGTATGGCTATCTGTTCTCTATCACGCTTGTGGCGATTTATGTCGGGGATGATTCACAAAGCCTGATGTTCTTGCTGCTCGTGCCACCGGTGGTCTGTTACCTGTTTGGCTACGGTGAAGGGCTTGTATGGAGCCTGATATTTCTGGCGCTTGCCACACCCGAGATCCTGGAGGGGTCACCGCGCTATTTCGTTGTTACCTATGTGTGTCTTACCGGTTTGTCCTTGTTGCTTGAACATTATCGAGCTGTGGCGCACCAGAACTCCGAGACCTGGCGTGAACAAATCGGTCAAGAGCGCGAGCAACTGCTGGCAGCACAAGCCGAGCTAAAAAATAGCGAAAGTCGTTTTAAAGCATTTTCCGAGTTGGCCTCTGACTGGTTGTTTGAATTGGATAAAGATCTCACTTATACCTTCGCGACCTCGCGCGGTTTAGAGATCATGGCAGCGCCAAACGATATCAAGTTGAGTGAACTTCGTACGGACATGCTTGAGCGAGATGTTCTTGCAGATATGCTGCAAGGTAAGGAGATCCACAATGAGCAAGTGTCGTTTTACGATTACAACGGTAAATTAGTCCATGTACTGTTTAGCGCTCGACCGCTTCATGATGCCGCCGGAGTGTTCACTGGGTACATTGGGGCTGGCACCGACATCACCGGCATGAAACAGGCAGAAGAAGCACTTCGTAAGAAAGAACAAGAGTTACAGCACATTCAAAAGCTTGAAGCATTGGGCCGGTTAACCAGCGGTGTGGCCCATGACTTTAATAACTTGTTAGCGGTAATTGGTGGCAGTCTGGAAATGCTCGAAGGCGAGCAGACAGCAAAAGATCGCAGCAAAATCGAGGCGTCCTTACGCGCGGTCAATCGTGCTGCTGAACTAACCCAGCAACTATTGTCTTTTGCCCGTAAGCAGGCTCTTGAACCTAAAAATGTTCAGCTCGCAGCGATTTTTAACAACGTAACACAAATGTGCAATCGCACTCTTGAGGCCTCCATTAAGGTTGAAACCAGTCTTGAGGAGGATGTCTGGGACTGTTACGCCGATGTTGGCCAGTTAGAGAACGCGCTGCTAAATCTCGTCCTGAACGCCAGGGACGCGATGCATGGTAAAGGGGTGATTCGATTGGCAGCGCGTAACGTCGCGA
>JBKAGC010000259.1:0-5019 GCA_046290215.1 Pseudomonadales bacterium | reverse complement strand
GCCTCGGTTTTTAGATCATTACGGGCTTCAATTTGTTCGAACACCTGCGCCAGCAGGCGACCAGGATGTAATTCCGCCAGGGCACCTTTGCCCTGCTTGCCTATGCCGCGAGGAGATCTCGCTGCATCGATAATGTATGCATCAGCCATGGTCTATCCTTCTTTGCTTAAAAGTTTCAGTTAATTGTGAAAATTCGCAACACAGAATACCAGAACTGAAGGGGTGCGGAAGGCTCTCAGTACGGACCCAGGACCTAAAGGGTACTGTCGTATTCGAGTAAAGTCCGTAGTCTATTTTTCGCTGAGTTAAAACTCGACTCAATCTCGGCGGAAAAGTCAGGCAGGCTGTCCACTTCCTGGACCCGGCTATCGAGCATATGCATCAGGTGCTTTTCCTGGTCTTCATCAAGCCCCAGGGAGAATAGCTGATCTTCAACACTGAGCAGTAAGCCCATCATAATTTCCCGGCGGGCTTTTTCGCGTTTTTCAATTTTGACGCGAATTTTCGCCAGCTGCAGATCATTTTCAGCAATCAGATCAGACACCAACCTGGCGCGATGTTCTGTCATGTTTAGCGCCAGTTCGAGCATTTCAATTTTGCTGTCTGTCGCGTCAATCAACACGGCCAAATGGTCCTTGAGCCGACCGTATTTGCTCTCATCCGCCATGGGCATATTCTTCACCAAAATACCTAGCCGCGGGACGTTGACCACGGTGCGGTGTTGAAAGTCAGAAAACTTATCAGCGTCACTGTACTTGTCGAGTAAACGCGCTTCGAGACTATCGTCGGCCATACCAAAATTTAGCACTTGCGCCGTTGGCCGAAATTGGAAGACACAGTTCAAGCCAAGGGTCCGGGTAATTTCAAATAGAGCTTCAGCTAATGCCTCGTAGGTCTCGGCGCGTGAGGAGTCGCATAAGAATCTGTTTAAGCTACCCAACTCGCTCGAGCTAACCATTGCCTCCATGACGATTTTTCGCAATTGCAGGTTTTCAACCTTGTCGTCCAACGCCCGGGAGATTTTCAGATGAAGATCTTCTGGGTTAAACGGCTTGGTCACATACTCATCGCCACCGGCTTCAAAGCCGGCGAGTCTTTCCTCGGGCGACACTCGCGCCGAGACGAAAATGATTGGTATATTGCGGTGTTTGGCATGGCCTTTGAGGGTTTCACACACCTCATATCCATCCATCTCAGGCATGGTCACATCCAGCAAGATCAGATCCGGTTGTGCCGTCTCAATCTGACTCATGCACTCGGCACCAGAAGCAGCCTCCGCCAGGTCGTAATCATCCTCCAGAGCCGCGGTTAGAAGCAGCCTATTCTCCGCCGCATCATCCACAATCAAAATTTTAAACTTCGAATCAGCCATCACTTTTAAACAAACAAAGGTTAGCTTAAGTCTAGTCGCTAAATGCGCCCCTACCAGCCCAACGGGTTCACTTTTTTCTTCGGTTATCCGCGGCCTATGTACGGCATCGTCGTGGCCATAATGGTCATAAATTGTACGTTAGCATCTAACGGCATTTCGGCGATTTGCACCACCGCATCCGCCACATGTTTGACATCCATGGTGGGCTCAGCCCGCACCGTGCCGTCAGCCTGGGGCACACCCTGGGCCATACGCCCGGTCATTTCTGTCAGCGCATTGCCAATGTCGATTTGACTACAGGCGATGTTGTACGCTCTGCCGTCTAGCGAGGTAGATTTGGTGAGGCCGGTGATGGCGTGTTTGGTTGCCGTGTACGGCGCAGAATTGGGCCGCGGCGTGTGAGCAGAAATCGATCCATTATTAATAATTCGGCCCCCCTGGGGATTTTGCGTTTTCATCAATTTGAAAGCTTGCTGGGTACAAAGGAACGCCGCGGTTAAATTCACGTTAACCACGTTTTGCCACTGACTTAGGGTAACGTCTTCCAGACTCACAGGCGGCGCACCGGTTCCAGCAT
This sequence comes from Pseudomonadales bacterium, assembly GCA_046290215.1. Classification (GTDB taxonomy): domain Bacteria; phylum Pseudomonadota; class Gammaproteobacteria; order Pseudomonadales; family Azotimanducaceae; genus JAHRVQ01. The sequence goes on along the minus strand of JBKAGC010000259.1, from coordinate 3,070 downwards.
TGTTAAATAACACATCCAGTCGACCATGGGATTGCGCCACTTCAGCAAATAAACCCTCAACTGCCTCTGGATCAGCAACATCCGTGGGTTGCACCGAGGTCATCGAAGGGTCGGCCTGGCTCGCAACTCCCTGCAGACGCTCCTCACGGCGCCCTACCAGCACCACATGGTAGCCGGCTGCCACCAGCGCCAGCGCAGAATGTTGACCGATACCTGAACCCGCGCCTGTTACCAAAGCGACTTTTTTCATAACCATGTACTCCATGCATTAAGGCACGACTCTGAAAAGCTTCGCCTGCCAAGTCAAGGCAGCATTTCTTCTCCTTCTCTGGCAAAGTAGCGTCAAGTCACTGGGGCCCAGCTTATGCCAAAGTTCGCTGCCAACCTTACCACCATGTACCAGGAGTTCCCGATCCCTGATCGTTTTGCAACCGCGGCCGCAGACGGCTTTACCGCGGTAGAGTTTCTCAAGCCCTATGATTATTCGGTCGAAGAAATTCGAAGCTGGTTGCAGCAATCAGGCTTAACCCTGATCTTAATCAACACACCTCCGGCAGTTGCCGGAGACAACACCATTGGTTTGTCCGCCTTGCCGGGGCGAGAAGCGGATTTTCAACAAACGTTCACGCAAAGCCTACGTTATGCGCAAGCGCTGGGTGCTAGTAATATTCATGTCCTGGCCGGGGTCACAAAAGGCTACTCAGAAACGGCAGTTGAGCAAACGCTACTGAAAAATCTCAGTTGGGCAGCGGATCTGGCGGCTGCCGCCGACATCAACTTAATGCTCGAGCCACTGAACACTCAAGATGTCCCAGGCTATGCCTATACTTCAAGTAAAGAAGTCGTCAGGCTCATTCGGACGCTGGATAAATCCAACATCAAACTGCAATACGACTTCTACCATATGCAAATTATGGAAGGTAATCTGACCAGACATGTGGCCAGATACTTTGATCACATTGGCCACATCCAGTTTTCTAGTGTTCCCGGTCGCCACGAACCTCAGTACGGCGAGGTCAACTTACCGTATTTGTTTCGTTATCTAGACGACATGGGTTATGACGGCTGGATTGGCTGCGAATACTCGGCTAAAACGACTACCCGTGAAGGGCTAGGCTGGCTAACAGGCGAGTACTCAACCTGTTAACAGCCCGGGTTCTAAGTATCTTCTGTCGCCGCTAACAACGAGGCATTGCCGCCCGCCGCTGTGGTATCGATACAAGTATGGCGCTCGAGCACGCAGTAGCTTTCCAGATCGCGCGCGGTGACAAGCGGTACAATTTTACCTTCTCGGGCCGCCAGGGCTTTTCTTGCTGCCCGCTGGTCTTCGGCATGACTCCACAGAGCTACCACTTCAATGCCTTCAAGATTCGTCAGGTCACTACGATCAAGATAGCCATCAATGGCACTGGCACCTTGCGCCCCTAGCACAATAATCAACGCCGGACACCCCATGCGCCGCGCTGCACCCGCCTGCGCAATGGCATCGTCCACAGTTGGCCCAAGACACAGCACAGTACCTTTTGGCCACAGTGCTAACTTGTTAGATTCACCGGTGACACAGGGCATTTCTTGTTCACTTAATATTTCTGGCTGCCAGTACAAATCATTGGCCGCAGACTGGGCTTGTTGTAACGACACGATCTCGCCTGCTTCCACTTCACTTTCTGTGGCGGGCGGCTCGTAGAAACGATGCACATAGTGCGGGCCGCCAGCTTTTGGTCCTGTACCAGAAAGCCCTTCCCCGCCAAAGGGCTGCGACTCAACAATAGCGCCCACCTGATTTCGGTTAACGTAAACATTACCCACGCGCATTTGTTCAGAGATGGTTTTGGCACGCTCGTCTATGCGTGTGTGTAGACCGAAGGTCAAACCAAAACCGCTGTTATTGATGTCTTCGATTACCTTGTCGAAGTCTTTCGCAGCAAACTTCGCCACATGTAATACAGGGCCAAAAATCTCCCGTTCAAGATCCTGGATGCCGTCCACTTCAATAATGGCTGGCCCCACAAAATTACCGTTCTCAGGTGTGGGTAACTGCTTTATTAAGCGCCCTTCCGCCTTTGCCGCATCCACATAACTTTGAATGTTATCGCGCGCTTCTGCTGAGATGATAGGCCCCACATCAGTGGCAAGATGCCAGGGATTGCCCACCTCAAGTTCTTCCATTGCCCCTTCAACCATTTCTAGAAACGGTTCGGCAACGTCTGCCTGCAGATACAAGATACGCAATGCCGAGCAACGCTGACCTGCCGATTGAAACGCCGATGCCAGAGTGTCGCGAACGGCCTGCTCGGGCAGCGCCGTGGAATCGATGATAGCAGCGTTAAGACCGCCGGTTTCAGCGATTAAGGGAGCGCTCGGCGCCAGGTGTTCCGCCATGGTACGATTAATTTTCTGCGCTGTGGCCGTGGAGCCTGTAAAGCAAACGCCACGGATAGCCTCGTGCTTCACCAGCTCGCCACCAATCGAGCCATCACCTGGTAACAACTGTAAGGTGCTGCGCGGCACACCGGCAGAGTGAATCAGCCTGACAGCAGCCGCAGCAATGATAGGCGTGGTTTCTGCTGGTTTCGCCAGCACCCCGTTACCCGCTGCCAACGCCGCTGCGATCTGGCCGGTAAAAATCGCCAGTGGAAAGTTCCAGGGTGAAATACAAGTGATCAAGCCGCGGGGTTCACTGCTAATGTCTGCTTCTGCTTGATTGGCGTAATAACGTAAAAAGTCTACTGCTTCACGAACTTCAGCCACCGCATCCACTGGCGTTTTGCCAGCCTCACGGGTCAACAGGGCAAACAATTCACCAAAGTTGGTTTCATACAAGTCCGCCGCCCGGCGCAAAACAAAAGCGCGCTCCAAACTACCTGAATGCTCCCAGAGGGTTGCCGCTTCAATGGCAGCGACACAATCCTCTACCGTTGCTTCTGTGACATGGCCAACCAGTTCATGAGGGTTTGCTGGATTGTGAATTGGCCTCGGCGCGCTACCCACGAAATCTTCCACCATGATTGGCTCCGCCAGCCAGTCTTCATTTTCCAGGAAGGGCTCACGAGCCATATTTACTTCACGA
>JBKAGC010000258.1:0-5025 GCA_046290215.1 Pseudomonadales bacterium | reverse complement strand
GGCCGTCGTATTCCCACCTTTCTAAGGCTTTGACCAGTGCATCCTGGATGGCATCTTCGATCATTGGCAAGGCCTGGTAGCCAAAGCGTTTGACCAGCTGCGCGGTTAGCTTTGCGCGCTGACGACGAACCAGCTGATCCAGATGTGCCCTATTATCCAACACTGTGATTAGTCTTCGTTATCCACGGCCTCATCTAAGGGCCATATCTCCAGACTCTGGTTGTGCACAAAGTGTGGGTGGCTGCGGGCAACTTCTACTGCTGCAGCCATATCTTTAGTGTCGATAATCATGATGCCGCCGAGAATCTCGGCGATCTCGGTGCTGGGGGCATCAACCACATCGATGCCGTCAGGGGCTTTGGTCAGTCGTTTGCCAGCACTGGTTTGTAGTTTGTGGCCACCCACGTAGATACCTTTCTCCACCTGGGTTTGCACCCAGGAAACATAGTCCTTGATGATGTCCATATATTCATCCTCTGGGATGGCTTCATAGCGATCGGCAGAGTGATTTAGCAGCAGGGCAAATTTACTCATCAAAGTTCTCCAGTTGTAGTTGAGTTCCCTGAGTTGACGATTCAGTGACGGTAAAACTGACACTTTAAGAAAAAAATTTGGCGATTTACTGGCAATTTCTGAGGTTTGACTATACTTAATTTTAGGATATATCGGAGTACAACCAATGAAGGTGTCAGAGGTTTCCTGGGGCGTCGCCCTGTTGTTGGGCTCAGTGGGCGCATGGGCCGAGGGCCAGCCAGTTTGTCGTTGGTTAGATTTGGACGACACAAGAGTATTCCAGTGTGCTGTGTTACCGGAGGTGGCAGCAGATAAAACGCCTATCAACACGGAGGGTTTACCGGATCCCACGCAACCCTTAAGCAAACAAATGGATGCCGCGCCCCGTCAGGCACCGATTAATCTCGCAGAGATTATTCCGAACAAGGAGCGCTTTAAGCAGGACTTTGTTGCTGCGGCACCAGCGCAGCCAGCGGTAGCCCAGGAGCCAGAAGTGGCGAAGGCAAAGCCACCGGTTAAAGCCACGCGTTATCTGGTGTTGGCACAAGGTGAAACGGAGTTGGTGAAACAACGCTTACGCCGGGAAAATGTTGCTGACTTTGCATATCTGCCTGCCCGGCAAAGATTGTCGTTAGGCTTGTATAGCTCAAAGGCCAATGCCACCCGTCGCCTCGAAGCGTTGCAGCGAATAGGCATTGCTGGGGAGATTGAGCAGCTTGGTGCTAAGAAACAGGAGGTGGTGGAAGCGGCGGTGCCGGCCAGGGAAGTAACTGAAAAAATGCAGCAGGCACCAAAGATCACTGAGCCGATGCAGCCAGCGGTGCTGTCAAAACCTACAGAATATGGGCAATTGGCCATTGCTAACGTGCCATCCACTGAAGCTACTCTGATGAAAGTGTCGGCCACTAACGCCGGCGAACCAAAGCCGGAAATCAGTCATGCGGTAAATGGCTATATTGTTGCGAGCCTCGGTGATACCGAGGAAGTTCTAAAGGTCCTGCAACTACTGCCTACTAGCGACTATATTAAGCTGCGGCGTGGTCCCTATAGGGGGCGAGTGTCCGTGGGCGTTTATTCGTCCCTCGAGAACGCTTACGCCAGACAAGCGTTCATGCAACAACAAGGTATTGATACAGAAGTGATTGCCAGAGACGAACAACAGGTAATCAGGACCACGTTGCCAACTCTCAGCTATCCGCAGATTGCCCTGATCCCACTGGATGTATAAGCGAATTTGAACGATTTGAGGGGCTCAATGAGCTACCTTCATGTGGTAAAAATAGCAATTAATTCAATGGCTTGAAGTAGCTTTTGGGAGATTTCCGATCGTTATCCCCAGTTGTCCAAATCTATTCACGTTTTATACCCGGGTTATCCCCAGCTTTTCCCCCAATAGTTGCGAAGGTTTCACTAGCCAGCGGTTTTGGATGTGCTAATTTAATTAGCAACGGCAAGGCGAACTGGTAGAAGCCTGCTCCTTAAACAGGGCGAGCGTAGCCAGCAAGCTGAGACCACTTAGACCTATGCCAGGTCGAGGTCGCGCAGGCAAAAGCGGCTTAAGGGTGACGGCAGACCTCGAGAGAGGCCACGGCGCTGAAAGGCGACGGCAACAGCCCGGCTCACTGGATGAGGCGATCGACCCAGACAGTGACGACGCAAGCACAGCGTCGTTAAATAGTGACTAGTTAGTCAAACGGTTGCGGATTGCCAACAACGTATTGGCGAAGAAGTAACCAGGCGATTGGGATTAAGCCCAGCAGGCAGAGTAGGCGGCAACGCCGAATCGGTCCGCAGCAAGCTTGAGAGCAGTTGCTAGAGTCAGGCAAGTTGGCGCAAACCCTCGGGAGCGCGCAAATAGCAAGGCTCAACCCCTTGGCGCTAGCCTTCTGGCGAACGACGAGGCGGAGGATGGCGCCGGCCATGGCGTACGTCGCGAGACGGCCGCTAGACCGGAACCATCAGCCCAAATCCGAAACCTCGCTCCGGCGGGGTTTCTTTGGTGTTGGTGAACCGTTTGTCTCCTGAGTCAGCGCCTTAAGGGTTTGCCCGCCTAATAGAGTTGTGACTCTCAGGAAAACATGCTGTAGTTTGTGCTACCAACTCTATACAGGCGATTTCCTATGGAGCCAAGCAGCATTATTGCGTGGATTGTGATCATTGGTGCAGTGGTCTGGGCCATTGCGATCTATAACCAACTGGTACAGCTAAAAAATCGTTTCCAGAATGGTTTTGCTCAAATTGAAGTCCAGTTAAAGAGACGCTACGACCTCATTCCTAATCTGGTGGAAACCGCGAAAGCGTACTTGAGCCACGAGCGGGAGACGCTCCAGGCTGTCATTGAAGCTAGAAATCTCGCCGCAGCGGGCTTATCCAAAGCCGCCAGTGATCCTGGTCAGGGTACGGCACAGTTAGTTTCTGGTGAGCAAGCCCTGGGGGGTGCATTGGCAAGATTCAATGTGGCCGTCGAAGCCTACCCAGAGCTGAAAGCCGATACAAATATGCGCCAGTTAAATGAAGAACTCACCAGCACGGAAAACAAGGTGGCATTTGCGCGACAGGCGTTTAATGATCAGGTGATGGCATACAACATTTATCGTCAGTCGTTTCCGCAAAAGCTGGTTGCTGGTTGGTTTGGTCATCCTCGTGATGCCGAACTGTTGGAGTTTGCCGATAGCGACCAGATCATCGAAGCGCCGAAAGTAAGCTTCTAAAGGTGGATTTTTTCGCCTCACAGGAGGCGGCCAGGCGTAGCAGCCGGTCCCTGCTAGGGTTATTCGTAGTGGCGGTGATCGCTATTGCCGCACTAGCGAACTTGACTATTTACGTCATTCTTGAGTTCCAAACCCTCGGTACCTATCAATTCAATCAAGAGTTGATGTGGCAAATATCTGCTGGAGTGCTGATCCTGGTGCTCGCTGGGAGCGCCTACCGTATATATTCCTTGAAACGGGGCGGTGAGGCCATTGCCGCAGCACTGGGCGGGCATTTGTTAGCCAATGGTGGCAGCAACGTATTAGAGCAGCGCCTCGTCAACGTGGTGGAAGAAATGGCCATTGCCTCGGGTTTGCCGGTCCCGCCGGTGTATTTAATTGATGAAGATGGCATCAACGCCTTCGCTGCTGGGTACAGCGTGGATGATGCGGTGATCGGTGTGACCCGGGGCGCCGTGGAAGAGCTCACCCGGGATCAGTTGCAAGGCGTGGTTGCTCATGAGTTCAGCCACATTATTCATGGCGATATGCGACTAAATGTTCGTCTGGTGGGTATTTTGCACGGCATCCTAATGTTGTCGTTTGCAGGCAAGATGTTGTTACAAACCCGCCATGGCGTGGCGAGACGAACTTCTGCAGCCTTCCCCGTGATGTTTGTGGGCCTGAGCCTGTTCTTGATAGGTTATGTGGGTAAGTTTTTCGGCGATCTCATCAAGGCAGGGGTGAGTCGGCAGCGAGAGTATTTGGCAGATGCCTCGGCGGTTCAGTATACCCGCAATAATGCTGGCATTGCTGGCGCGTTAAAGCGCATTGGTGGTTTTGTCGCAGGCTCTAATGTGCATCGACAAGGAGCAGAAGAGTTTAGTCATCTGTATTTTTCCAACAGCTCTAAGCAGGCGCTGATGAGCCTGTTAGCAACCCACCCTCCCCTGGAGCAACGTATTGAGCGTCTTGACCCCCATTGGGATGGCGCGTATATCACCGAGCGACCAGCAGAGACGTCGGCCAGAGAGGAGCCGCTGGTGTCTAACTTTGCCGGTGCCGCCGCTAGCACAGCTTCAGCCTCAAGTGCAGCGCCGCAAGCCGTGACAGATTATACGGCAGCCACGGTAACAGAAGCCGTGGGTACCATTCAGCCCATTGACGTGGCGGCATCGATTCTAAGTGTCATTCCTTCAGAATTACGTACTGCGGTGAGAGAAACTTACTCGGTTCGTGCTGTGGTCTATGGCTTATTTTTAAGTGCTAAAACCGAACGCCGCAAAGCGCAGAATGTGGTATTACGTGGCAATGCAGACGTATTCGTTAGAGCGCGACTGAGAGAACTTGAGCCTTTGCTGAACAACATCGCCCCAGAGCAACGCTTGCCTCTATTAGAACTCGCCCTACCAACTTTGCGGCAGCTCTCCGAATCGGAATATCAGCGGCTGAGTCAAAACGTCAGTGGGCTTATGAAAGCAGCGGCGCCAATCAGCTTAAGTGAGTGGGCGCTGGCCTACTATTTGCGCCATCATATGGGTGGTGTTACAGAATCTTCCGGTAGAGCTCTACCGCTGCAGAGGTTAACCGCGGAAATTGAATATCTGCTGTCTACCCTGGCCCATAGTGATAGCAGGGTTCACGGTGCCAGTGCCGAAGCGTTTGCACAGGGTGCGGAAATGCTAGGGCTTGATCTGGCCTTGCAACCAGCCGAGGACATCGCTATTCCGAAACTAGAGCAAGCTGTAAATCGCTTGAATCACCTAAAGCCCTTGCAAAAACCCCGGGTATTAAAGGCTTTCGTAGCCGTGGTGCACTCTGA
>JBKAGC010000257.1:0-5038 GCA_046290215.1 Pseudomonadales bacterium | reverse complement strand
AGAGATGAGGTAGAAGGCAGCGGTATGGGCCTGGCCATCGTCAAGCGCCTGCTTTGTCATCCTTTCTTCGCACACTAAAAGAAGTGATGACAAAGACCACCTAAACCTATCAGCAGAATGATAGTGTTCTTCCATTAGGCGAATAAACCACGCCGCCTCCTCCAATCGATCAAAAGTCGAAGACAATGAGTCAAATACTTTTTTGTTAGGACATTCGTCCATATACTCGGATGCTCAGAAAAAACTTAACGCCGTTCTCCAGCGGAGAAAGCTGGGTGGCGTGGCTTCTGCGCCTTTTGCAAAGGCCATGACAGTGCGATTTGGTCCGACTGCAAGAATTTGTTAGCAATTAGTATGACCACGCATTTTGCGTAAAAAGCTGAATTTCATCGGGCTTAATAACCTCATTTTCCTCTTCAGCCGAGGATATTACAATTTGTGAGACATCAAGCGCCCTTAGTAAATCTTGACTCGAGATCCAGTCGTTTTCCCATAGCTTTTCGTTACCACCATTAACAATCTTGCAGATTGCTTCATTGCTAGAAAACTGAACATTTACTGTGGCAGGCTGTGTAACTCTCTGAAGCCAAATCTCAAGATATCCGTTGTAGGGGACTCTAGCCATTTTGTTGCGAACTTTCTCCCAGAGCGGCCCTTTTTCAGAATCTGGAGCCAATGAAATTAGGTGGCTTAATATTCCGGCCACAGCTGGAAATGTCGCAGGAGAAACAAAAGCTATATCAGTAGCTATTGCCACCTGAACCTCAAGGTCGTCTGGAGCTTTCGTTTGTTTCGAGATGTTGGCGTGGAACTCGCTGACAATTCGCCTTAAAGCACCGCTATTAGGGTGGCGTTGGCCAAATGAATGGAGCCTCAGCAGCTGCTTTTGGATGGTTTTCGCATTTGTCGTACCAAGGTCTTGTAACTCTATGCCCGCAAGCTTATCCGTTTTAATAGATCCTTCCATTACATTACGGCACGAATAGGTTTTTGATACTCCGAGCCTCATTCCAACTACTCGTAGTTTGTCACTGATGATTTTTAGTATCTCTTCAGCTCGATCATCGCTGTTTGCGAAAACTCTATAGTCGTCACGATACCTCAAGATGCGAAAGTCACTTTGACCTTGGAGCTCTTGGCTAATTTCAAGGTCGACAAATCCTAGGACAATTTCGGCTACAAAATCCATTAAAACGGAACCTTGAGAGATTCCATTTGTCTGACCATATCGACCGGCTTGAATATGTGAATCTATCTTGTTTCCAAGAAGAGAGTTTCTTCGTCGATTTTTTTTAGCTTCTTCCACTCCATGTATTGCCCAAGAAATGCTATGCGTATATAGCGAGCCATAGCAATCCGTCACATCGGTATGAAGTACATGGTTAAACTCTAATGAATATGTAAGAGAACATTGCTCTACTTTTTGCCACCAGTTCATCACCTGTGTAGCAACATCACTTTGATTGTCTACAGACATAACTGGAGCGCTACAGCAAGTCACTACTCCATTCTCGAACTCCCCAAACCTACTCTTAATGAGATTCCAGTTTTCATCTTCACAAATCACATTCACTAAAGACACATATATCGCTGGGTGCATTATCTCGTAAGGTCGCCACGCAAGCTTCCCATCTTTATTTGCAATCAGATTGTAGTTCACACCCGATAAATCACTCGGACTTTCAGATTTGAATTGATTAAATTCACCACCATTCATCACCTCTGATACCGCTGTGATAAGTGGTTGAAAGCTTATGTACTTTGGAAGGTCACCATTAAAATAGCTACTGCATTTTAGGAAATGCTGCTTTGCTTCACCGTTTGTCAGGTCAATCAATCGCTTCATTAGTCTAAATTCCTTAACTCGATACCCTCGACGAAGCGAGTTTGCTTCAGATGCCTAACAGTTCATAACAAAAGCCGGTGGCCTTTTTAGTATATTTAAAGGCTGGTTTCTGTTTACACTTATGATATTCGTGGTTATACCATATCTGACTAATTTCTCTACTTCATTATGGAATAAAATTTCCAGTGGCCGCACGGACAAGGCTTTGCTGTAAGCTCGCGGTTATGGTTAGAATAGACGTGCGGAGTACTTTCATCCGGCCTAGTAAGAGGGAGCTCAATTAAGGCGGAATTGAAACGAAAAAGCCCGGCGCAGTTAAGCTGAGCCGGGCTCAAAAATGGTAGCTATGGGTGGACTTGAACCACCGACCCCAGCATTATGAATGCTGTGCTCTAACCAGCTGAGCTACATAGCCAAAAATTTCTACTGCGGCTTCCGATAGCACGTCATCTGAAAATTTTATTTCCGATTTATCGCTCAACGTATGTCTGTATACGCCTGCGCGCTAAATCGGAAATAAAATTCCCATCTGCCGCACTCTCGAACCCCTCGTGACGAAATTTTAAAACTTTCGAGCCTGGTGCATGACTGCAGCACACTCGTATCAAGTCTTGCATCTTTCGCCGTTTGTCGGGCTTCAAAAGAGGCCAGAGCGGGAATTCTAAGTCTTTCGGGTATCTTTCTCCAGACCGGCTCCAGACCGGCTGGAACCCCCGAAAGGTCGCGAATTTTGGCCAGTTAGGGGTTATTTGTCAAGATTCTGTGCAAGATTCAGTCACTTAAAAACCGGTTCAGCCGCTGTTCCATGGCCTCCAGCTCCGCCCGGAGCTGATCCCGCTCTTCCAGCAGGTTCACCACCATGGCAACTGCGGACCAGTCCAGGTCCAGGTCGCGCCGAAGGCGCGTGGCGCGGCGGATGACGCTGATCATGGTGACGTCGAAGGTCCAGTCTTCGGGGATCGTCCCCTCCGGCTGCACGACCCCGTGCTCTACCAACTCGATACAGGCCTCTCTTGGCAGGTTCAGCTCGGAGCAGACTTCGGTGAGTCGTAGCAGGATGTACTCGCTCATGACTTACCTCCTTTGCCGCCCATTGTACTCCTCGGATTGAAGCCTTTGTGCGGGGTTTGCAGCTTTTCCCACAGCTCCCGGCCCTTGTCGGTCTCTTGCTTGTCCGGCATCACCACGTTGAGGATGACATAGAGGTCGCCGCGGCCTTTTTTCGTGGGCAGGCCGCGGTCCTTAACTCGCAGGCGCTGGCCGGACTGGCTGCCGGGCTGGATGCTGAGGCTGATCTTGCCGTCCAGGGTGGGCACGGTGACCTTGGCGCCCAGGGCGGCTTCCCAAGGGGCGATGGGCAGGGTCAGGTGCAGGTCGTGGCCGACGGCGTCGAAATCGGGGTGGGGCACCAGCTTGATCTTCAGGTACAGATCGCCGGCAGGGCCCTTGCCGAAGCCGGGGCCGCCCTGGCCCTTGAGGCGGATGCGTTCGCCGTGGCTGACGCCTTTGGGAATTTTCACATTCAGCGTCTTCTTTATCTGCTGCACACGGCCAGAGCCGTCGTACTTGGGCATCTGGTAGCTGATGGTCTTCTTTTCGTCGGATAGGGTTTCTTCCAGAAACACCGGCAGGTCGATTTCCACGTCCTGGCCGCGCTGGGAATTGAAATCCTCGCTGTTGCCAAAGCCACGGCTACTGCCGCTCTGACCACGCCCGAAGCCGCCGCCGCCAAATATATTCGCGAAGAAGTCGGAAAAATCACCGCCGTCCTGGAACTCAAAGCCGCCGGTATTGGCGCTCTGCCAGCCGGGTGGGGGTTCGAAGGACTCGCCGCCGCGGCCGCCGTATTTGCGCAGCTGGTCATACTCGGCGCGGCGCTCGTCGCTGCCCAGCACTTCCCAGGCCTCGGACACTTCCTTGAACTGCTTCTCGGCGTCGTGCTCGGAGCTCACGTCCGGGTGAAATTTCCGCGCCAGCTTGCGGTAGGCCTTTTTGATATCTGCCTTATCAGCGTCGGGCTTGACCCCGAGGATGTCGTAGTAGTCCTTGAATTCCATAGGTTCGGACTGTGCTCCTGGTCCTGTCCAATGTTGTGTGGATAAGAGATTGGGTCACCCTTGCCCATTCTCAAGTAATGCCGCAGAGATACCTTGAGTGAAGTCAATTACTTAGGTTTTAGTGGTCAGGTGTTCAGAGTTAGTGTTTGCGGCCGGTTCGGAGTCAATTCCTCCGTAGATCGGGTAACTCCGGAACCAGGGACTATAGTTGATGTAGTAAGACATTGGCTGAAGAAAGGCGCGAACTGACTTCTCGTTCGTGAGGTGAGAATGGGTTTTGACACCTGTAACGTAACAGGTTACGGTTGACGGGAAATTGATGGGAAAGTGATACACAGTTTCAAGCATAAGGGGCTGGAACGCTTTTTTGTCCGCGGCTCTACCGCAGGTATCCAGGCCAGTCATGGACATCGGTTACGACTCATACTGGGGCGATTGAATGTTGCAGAAGATAGTCATGATATGGATCTTCCCGGGCTTTATCTGCACCGGTTAAAAGGATCGAAAAAGCGTAAGGCTTCAGCGCGCTGGTCGGTTCGCGTCAGTGCCAACTGGCGAGTGACGTTCAGCTTCAGCGGCCGCGATGTGGTCGAAGTGGATTATGAGGATTATCACTAACCGTGCCTAAACCCATGCACAACCCACCGCATCCCGGCGAAGTTCTACGAGAACTTTGTCTGGAGCCCCTTGGACTCTCGGTGACAGAAGCGGCCGAAGCTCTCGGGGTCAGTCGCAAAACCCTGTCGGCGATTCTCAACGGACGGGCGGGGATAAGTCCGGAGATGGCGATTCGTTTGTCCAAGGCATTCGATACCACACCAGAAAGCTGGCTGAATCAGCAGCTGCAGTATGATCTCTGGCGTGCCATGCAATCGGAAGCGGAGATCAAAGTACGAAAACTCAAGGCGGCGTGACGGACGCCCGCCAAGCCGCAGCGCTGCTCCGTTCGGAGCACTTCTGCGCACTCTAGCGCAGTAAAAGCAGCACCAGCGAAAGGCTACCGATAGAACACAGTGCCGACAGCAGCGACCCTGCCGCCACGGTGTCGTGGCCGGTATTGTAGCGGCGAGACGAATGAAGAGTGCGAGGCTCTGATGACGCCGCTCGCGAGCAATCGAGAAGAGCTGCAATCGCG
>JBKAGC010000256.1:0-5078 GCA_046290215.1 Pseudomonadales bacterium | reverse complement strand
GCTTGAAAAGACCGGCCAGCTCTACCGGGCCCGGAAAATGAATGAGCAAAGCCTGGAAATCGTCGAAGCCCATTTTGGTGAGGACGCCATTGAGCAGCTCCCGTACCTGGAACGACTGGCGAAACTCAAACGCTTGCAGCGAGTCTGCTGTAGTACCCGCATAATGAAGCAGGCGCTGGATATCGTTGAGGCAAATCCCAATGTGGATGACGAGCTTAAAGTCAGAACTTTTCTTGAGATCGGGGATGCTTACACCATTTCTGGCAATCGCGAGGAAGCGGAAACATTCTATCGGCGCGCCTGGGATCTCATGCCCGCTGCGGAACGGATTGACAAGTTCTCAGCACCAAGCAAAATCGCGTTTTCCAAACCACTATCGACAGCCCAAACCAGTTTGAACACCAGAATGTACCGGGTTGAGCGCGACCCTTTTGGCAGACGAGATTTTAAACCCATGTTGGACGACGAGATTCGCGAGTTAGAATCTCTCCCGCCGCAAGAGTTTGTCTTGAACGCTGACAACACTGAGTACGACATACGCATTCGCGACCGCATGCTCAGCGCCGACCCACTACAAAAGCCAGCGGTTCGAACCGTCGGCCAACCCTATACTTTTTTGCGCAAGCAATTCTTGCAGATCTTGCCTAGCCGCCTACATTCAGATCAAGCGCTTGAGGCTCTTGAAGTAGATCTGGAGTTCGACATAGACGCCACCGGTAAACCCTTCAACATCAAGGTGATTTCTGAAGGCACACCATCGAAAGTTAACCGACTGATGCGGGACGTGGTGAGAAAGAGCCGCTTTAGGCCGCGCATGGAAGACGGCTATCCAGTTGCGACCCGCGCATTCAAACTGACCCAGTCTTTTGCGGCTAAAACAACAATAACATCGGAATCCATATGAAACTGCTAACGAGATTACTTGGGCTCTGGGTGCTGACCAGTTTTATCCTTTCGGCGCACGCCGGAAGCATCCAGGATCATGCCTTTACCAACCTGGACCATCCGCAAGTTAAGCCGCTTATGGACGACATTGACGGGCACCTGAATGAAGGTCAGTTTGACCAGGTTGTAGCCAAAGGTGAAGACGTCCAGGTCTGGCTCGCGAAGTCGAATTTACCGCGCACTGTTCAGGCCTATTACTTAAATAACCTGTCCATTGCTCTGGCGCGCGCTGGTGAAACCAATCAAGCGCTGGTGACCAGCCAACAGGCTGTGGAACTTTTGGAGGGATTGACGCCATTTCATCCTGATCTTTATCACGTCATGATGGCCAAGGGTTACATCCTGGTATACGAGGGCGCTTTCGATGAAGCCGAAGATGCCCTGCGCCATGCTCAACATATTGCCCATCGCAATCAGGGTGTTTACGCCAAAGACCAATTACCTACCTTACGCTTGCTTACAGATGTCCTGGCGAACACAGGCAAGGATCGAGACGCTGATCAAACACAGCGCTTTTTCTTAAAGGTGAATGAGCAGATCTATGGTGCCGCCAGTGAAGAGATGATTCCTAGCCTGGCAGAAGTGGGCAACTATTTTGCCAATCGGGGCCGCGGCATCCCATCCGGACAAGCCCGCACGCAAACTGTTTATACCGTGGGTCGCAACCGCTCCATTGAACTATCCCAACCCGAGGCTGACATCACCTATCGCTCGCGATTATTCAGGGAGGCAGAAATCGCCTTCGAACGGTCTATTGCCATTATCGAAGGCAAATATGGCAGTACTGATTTGCGTCTGGTGGAACCACTAAAGGGATTATCGAAAACCAAGTTCCTGGAAGGCTACGCTCGTAGCTATGCAGAGGCACCGATGGAAAAAATGGTCGCCATCGTGCACCAGAATCCGGGTTCCGATGTGGCTGATAAGGCCAGAGCACTGGTTGAATTGGGCGACCTGTACATTAAAACCGAAGATGCCCGGGCAGAGGAAACCTACAAAAAAGCCTGGGACCTACTCTCTGACCCAGAACACGACGACTTACGTTATTCCCTGTTCGGGCGCCCCGTGAGACTACTGCCGGAATACAACTTTCGGCCAACCCTACCTCGTTACCCCGTTGACCTTGAGCCAGATCAACAACTCTATGTCGATTTAACTTACAACGTCCTGGCCAATGGCCGGGTCCGTCAGGTCCACGTGGTAGACAGCAATATTCCTCTGCGGAATCAAAAACAAACCCGCACCGGCGTTAAATACATGAAGTTTCGCCCGCGAATGGTGGACGGCGAACTGGTAGATACAAATGACCTTTCTCTACACCAGACTTTTACTGTGCTTAGACCGGAGCCGGTGTTTGAGTCGAACATTTCCGTCAACCCATAGCCAGAGATTGATCATCCGCCGACTAAAAAGTCCCTGAGTTGATTAGCCAGCGCCTTACACGCGGCGTTACCAGGGCGGGCTAAAATGGGCACTGGTAACACCAGCCCCGCCAGGTAAGAGGTACCATTGGCATCTGCGCTAATGGCACCTGCGGTGTTGAGGTTCTCGAGATCCCAGATTGATGCCTCATAGGATGCATCTTCTTCCCAATAGCTCATGCCAAAACAACCGCCGCCCACGGAACTGATGGTACAACTGAAACTACCGCCACGATCTGTGGTGATGGTATCGCCGTCTATCCAGGCCAGATATCGCACATTCGACTGCTGGATTTGCTCGGCAACGCCAGGCTGCTGAAACAAGCCCTTTAATTCACTACTGTTGGTGGGTGCGGTGCGCGGTTCAAACCAGGGATACAGAGCATCTTTGAAACTGTCTTGATCCACCAGTTTTACAGGCTCACTGCCACTGCTTAATGCTTCCGCTAGACAATCCGTGAAACTCTCTTCGGTTTCGCGGTCGTTGTAACTGGCTCGCCCGAGAATGACCAATGCCTCCTCAGTGCTAATACCCGTATTGGCAGTTCGTTGTTCTTCAATCCGCGCTGTGACACATCCCACCAACGTGGTACTAAGCAAGAGTAAAGCCAGTTTGGTTTTCATTATGGAGCTTCCCGCTTGGCTACCCAGTCAGCCAATTTTGGCTGCCTGGGCAAGTCGATAGAAATACGTGCGCCACCGTCACGAATCGCTAACATGGTCGCATCTCCGAGGGCAGCATCTGAACTAAAGGCGCCACCTTCACTCTTACCGTAACCTACAACCGTCCAATCCGCTAGCTCGTTCCCAGCCATATCCACCACGGTAATGCGGTAGTGTATGGACGCAGAAAAGAACTTCAGCCCCGACAAGCCCGGTGTTAAAAAACCATACTTTTCGATCCGCGGAATCACGATGGCATCAAGGCCTGCAGCCTCCTCTGCATCAGGTTCCGGGCTTGATAACGGCTTAACGCTGGAGAACATCGAGGTGAACAAATTCTGGAAGAAGGTCAGGTTCTGGTCCCCCAGATTAATCTTCCAGGTACCTTCAGTTTCCAGAACCTCGGTATGCTGGAAGTTCTTAAAATTCTCGTCGTAATACACCCCAACATTGGCAGGAATTTCCCTCACCAGCGGGGTTGGAACTGTGCCTTGTACTTCGACCGTGGTAGTACAGCCAGTCAGTATGGCCAGTGCAGATATTAGAAGGAGGACAAAGCGATTCATAACTTTCCTTTTTGTTCGCACCAAATGAGTACGCTAGTGACCCGCTCCGGTTCTATTCCGGTTCAATAGTCGATCAACTTTAGCCGAAGAAACCGACCGCTCAGACGGATCCGATTGAACAATTTCTCCTTGTAGCAGGTCATACATAGTGATGACTCATATATAGTGAACTTTATTCAGGCAATTTTCATGTTAATCGTGAGAAAATACCCGTGACGCTAGAGATTTGGGACTAACGGTATGCATATTAGACAGTCAGCACATCGAATACTGGTGGTAGGCGCCATGGTCAGCGCCGTGCTGTGCCTGTCTGCCTGCCAGAACAACAAAGTACCACCCCTGCCAACACCTTCCAGCACTCCATCGCCTTCCAGTCCGTCAAGTGGCAGTCCTTCTCCATCTGGCGCGCCATCGAGCCCACCTTCCAGCCCATCGTCTTCTCCTGGTTCCAGCGGCAGTTCAAGCCCCAGCAGTAGTCCTGGGGCCAGTTTGCCCAGCTCTGGTTTACCGGATTTAAGCGGTCGTAGCGGCCAGCAAGGGCAAAAAGGTAAAAAGGGTCCGCGCGGCAGCCAAAGCCAATCTGGCTCAGAAGGCCGATCTGGCACAGACGTGGCGGAGGCTGGCAAACCAGGTGGTCAATCCGGTGAACAATCCGGGAGCGACTCTGAATCTGGTGATCCAGCGGGTTCCCAGCGAGCGGGCCAAACTGCCGCAGGGGATGAATTACAGCGTGCTGGCGAGCAAATTGCCAAAGCAGGTTCAGGGGAGATTGATCCACTGATCCCAGAAACTAACGCCGATCCCAGTGAAGACGGCGATGTGTTCGCCGATGGCACCTCAGGCATAAACAATGACTCTGATGATTGGAGCGAACCTTCGGCCAATGGTCTGCCTTCAGACGAAACCTCGCAAACAGCCAACAGCGGTGGCTCTGTAGGCGATATGGGTGAGCCAGCAGAAGGCGGCGGTGTTGCCGGTAACTTACCTCCTGAGTTGGCAGATGAGGTACGCGCTGCCCAGGAAGCACTGGCCAAAGCAGGCGAAGCCCTACAGGAGGCCGGCGTTGCCGTTGCCAACGCGGAAACTGATGAAGAATTAGCGGCAGCTGAAGCATTACTGGGCGATGCTCGAATTGCAGTGATTGTTGCTGCCCAGGGCGTTGAAACAGTGGAAGATGACCTTTCGGAAATGCCAGATTTCGGTGGTCCTGAAGGGGACATTTTTCAAGATACTAATGCCGCACTCCAGGAAGCGAATATCGCGCTGGTTATCGCAACCCGCTCCATATTGATTGCACGTACCGGCTCGGCAGAGTTCCCGGGGGGCACTGGCGTGCCTGGGGAAGCAGAAATTGACGGTGAAATAGCTGCCCTCGAAGACGAATTGGATGAATCTCTAGTAATTTTTGACGGCGAAATTGGCGGCGCTAGAGAAGCCGCCGTGGCGAAGTCCACGCCGCCTGGCACGGGTGGTGGTGGCGGTC
>JBKAGC010000255.1:0-5108 GCA_046290215.1 Pseudomonadales bacterium | reverse complement strand
CTCCACTGCGATGCCAACTGCAACGCGCTTGGCGGCAGGCTGCCTTCTAGAAAGGCTGCCTGCCGCCGTTCTTTGTTGTGTTGCACAAGTTAGGGCTGGCACCTGATAATTCCAAGATGGATCAAGTTGAAACAATTGTCATAGGTGCGGGGGTGGTTGGCCTTGCCATAGCTGCGCGGCTGGCGGAAAGTCGAGATGTTCTGGTATTAGAGCAAGAGGCTGAGATCGGGCAGGGGATTAGCTCGAGAAATAGCGAAGTAATCCATGCTGGTATCTATTATCCACAAGGCTCTCAGAAAGCGCGGTTATGTGTTCGCGGTAAATCGCTACTTTATGACTATTGTCAGAGTCGGCAGATCCCATATCGGCGTACCGGCAAGTTAATTGTTGCCACCACAAAAGCTGAATTGGCTGAGTTAGAGCTGATTCAGCAGCGCGCGGTGGCAAATGGTGTACATGATTTAACGCACTTAGACGCTAGTGAGGTGGCAGCACTAGAGCCTAACGTCCGCAGTGAGGCTGCGCTGCTGTCTCCATCCACGGGCATTGTCAGCGCGCACGATCTTATGTTGAACCTAACTGGGGATGTAGAGCGTCGCGGTGGTAGCGTGGTGACTCATACCCGGGTTGAGGAGATCGAGTTTTCCGCCAATGATTATGTGGTGGAATATACAACTGGCGGCAATAGTTATCATATTCGCTGTCAGCAATTAGTGATTGCTGCGGGCCTTGCCGCCCAATCACTTGCCACTGGTTTCCAATCACCGGTTGCGGAGTATGAAGTGCCGGCTCTCCACTTATGCCGGGGACGATATTACAGTTACGCGGGCGCAGCACCGTTTCAGCACTTGATCTACCCGGTGCCAGAAAAAAATACTGCAGGCCTGGGCATACATGCGACGTTGGACCTTGGCGGACAGGTCAAGTTCGGCCCTGATGTGGAATACGTCGATGCAGAAGATTATTCTGTCGCCAGCCAGGTTCCAGAGCATTATCTGGCCGCGATTGCGAAATACTTTCCTGGCGTTGAGCCAGCGAAGTTGACCCCAGGCTATGCGGGCATCAGACCGAAACTTGCCGGGCCAGGAGAGCCGGTTGCCGACTTTCGCATAGATGGTCAGGCGCAACACGGTCTAAAAGGCCTTACGCTGCTGTTTGGCATCGAGTCTCCTGGATTAACCGCCTCATTGGCGATTGCTGAATCTGTAGAGCAGATTTTGTAAACTAATCAGCTTTATCTCTCGCAATCATCCATTGGGCTTGACCCTGAAGTAAGCTATAAGCCCTATGCTCCGTTTATGAGTCATTCCCACCAACATTCTGATCACCATCACGACCATCACCATGGTCATGCCCATGATCATAGCGCCCACGATTTTTCTCGAGTAAATCTGAGTTTTTGCCTGGCTGTGGGCGCCAATCTGGTGTTTACGTTGATCGAGGCTATTTATGGTTTTCTGACATCTTCGATGAGTTTGCTCGCAGATGCAGGTCACAACCTTTCCGATGTGCTTGGGTTATTGCTGGCCTGGGGCGCAGCTTATCTCGCGACGCGCAAAGCTAATGCAGAACGCAGTTATGGCTATAAGAAATCTACCGTGTTAGCAGCTTTGATTAACGCGGTGGTATTGGTGCTGGCTTCCCTTTACATTGCAGTGGAGTCTCTGGAGAAACTCTTTAATCCCGTCACGATTGCCGCCATGCCAATCATGATTGTGGCAACCATCGGTATCGCCGTGAACGCCGGTTCAGCGCTGCTGTTTATGCAAGGTAGTAAAGAGGATCTAAATCTCCGCGGCGCCTATTTGCATTTGGCTTATGACGCGCTGATTTCAATTGGGGTCGTCGTTGCCGCAGTGCTGATTTACTTTACCGATGCTTATTGGATTGATCCGCTGGTGGGTCTCATTATCGTTCTGGTGATTGTGTTTGGCACCTGGGGGTTACTCAAAGAGTCGGTGAATCTGCTCCTTGATGCAGTGCCAGCAGAAGTGGACTTGCATGCGGTGAAACGATATCTGCTAGGCATTGACGGTGTATCAGAAGTCCATGACTTACACATCTGGGGTATGAGCACGCGGGAAAATGGCCTGACTGCACATCTTGTTATGCCGGAAAATACGCTCTGGGATTCAGAACAAAGCTATGCAGCGATCGGTCAGGATCTTGAGGAGCTGTTTGGCATCCATCATGTCACGCTACAGGTCGAGAAAGATCCAAACTGCCACAATCAGCACTGCGATTAGGTTAGACTCTGGGCTGGTCTTTTTCAGGTAGTTAATCGCTTTCATGTCGACATTAGCAAATTTCTTTCAGGGGCAAATTGCCAACCTGGAGTTGCAGCCAATCCCTCTCGATAAACCAGCCAGCCTCGACGAATTACCAACGCCAGCGTTGGTAATAGATTTAGAGGCTTATGAGCGCAACCTGCAAAAAATGCAGAGCCACGTGAACGAGCATGGCCTTGGCCTGCGATGTCACACAAAAATGCACAAATCGCCAATCATCGCCAAGCAGCAGTTAGCGCTAGGCGCCACCGGCGTTTGTTGTGCCAAAGTTGGTGAGGCAGAGGTGATGGCTGCCGCGGGTATTCAAGACATTTTGCTGACATCGCCGGTGGTCACAGAAGACAAATTGCAAAGGGTCGCAGCGATTGCTCGCCAGATTGACCATCTGATGATTGTTGTGGATCACCAAGAGGGTGCTAAGCGACTAAATGATTTGGCCGGCGACCAGCAGATCGCGGTATTGGTGGACCTTGATCCCGGTATGGCTCGGACTGGTATTACGCCAGGGGAGCCGGCGTTGGACCTGGTACGTTTTATTCATGAGCATTGTCCAGCGTTATCCTTTCGCGGTTTGCAAATGTACATCGGCAACTGCATGCATATTCAGGGTTTTGCTGCTCGCAAAGAGAAGTATGAGAAATTGCTCGCCAAGGGTATAGAAACCCGGCAATTGCTGATCGACAACGGATTTGATGTTGAGATTTTTAGCGGTGGCGGTACTGGTACTTATGACATTGAGCCAGAGCTTGGCGCACTGACGGAAATTCAAGCTGGCTCCTATGCGTTTATGGATATTGAGTACCGTGACATAGGCAGCAAATCGGGTGGCATTTTTGCGGACTTTGAACAGTCGCTGTTCGTCCTGACCACAGCCATTAGCCAGCCCAATGAGCGATTCATTACCATGGATGCTGGTATTAAGTGCCTGGCAACGGATACCGCCTACGTGGAGTTTCGTCAATTGGAAGGCGTTCGGTATCACTTTGGTGGCGATGAGCATGGCATTGTACAACTAGATAATCCCTCGCAAACGGTGGCCCTGGGAGATCGTTTTGAGTTAATCCCTCCGCACTGCGATCCAACGGTAAATCTTTACGATTATTACTATCCCCATAGAAACGGCGTGATCGAAGAAATCTGGCCAGTTAGCGCGCGGGGTAGGTCGCAGTGATTGAAGTACCCTGGTTTGAAGACTTTAAAGTCGGTGATGATTTTTCTAATGTCCCGTCGGTTACGATCACGGAGGGCATGACGGCACTGCACCAGGCCATGTTTGGTGATCGGCAACGGTTGCCGCTAGACCATGAACTGTGCCGTAAAGTCACCGGCTCTGATCGCGCCCTGGTCAATCCGTCTTTAGTTTGTAATCTGGCAATTGGCCAAACCACGATTCCTTCGCAGCGGGTGATGGGGAACTTGTTTTATCGCGGTCTGGTGTTACGCAAACCCGTGTTCGTAGGTGATACCTTGACCACCACGACCAAGGTGGTGGGTCTACGACAAAACAAAATTAAGCCCGGTCGGGCCGCCAGCGGCATGGTGGCGTTAGAAATTCATACCCGGAACCAACATGGCGATACCGTATTGCTATTTTGGCGATGTCCAATGATTCCCTGCCGCGACCCTGAGGCGGACACGGGACATGCTGATGATTTTAGTGTCATGCCGGAAGAGATATCCGATGACGCTTTACTGGCTGCGGTACCTGATTGGAACTATCAAGCGTTAAAGCACTTAACGCCCACCGAAGTGAAAAACGGTCAAGCCATAGACATAGAGCCCAGAGATACTGTGACCCTGGCGCCGGAATTAGTTCGACTTACCCAGAACCTGGCCATGACCCACACGGATGCCGAGCGCAGTGTCTACGGTAAACGCCTGGTGTATGGCGGTCACACGATCACCATGGCGGCGGCGCAATTGTCCAGGCTCTATCCAAATCTGCTTAGCATCCTCGGCTGGTTTAAGTGCGATCATACGGCACCAGTTTTTGAACAAGATATTTTGTATACGCGATGTACGGTCAACAGCAATTTGCAACATGGCGACGCGCAAATATTAAAGCTTCATGTGGAAACCTTTGCTAACCGCGGTACTGAGGCGCCAAAACAAGAGACCGGGGTTAAGGTTTTGGATTGGTCATTGGCAGCGCTGGTTGTCTAGCAATTAAATCAACAGTTTTGGGAAGTTTTTATTCATGCAAGGAATTTTAAAAGGCATGCGAGTGGTTGAAGGCTCCGCATTTATTGCGGCGCCACTTGGCGGCATGACATTGGCTCAACTCGGTGCTGATGTCATTCGTTTTGACCCTATTGGTGGTGGTTTAGATTATCGCCGTTGGCCGGTAACAGAGCAGGGCACCAGTTTGTTCTGGCACGGCATGAATAAGGGCAAGCGGTCATTACAATTGGACATCCGTAAACCTGAAGCACAGGAAATTATCCGTGAGCTACTAGGTAAGTCCGGTCCAGATGGCGGTATGTTTCTTACTAACTTTCCAGCAAAGGGGTGGCTCGGTTACGATGCCTTACGTGAGGCTCGCGAAGATCTTATTTACGTTAATGTTCTGGGGGATCGTCAGGGCGGTTCAGCCGTTGACTATACGGTGAACTGCGCTGTGGGTTTTACAGACGCTACAGGTGACCCAGCATCAGATAATCCTGTGAACTATGTGCTGCCAGCCTGGGATAACATAACCGGGCAAATGGCCGCGGTAGCGCTTTTAGCCGCTGAGCGCCAGCGCCGCCAGACTGGTGCAGGCCAATATGTGTCTCTAGCCCTCAAGGATGTCGCCTTGGCCACAACCGGGCACCTTGGCAA
>JBKAGC010000254.1:0-5125 GCA_046290215.1 Pseudomonadales bacterium | reverse complement strand
AAGATACTAAGATAATAAGAATGGCAGGGCAGTACGCTGCGCTGTTGCGACAAAGGGCAAAAGGGCGTTAGGAGTCATCGTGAGCGAACACGGTAGACCGGAAGTGAGTCAGAAGGCGGGCATTTCAATCATCTGGTTGATCCCGCTCGTGACCGCAATTGTGGGTGGCTGGTTGGCCGTTCGAACCCTAATTGATGATCCCCCCACGGCCACCTTAACCTTCAAAACCGCTGAAGGTATCCAGGCCGGCAAGACAGCGGTGAAATACAAGAGCGTTGAAATTGGCATTGTGGATGAGATCCGCTTTGCCGAGAATTTTGAACACGTGGAACTGACCGTGACCTTTCGTGAAGGTATGGAGCAGTTCCTTAGGCGTAACACGCGCTTTTGGGTGGTCAGGCCACAGTTTAGTTTGCGCGGTGTTTCTGGGCTTGGCACGTTATTGTCCGGTTCCTATATTGAAATTGATCCCGGCCCCGGCGCGCCGCAAGATCATTTTGTGGGCTTAGAAGAAATTCCTCTCGTCACCCGTGATGACGCGGGTACGCAAATCACCCTGGTGACTAACGATCTAGGTTCACTTGCTGGCGGTTCGCCGATTTATTATCAAGGCTTATATGCCGGTGAGGTATTGGGTTACGAGCTTGGTTCCGATGCCAAGAGCATCTACGTCCATGCTTTTATTCGTGACCCCTACAATCAGTTGGTGCGAGGTAATAGCCGCTTTTGGAATGTCAGCGGTCTGGACGTTTCGTTAGGCGCTGATGGTATTGAGGTTAAAACCGCTTCAATGCAGTCACTCATGTTTGGTGGTATTTCTTTTGAAACCCCCACGACCCTGGAGCCGGTAACCGCGGATATTCAAGACCTGATTTTCACGCTTTACCCCAACTACGACTTAATCGAAGAAGAGGCCTATACCCGCAAGTTGCAGTTCGTCATGTACTTTAATTCTTCGGTGCGTGGTCTCAACCCTGGCGCACCGCTAGAGTTTAAGGGCATTCAAATTGGCAGCGTGTTAGACGTGCGCCTGGAGTTTGATGATGATCACACCAGTTTCCGTATTCCGGTATTGGTAGAGATCGAGCCAGACCGCATCATTGATCGCACCGCCGACCCAGATGATTCTGCGGCCAACATGCTGCAAACCCTGGTGGATCGAGGTTTACGGGCCAGGCTTTCCACGGGTTCGTTGCTCACGGGGCAATTGTATGTGGAGTTAGATATGTACCCCAACACCGAAGCCGTGTTTGTGGGTGACAACACCACACCTTACCCAGAGTTACCCACCATTCCGGGTGCGTTTGAGGCGATGACTGAATCTATTCAGAACTTTGTTGCCAAGCTCGAAACGGTCGATGTGGAAGCCATTGGCGACGATATTCTTGGCATCTTGTCAGGCACCAATGATCTGTTGAATAAGCCCGAGCATGAGAAGACCGTCACCGACTTGCAGGCTTCCATGCGTTCTCTCAAACACATTCTGCAAAATGTTGAGTCAGCAGACTTAGAAACCACCATTACCAGTGCCAATGAAGCCCTGGTGAATGTGAACAAAACCTTGAAGATGGTGGATGGCGTGCTGACGCCAAACTCACCGCTGCAGTACAACATTTTGCAAGTCACCAGCGAGCTTGAAGAAACCGCCCGGGCACTGCGCTCTCTGGTGGAAATGATTGAACGACAACCACAGGCGATATTGTTCGGGCGGGAACCCGCACAAGGAGATGACAATGAGTAAAAAGATTCTGCTACTCAGTTTGGTTCTCCTGGTGGCCAGTTGTGGTGGGGCCCCTGCGGCCATCCGCTACTATGTGATCGACCCGGTCTCCACTGAACCAGTGGCCAGCCTGGAAGGCCGTAGTGTGCAAATCCTGGATATCCGCTTGCCGCAGTATTTAGAGCGTTTCCAGATTGCCAGTCGGCAAAGTAGCAACCAACTGACGTTTTCCGACAACCATCAATGGGGTGAGAATCTGCGCAAAAATCTTTACCGCACCATGACCCGCAACTTATCTGACGCCCTGGGTACGGCAGATGTGGGTAGTTCTATTAGTCGCTCCATGTCGAAGCCAGACTTCTTGGTGCGCGTCAGCCTGGAGGCTTTTGAGCAGGGCGCCGATGGCCGGGTACAGATTGCCGCGAGATATCAGGTCAGTGGTAAAGATGGTGAGGTGCTGGCCACAGAAAAATTTACCAGGCAGGTAGACCGAGATAGTGGCGATAACTACCGGCAAATGGTGAGCGACCTGCAAATCTTGTTTGGTGAGCTTTGTGTCGCCGTGAGCAACTCTATTCAGGAAGCTGCCCATGCTGGCTAAGTGGTGCATGCAAAAATACTGGCTAGGTCTAAGTGCTTGTTTGTTGCTGGCGGCAAATCCGGCGACCGCCAGTGAGCCCTTTGTTGTCAACGCTGCCAGCGGTTTGGATCTGATGGAAAAGGTCTACAACCGGCACCGACAATATCCTTATGTGTATGAAGAGCATTCCATGGTGTTGATTGACCGTGATGGTCATCGCCGTACCCGCAAAGCCAAAGTGTACTTTCGCGTGGAAGAAGATCTGCGCCAGCGCATGCTATTAATGTTTGAAACCCCAGAGGACGTTAAAGGCGTGGCGGTACTCGCCGAGCGAGATAGCGACGGCGTGGCAAAGCAGGCGATTTATTTGCCGTCTCTTGGCGACAATTTGATTGAGAATTCTGGCGAAGCAGGAGACGCCAACTTTCTGGGTACAGACTTTTCCGTGGAAAACCTCACCGGTGAGGAACTGAGTGATTATCAATACCGGCGCCAACGTGACGTGATGATTAACGACAAGATGTACTGCGTGGTGGATGTCTATCCAAAAGAATCGCCGGAAAATTCATTGCCGATTCGCCGTCACTTTGTTTCCCAGGACAATCTTTATATTACTCGCACGGATTATTACGACGATCAAGGGCGAGTTCGTAAACGGCAAAGCCACCATGACTTAACGCAAGTGTTGGGCGACATGTGGCGGGCCAATATGCTGCTGATGGAAAACTTTCACGATGAGCATCAAACACTGATCAAAATAGATCGGCGGGTGTTCTCACAGGACTATGTGCCAACCGAAGTGTTCACCACAGAGTATTTGTTCGCTAATGGCCGAGCCTTACAGCCGGTGCTGGATATCCCTGACGCTGAAGCCGAAGCAGAACTCACCGGAGGTGCTGGACAATGATGACCTCTATGTATTTGTTGGGCGCGCGCCATCGCCTAGTGGTCATATCAAGCATTGCCCTGATTACTCTGGTGGCTTGCTTTGGTTTAACGCGGTTAAAAATAGACACCAGTTTTGACAGCCTAATCCCCAGCGACGATCCAGCACGGATAGTTTATCAACGTGTCATGGGTGAGTTTGGCTCTGATAACAAAACCATCATCTATGTAGAAGACGAGGAACTCTGGTCTACCGACAAGCTCACCGCGCTCGAGCAAATGCACTCAGAGCTGAAGAAAGTGGAGAACATTACCCGCGTCGATAGCTTGTTTAACCTGCGCACGATACGTGGGCAAACTGTAGACGGTGAAATCAAGGTCAAGGCAGAGTCCGTGTTAGAGCGGATTCCGCAATCACCACCGGAAGTCTCCGCCGCCAAGATGCGTGCTCTGGGTAACCCGTTGTATGTGGGTAACCTGTTTTCTGAAAATGGCCGCGTCACGGCGATGATCATTACCGTCAAAGATGATGAAGATCAGCAGGGCATTGATGAGCGTGTTTATCGTGACATTGAAGCCGTGCTTGATGTGCATACTGGTGACTTTTCACGCTTGTTCCAGGTGGGGCCGCCGCGAGTCAATGCCGAGCTAAAAACTAGCCTGGTACAGGATTTTGCCATCCTTGGGCCATTAGCGGGTTTCGTTCTTATTGCCTCGATATTGTTCTTTATGCGCAGTGGCCTCGCGGCTGCAGTGCCATTGATTACCTCTGTGCTCACCACCATCTGGACCTTTGGTTTGTTGGGTTGGACAGGCATTCCGTTGAACATCTTAAGCGCCATGATCCCGCCGCTGATTATTGTCATTGGTTCAACAGAAGACACCCATATTATGGCGGCTTTCTTCCGCGGCCTGGCCAGCGGCGAAAAACCAGAGCAAGGCGTGAATTCCGATGATGTTAGGTATAAAGCCATTGCCTATATGGCAACTCACACCGGCCTGCCATTGATTCTCACCGTGTTAACCACCGCATTGGGTTTTGCCGCTAATCTGTTTAGCTCCATTGGCTTGATTCAAGACTTCGCGGTGGCATCCACCTTTGCCATTGTCGCCAACGGCGTGATCACGATTCTCGTGGTGCCATTTTTGCTGGCGCAATTCGGCCCGAAATCGGCTAACGGCAACGTTGAGCGGGAGAAGGTCTATAAAAATAATCTGCCTGATCGAATTATTGAAACCTTCCGTATTTCCCAGGATCGCTTCCCGATTTACACCCTCGTATTCACGGGTATTATGTGTGCGTTCTTTACCTATCAAGCTTCACACCTCTATGTAACCAACGACCCCATGTCGTACTTCCCCGAAGACCGGCCGCTCGTTCAGGAGACTTTCCAGATCCACAAGGAACTTGCGGGCATCAAGGTGTTTTTCGTGGCCTTGGAATCTGAAAACGATAAAGCTTTCCTTGAACCATCTAACTTACAGAAGTTAGAGAAGATCCAAAACTTCATGGATAACCAGGAAGTGTTCGACAGTAGCTTGTCACTGGCTGATCACCTGAAGTACGTTAACCGGGAAATTCAGGGTGAGTTTGCGCAACTGAGTTTGCCCAAGACCCGGCAAATGGTGGCGCAGTATTTGTTGTTCTTCCATCGCAGCGAACTAGAGAACTACGTCAGCCATGACTATCGCCGCGCCAACATTGTGGTCCGGCACAACATTAACGACTCCAATACCCTGAACATCTATGTGGAAGAATTGGCTACCGCCGTTCAGCAAATTGCTGGGCCAGACATAGAAGCCAACATTATTGGTGAGAACTTGATGGTTAACCAGGCGGCCGAAGACTTAATGGTGTCTCAAGTTAAAGCGCTGGGCTTATTGCTGGCAATTATCTTTGTCCTCATGTCCATCATGTTTACCTCTTTCAAAGGCGGTGC
>JBKAGC010000253.1:0-5220 GCA_046290215.1 Pseudomonadales bacterium | reverse complement strand
AAGCCGTTGTCCTGAAGGGACTTTAGATGTTCAGCCACAGTGCTGCGGGATCTACCCAACAATTCTGCCAGGTTTGAAATTCGTCGTCGGGCATCGCTGCGCAATTCAGCAAGGATTTGCCAATCTAGACCGGTGATTGGGGTTTTTAGCGCCATCCGAACATTCTGTAAGAAAATTGGAAAAAATTCAGTCGTTTTGTGTGATTTTTAAGGCTAAATCATCCTTTTTGGCGTGGCTGCTACCGGGCGAATCATTGATATTGATCGCCATACCCTATAACCACAGGAATGACGATGGCAGTTAAATGGCAAGAAGTGAGGCGAGCCACCGGGGTGGCCGTCTGGTTGTGCGGGCTTAGTGTTCTGTTAATGGGGGGGAATGTTATGGCTGAAAAGACCGAGGCCAAACCAGTGTGTCAGTCGGCCCAGAGTCGTGCTTTTGATTTTTGGTTGGGCGAGTGGCAAGTGACCACACCGGCACGACCGAACTGGGTCGCATCAAGTAAAATTACCCTAACCAACAACGGCTGTTCCATTAATGAGGCTTACCAGACTCCCGGAGGTTATGCCGGGACTAGCGTAAATTTCTATGATGCTGGTCGAGGTGAATGGCACCAGACCTGGATCGACAATCAAGGTAATCCGCTTTACTTAAATGGCGAGTTCAAAGATGGTGCCATGGTGCTGACCGACGGTAAGAACGAGATTACCTGGACGCCGCTCTCGGACGGCCGGGTGCGGCAACATTGGCGGAACTTGCAGGAAGCCGACCCTGCCAAACAAACGCTGTTTGATGGCTACTATCAGAGACGCTAAAGGCCCTGGATGCTTTATACTGCGGCGCTGATTGAATGAGGAGTCGTACCGGTGCCAATAGCCGCAAACAAAGTGGTCGTATTTAACTATGTGTTGACGGATGAAACGGGTGAGGAGCTAGAGCGTAGCACCGAGCCCATGGTGTACCTGCATGGCGCTGGGAATATCATTCGCGGTTTGGAAGAAGCGCTCAATGGTCATGATGCGGGTGAAACGGTGAGCGTGACCTTGCCCCCAGAGCGTGCCTACGGCCTTGTTAAGGAGAATGCAATTCAACGGGTGCCTATCAAACACTTGTTAACCAGGTCGAAGAAATACAAGCCCGGCCAAATTGTCGCTGTGAATACCCAGGAAGGACAAAAAAACGCCGTGGTAGTGAAAGTCGGGCGCTTCAACCTCGACCTGGACATGAATCATCCTTTTGCGGGTAAAACACTCACTTTTGAAGTGAGCATTGACAGCATTCGTGATGCTAATCCAGATGAGCTAAGCCACGGTCATGCCCATGGCGTGGACGGCCATGAGCATCACCACTAGCGTTAGCTTCTAACGAGTCTACCAGGTCTCGCGCCGGTGTCCTCATCAAAGCGCCTTGTGATCACGCCGTTGATGATGGTCGCATCGTAGCCTTTTGCCCCTTGCAATAGGCGCGTGCCGCCCGCTGGTAGATCGTTGGCAAGTTGTAAGTCCGTCAAATGCAGGGACTCGAAGTCAATCACGTTGATGTCGGCCCGCTTGCCTACCTCCAGACTGCCGCGATCCGTAAAGCCAAACAACTGGGCGTTTTTCGCCGTGGCCCGATGAATCAAGTGTGGTAGTGGCATGGTGGGGCCGCGCTGTCGATCACGACCCCAGTAACACATTTGATAAGTGGGGTTTACCGCATCAAAGATCAACGATACATGGGCGCCAGCGTCGGACAACCCGGTGACCGTGGTGGCGTTCATTTGCATGTCCCTGACTGGATCGAGATTGTGATCGGTGTAGTTGGTAAAAAATAAAATCGCCATGGGGATTTCAGCGTCATCGCTAATCAGATGCTGATACAAGTATTGCTCGGGTGTCAGGTTTTGTTGCTGCGCCAGGTGAGCGAAGCTTTCTTCGAAGGTAGGCTCGTAGGTGCTCTGGCTGTGCAGGGCAAATAGCTGAGTAAAGTCAGGTTCAATATGGGCAATGCCAAACTCCATAGAGCCCACCGCGACGCCTTCAATATGATTGGCTTCGCTGAGGATCTTGTCTCTAAGGCCTGGGTCTGCCATGGCGGCTTTGCGCTCCGCCAGCGGTAAGTGTTTGATGGCGAGATAGGAAGGTTTTAAAGACCAGGGGTGGTACGTCGCAAGGCTAAATACCAAACCGGTAGGACGACTGCCCACTTGTGGCGATACTCTCGCGCCGGATTGATTGCGCTGCTCAACCTGATGGATGACTTCTTGCCATTTTTGCGCCCAGGCGTCTACCTGAAATAGGGTAAAGGTTGCTGGTCGGCCGCTGGTTTCGCTCACTTTGCAGATCAATTCAACTTCTGCCTCAAGAGGGCTGTGTTCCTCCGCCTCAGGGCGTCCAGGTCCGAGGGTGCTGGCGGGGATGATCTGGAACACGC
This sequence comes from Pseudomonadales bacterium, assembly GCA_046290215.1. Taxonomy (GTDB): domain Bacteria; phylum Pseudomonadota; class Gammaproteobacteria; order Pseudomonadales; family Azotimanducaceae; genus JAHRVQ01. The sequence goes on along the minus strand of JBKAGC010000253.1, from coordinate 2,805 downwards.
CTTTGTTTGCTTGTTTCATTGCCTGGGCAATCATCATGACTTCCGTGTCGTTGGCAAATGTGCCGGGCACCGGCTCACCTTGAATTGATCTGTGGCCAAGAATGCGTGACGTTGAAAAACCTACAGCGCCAGCCTCGAGAGCTTCCTGAACAACGGTCTGCATTTGGGCCAGGTCCCCTTCTGTGGCCGCTTCATTATTTCTGCCGCGCTCGCCCATGACGTAATTGCGGACGGCGCCGTGGGCAATTAGTGAACTGATATCCAGGGCGTATTCACGGTCAGAGAGAAAGTCCAGATACTCCGGGTAGGTTTGCCACGCGCCCCAGGGCATGCCTTCATGCAACGCGCTGCCGGGGATGTCCTCAACGCCTTCCATTAAATCGATCAAGTCTTGTTCTCCGCCCTTAGGCACTGGTGCGAAGCCAACGCCGCAGTTACCCATGACGATGGTGCCAACACCGTGACTGGCGGAAGGGTTCATCTCTGAGTCCCAGGTTACCTGGCCGTCATAGTGGGTATGGATGTCGATCCAGGCTGGGGTGACGATCTTACCCTTTGCATCTATGGTCTGTTTGGCGCTGCCGCCAACACGGCCAATGGCGGCGATTTTGCCGTCTTTGATGGCTATGTCGCCAATGATCGGCTCATTGCCCAATCCATCATAAATGGCGCCTTGGTTTATTAATAAGTCAAACATGATCTATACCTTTTGTGCGCTGCATTAAAAGACGTGCCAGGGATGAAAATGTATCACCCCCCTGACTTTTGAACTAGAGCTGGAGAAGTCAGGGCAGTTTTCAGGATGAAGTTGTTACTTTAAGTAACAAATTGTGATCCGCTACTTTTATTGTGCGTAACAACATAGCCAGATTAATAGCCACTTAGCAGGAGTCATCCTTATGAACAAATTAGCCATTTTCGCCTTTGCTGCCCTCGCCTCATCTCCAGTACTCGCAGGTACTCACATTGATGACCGGGGCTATCGAGTATGTGAGCAGTCACTAACAGAACAATTTGGTGACAACGGTGTGGTATATAAGCGCCACTACATGGTGAAGCGCAGCGCAGATGAGCGCACCTTCTACATTAACAAGACCATTTGGAATGAAGGCATCAGAACTCCAGTGGCAAGCACCTGCGTGACTTCCGTGAACGGCCGCGACATTTTGGACCTTGAGTCTGACTACCGCCCTCATGTCGACATCGAAGACGTGGTTGCGGCGCGATAAATTTTCGGGTTTTTACCTACCCCTTTGAGCCCTCGTCCTGAGGGCTTTTTTTTGCCCGCCACTTTCCTGGTGACTGGGATCTCGTCCGGCCAGGACCTGGAGATTTAATGAGCAGCGCTTGAAGTCTAGCCGACGAATGGTCGCAAAAATTAACAGAGATCTGGTGGAACCCCCCCTTTCAAGTATTGAGGCTAGACTGGCTTCTTCGTTACTATGTCCGGCATTGTTGTCGGTACATGGATAACAACAAAAACTACTAAGGCCATGGCATAGGCCACTAGCTGTCGATAAGTAAGATCAGATAAAGAGAAAATTCATGAAATATTTGAATAGAGCCATGGGAGCGCCGGGCAGGTCCCTGGCGTTTGCCTGTTTGTTGCTGACGTCCCCAGCGCTAATTGCCGCACCAGCGGATCGCAATACTGTTTATGAAGATGTTCGCGCTTTACTTGCCGCCGGTGATGCAAACGGTGCCTACGAGCTGCTGTTGCAATATGAAGTGGAGTGGTCGGGGGAAACCGATTATGACTATTTGTTCGGCATTGCAGCCTTAGATAGTGGTGAAGTGTCCGAGGCGATATTTAGTTTACAGCGAGTCGTGGCGGCGCGGCCGGCTTTCTCTGGTGGTCGTCTTGAGCTGGCAAGAGCCTATTTTGAAATCGGCGATAACGAGTTGGCACGACAAGAATTCAATCGCATTTTGACGGAAAATCCGCCGCCGAATGTGGTGGCTGCAACCAATGATTATCTTGATGCCATTGATGCCAGAGCCCGTGCTTATACCGCGGACATTCAATACAGTCTCGACCTTGGCTTTGGCTACGATACCAATGCGCCGGCGGCTACTTCTGATGAAACTTTCTTTAACTTTATTCTTAGCCCTAACAACCTCGAACAAAGCAGTTCCTTTTTTACCACGGCTTTTGGCGCGGTGTATAACCGTCCACTGGGACCGGAGACGCAACTGCTGTTGAGTGCTCGATTGGATCATCGGGCGAATCCTTCAACCCACTTTGTAGATGCGTCAAATGTGGATCTAGGAGTTGGCTGGTCGTTCAAGCGCGGTCCGCACACCCTTTCGGTCACTGCAAACAAACTATTTTCCTGGCTGGATCAGGAAGAGCAAAAAGATGACACCGGCCTCAGTCTTACCTACATCCGGACCATTTCACCGGCCTGGACGGCGGTTGCTTTTGCTCGCTTCAGCGAAGTGCGGTTTGATGATTCGGCACTGGAAGTACAAGACGTTGATCGCTTGAGCTATGGCTTGACCTTGAGCCAGACCTTTACCAGCTCGATATTGAATCTGACGTTTACCGGCGGCAATGACGATGCCCAACAAACCGGTTCACCCTTCTCTTTTGATTCCTACGGCGTGAGCTTGAGTAACACCTGGTATCGCCCGAATAATCGTGCCTACTTTGTGGACGCCACCTACAGCAACACTGAATATGACGATCCGTTCTTCGGTATTGATCGCGAGGACGATTTAACGGCATTTTCGGTGGGTGCGACATTTAACAAATTTCCCGCTGACGATTGGGTGACCACGGTCAAGATGAGCTATAGCGAAAAA
>JBKAGC010000252.1:0-5220 GCA_046290215.1 Pseudomonadales bacterium | reverse complement strand
ACTGGGAAGCGCTGGCGGATGTGCTAGAAGCCACTGCTGCGGAGCAAGCGGCCATTGAGAAGAATGCATCGCTGCCAGAAAACCCGGCAGATGATATTGATTTAGATAAGATAGATCCGGCTTTGCTTGAGCAGGTGCTCAATGAGATTGAAGCGGAGGGCAACTGATGGAAGTCATAGCAGTTGCTAATTTAAAGGGTGGCGTCGGTAAAACGACCAGTACCATGAGTATTGCTGATGCCCTGGCGCGGAGTGGCGCGCGGGTGCTAATGCTAGATCTTGATCCACAGGGATCACTCACTGCTTATTTACAACTCGACCCCGATGAGGTGGATAACACCGCCTACGGTATTTTCGACGAAGGCGTAGAGGTGACACCCAGGGAAACGGGTTTTGATAACTTGTTCCTGATTCCGGCTTCCAGCGCGCTGGCAAACCTGGAAAAACGCGCTGCGACGCTTAAGGGCAAAGGTCTGGTGTTGAAGTCCTGGCTGGAAACCCAGCAGAGTTTTGATTTTGTGGTGCTGGATACGCCGCCGGCGCTAGGCATGTTGATGATTAATGCCCTGGTGGCGTGTGATCGCCTGGTTGTGCCGGTGCAAACCGATCACCTGGCCTTAAAGGGTTTAGAGCGAATGGTTAGTGTACTGGAAATGTTGTCCCGTTCTGGTCGAGAAACCCCATATCAAGTTCTGCCAACCATGTATGACCAACGCACCAATGCCAGCTTACGCGCGTTACAAGTGATTGAAAGTCGCTACCAGGAACATTTTGCAGGTCACGTCATACCGGTAGATACCAAATTTCGTGAAGCGAGCCGCTTAGGGGTGCCGCCGTCATTCCTGTTTGCCGCCAGTCACGGCGTCAAGGCCTACGGTGAATTTGTCGGTGAATGGATACTTCGCAGTGAGCCAGTTGCAGATTCGTGGGTGCCTAATGTCTAGCGAGGTGCTTGAGCGAATTCAAACGGCGCTGCTGGAGCAAGCGCTGCTGACGGAGGTGAAAGATCCGGAACCGGAGCTGTTTTCACCGATCTTAACGGATTACCTGGATACCTTGCTGCGATCCGCAACTGAGATTCCAGAATCTCGGCTGGAGCAGTTTAAATGTCTCCATTTTACCTCTGCCGGACAAAGGTTTTTAACGCCCCTGACGCGTATCGCGAGGATTGATTACGCCAAAGACAATCAGCGCCGTTTTGCGTTTCAAATTCCCGAGCACATGAGCAGTGGCCAATACATGATGCGCATTGGTGACAGCCGAAGTTGGCTGTTTTTCGATACCCTGGAAGGACTCGAAACCGTGCAAAGCATCGATGTGATCTGGCGAGCCAACGCCCCGCGGTCGCCCTGGTTTGTGGGCACCCATAAATCCATGCTGTGTCGGATTTTTGACCCGGAAATTCTCATGGAAGGCCAATAAATTAGCGATAAATCCTGCAAAAAACTGGTGAAGCCTGAAGCTTGGTCTATATTTATTAATAGTTCGCCGCTGTCTTAGCTGACCTGAGGATCTACACAACCATGAATATGCAAGCGCAACAGAATATTGAAGACCCAATCTTACAGTGGGTCACCTTCCGCCTCAGTGGCGAGACCTATGGTGTAAACGTGATGCAGGTGCAAGAAGTGTTGCGTTACACGGAAATTGCCCCTGTCCCTGGTGCGCCGGATTATGTCCTCGGTATTATTAATTTGCGCGGTAATGTTGTGACGGTCATCGACACCCGTAATCGCTTCTCTCTGGAAGACGATGAAGTGACCGATGCCACCCGAATCGTCATTGTGGAAGCGGACGAGCATGTGGTGGGATTGCTAGTGGATAGCGTGGCGGAAGTGGTTTACCTGCGCCAGAGTGAAATCGAAAATCCACCTAACGCTGGCCATGATGACAGTGCCAGATTTATTCAAGGTGTGTGCAATAAGAATGACGAACTGCTGATTCTTGTGGAGCTAGAAAAAATCCTCACTGACCAGGAGTGGTCGGAAATGGAGAGTTTGTAAATGTTAACGCTTGAGATTGCGCTGCTGGCAGGGACTGCAGGTGTATTCGTCGCACTCTTGAGCTGCCTGCTGGTGCTCAGTACACGGAGGCAGATGAACCGTCGTTTGGATGAGTTTAAGTTTGAGCTTGAAGTGCATCTATCGGCGAATCATGAGTTAGCCAAACAACTACGCGTCTTGCAAAGGAATCAAGCGCAGCGGCAAACCGTCGCGGCCAGTGAATCAGCCGAGCGGACACAGGAAAGCAAACGCGCTTACAATTTTGAAGCGCCAGAGGCAGCAGCGGAACCAGAGCCAAAACTTCGTGAGGCAGGGCTTTCCCTGGCGGAAAAACTGGGCTTGTCCCAATCCGAAGCAGATATCGTGACCCACTTGCGTCCACGCAAACGTGGCGTTCGCGAAACTGCCTAAAGCACCCAAAGCAACATAGCCCCATTCGACGGCGCCCGCGTTGGCTGAAACCTGCTGCTCTATTCGGTTACTTGGCCATTGAGTACAGGACGTAAAGTTGGCTGCCGCGCTTTGGGCCAATGCTTAGATAGTAAACGTCTGTGGCAAGACTTTGTTGCTCGTACTTAGCCAAATAGAGAGCGAAGATTCGCTCGTATTCTGCGCTGGTTAAAGCATCAGCGCGCACGGCATTAAAGTCAGCCTGGTAGCGTTCACCGTCACGAGTGATGGTGACTTCTGCGGCACTCTCTAATAAGCCGATATGTTCTGGCGGTGCCTCGTAGATCACAATCTGTTGCGCTTCATCATCCATGACCCAGGTGCGTAGGGTGGTTTGATCATTCAATTGGGTTTCGATGACCTCGCCAGATTCCCATTGGTAGTAAACGTAATAGCTGCTTAGGAACCACATGAGCAGCAAGCCACCTGCCATGCCAAAAAAGCTATTCAATGCTCGCTTGCCAGAAAAGCTCAATGTGAACAGGAACCCGAGCAGGCTTGCGGCAATGCCGAGCCAGGGCAAATAGCCCAGCCGCGCATAAGCAAGCACCAGAGAGCCCACGAGTAAACTGCTAAAAAGAATTACAGTCAGCTTTTTGATGTTCTTGTCTTTCATGGTGACCCTATTGAGGAGAAGAGTAACGGGGTGATACAAACTAGACGTTTCTGCCCCGGGGATTGTGACAGGCAAAGAGGACTAGTCGGGAACAAGGTCTGTCGAAGTGAAGGTCTGGTCATTAACTTGCGATTAGTCAGCAGATCAGCCTCTGTAGTCTGAATTACGAATTGTCATCTAAAACTCGCTGTATAAAGCGGGACTTAGCATCGCGGTATTCGCTTGAGATAAGTCCGGGCACGGAGGATGCACCAACATGTTGGATATTTGCGGCAGGTAAGACTTTGCTCAATTGCTCCGCATACCGGCTAAATATGCTCGAGCAATTCGCCTGATAATCACCGGGCTTATACAGCTTCAAGTGACCATTCCTCCCGTAGAACACCCATTTTGATAGAGTCGTAATATTCACCGTTGAAGTATCTGACCTTTCTCAAGCAACCTTCAACTTTGAGCCCTATGGCCTCAGCACTTGCTACCATTCTAGGATTACCAGACCAGGTAGTTAAGCCGATGCGAGCAACGTCATGTTGCTGAAAAAGATGGTTTATCCAAAGTGCTAAAGCGCGCCGGCCCATATGCTTTCCCCAGTGGTTAGCGGTATAGATGGCAATGCCCACCTCAAGCCAACGCGTGTTCTTGTCTTCCCAGTGGTAACTCACAGAACCTACCACCTGGCCCGCTACTTCAATGAGGAACGCTGTTTCTCCCGTAACAAAGCGCGGCAACATACCTGAGGTGAACTCACTCAAGCTCTGCCTGGCTAACGGATAGTAAGGCGCATCGAATTGTTTCCACTGCATATCATCAAATATCAGATGCCAGATTTTATCTGCCTCTGAGTTGTCCGCTGGTCTAAGGATAAGATCTGCATCTCTTAGCAATGATTGTTCTCCGGCTGATCAAAGGATGGTGCTGTTTACAGGGCTTTAACAAGATATCGACATAAATCTCTCGCCGTTGCGACGCCTCCATCAGGTAGTGGATACTGGTACTCATCATAGTATTCAGTGATCTCAGTATCCGCGTAGCCGAGTCGCTTGTAGAGTTCATAAGCCTTTGGGTTTTCATGGCCCACCCCAAGACTGACTCGACTAAAGCCGCACGCCTTAACCATGGCTTCCATCTCAACGATAACTTGTGTGCCGATACCCTGAGCACGCTGGGATGCCTCTACTTCAAGACGAAACAACTCGGGCGCATCAGGAAAGCGTTTTCGATTCTCCGCGTCTCTTGGCCCCGGCCAGTGAATAAAACCCCAGCCAATACAATGATCATCACGCAAAGCAATCACGATGGATTGCACACCGTCTGCTTGTTCAGCCAATTCCTGAGCAAAAGTTCGCCCAAACGAGGGCTTAACATCTCGATTCAGGAGCTCTAGATCGGCTTCGCTAGCCTGGCGGATCTCTATGTTCATTGGCTTTCCAGGATTGAATTTAGTGCTGACTGATTATTGCGGTAGCGACAGCACTGGGGTGGGTGAGGGGTGCAGCATGGCTGCATTCTAATTCTTGTACGTGGAATCGTTTGTCCCTCTTTGCCTTGTCGTAGAACTGATCAAAGATCGATCCTGCGTAGTCTCGGCAGCGTAGATACGAGTAGTCTATATGATCCGGCCAGTGCTCTGGCGCTGCGACCTTTTGGGTAAATGTTCTTGGTGGTTGGGTTGTGATTCGATCGTTTATGGCCGACAAAAGTGCTTCATCAGTAATGCCCCATTGATCAGGTCTTGGAGGTTTGATTCCTTTATCTAGATACGCAGCGAGTTGTAGCATCATCTTTTGCGGCATCGTCAAAAAACTCGCAGCGGATTGCCCGTTTTCAGGTAGATACGCATCTAGAAAAGTCGCTGCGCTAATTCTTTCCGGTGAACTGTTTATGACGCCGCTGATGACCAAACCGCCGTAACTCCATCCTACTAGATGCACTGATACCAGCTGATTTTCTGTTATGAAGGTAGTGATTTGTTGAACATGGGTATCCAAACCGGTGCTAGGTGTTCGCTCTGACGCGCGTTCAGATATGCCTATTAGCGTTGGGGTGTACACCATGGCTGGCGCAAGTAGTTTGGCGACTGTATTCCAACACCAACCACCAAGATACGCACCGTGGATCAACAAATAGGTCTTTTCGCTACTTGCTTGCTCAC
>JBKAGC010000251.1:0-5248 GCA_046290215.1 Pseudomonadales bacterium | reverse complement strand
CCAATGCCCGCTGAATGCGTCGGCAAGCAAGACTTCGTTAAAATTGATACTGGCTTTGGTGTGGACCCTGACAGCGGCTTCCCTAACGGTTTAGGTGCGCCGCGTGGTATTGATATTGATCGTAACGGTACCCTGGACTATGCCTATGCTGGTGATACCTTCGGTAACTTCTTCCGCTTTGATTTGCGTTCGTCCAACTTCAATGATTGGACAGTAACGAAGATCTTTGAGGCGCAGTATGAGGACACAGAAGGCAATGTGACGCAGCAACCTATCACGACTCGACCTATCGTTACTGAGGTGCTTGGAGTGGATGGTTTGATCGTCATTTTCGCGACTGGCTCATACATCACGATCCCAGATGGTCGTAACAAAGACATTCAATCCATTTATGGTTTGTTTGAGCGCTTCTCGCCGGCATTGATTGATATTGATGACATGGTGCAGCAGCGTTACTTGAATGTGTCCAGCGAGCAGTTTGGTAATGTTCGAATCCTAACGGCCAATGAGGTGGACTTTACGCCTTCCGGTGGCGCAAAGGGTTGGTACAACCATCTAGACACGGTGGCGCAAGGTGGTAATCAGTTGCTTGATGATCCTGAATTCCCAGGTGAAAAGGCCATTCGAAATATCCAGCTCCGTGGTGGTCTCGCCTTTGTTAACAGCATTATCCCGCGTAGTGATACCAGCTGTGTCGATGTGGCAGGTGGTTTTGCACTGTCATTCTGTCCAGCGACAGGTGGCTCCAATTGCCTGGATGATGGCGCTATTTTCGATCTAGACAATGATGGTAACTTTGATTTTGTCGATGATGACGGTAACCAGGCCGCTGTTGCAGGTGTGCGGTTTGAGGATGCTGTACCAACTGACTCGTCATTCATTGAAGATAAGCGCGTAACCCAGTTAAGCGACAAGTCACTGGATATCATTGGTACCAATACTGATAACAACCGAAGTACCGGCCCGCTCTCGTGGAAAGAGCTTGATACCGTGGACTTTGATTAGTCGTAGCAGCAAGGAGTCATATCATGCTGAAGAGTTTTGTGAGAGTTATATTGTTGCTAGCCTTTGTTACGCCGGTGGCTGCAGAAAGCATCACTTACGATCAGATTGTCGATAGCATCGAAGATGCGGTGGAAGAACGGACCACAGAAGGGCGCATCGAGGCGATCGACCTGGCGGCACGAACCGGCACCATTGGTGGTTACCGCTACCACTTTGGTCCATCTACTTTAAACCTGCCGCTGCAGGTAAAGCTGCTAGGGCGAAACTTTGGTTCCTTAGAACTGTTGCAAGTGGGGATGGATGTACGGGTGTTTTACTTTGAGGCGCCTAGCGAACATCGTATTGCCACTGAGCTCATCCAAATAGAAGCTGCTGAGCAACACTAACATCTGAGCTTCTTGCCTTTGCGGTCCAGACGCACACCCGTGTCATCCTTGTGATGGATGACACGGGCTCTGCCTTGTACGTTCACCACAATTTGTCGCGCTAGAGTAGGGTCGTGGTCTGGTGAGCAGTAAGTGAAGTTACCGTTCTGATAGTTGGTATAGCCATAGGGCGTGATTTGCAGATATTGGCGATTACGAAATGCCCGCCAGTTTAAGGACCCGTGCCTTTCAGGCGCTGCTATACGCTGCAACAGCTTGTCGTTGCCATTGAATTTACCGTCCTCGTTTCGGTCGGCAAACACCATCAGGTCATTAGTCCAGGTTCGACCGCATTCTGGTACTGTTTTAGTCAAATCAATTGGACACAAGGTTGCCATGGTGCGAAAACTCACCGCAGCGTGGCGGGTATAGTTAACCGCGCCAATGATCCAGTTGATTCTGGTGGTGGCCTCACTGCGGGATAGCATCCTGGTAACTGTCGGCGCAGCAGTACCAAGTAAGATACCGATGATGCCAAGCACGCAGAATAACTCGATGATGGTTTGACCCCGTTGTCTGAACATAACGCCCTCGTCGGTAACCAGGGCTTAAGTTAGTCAATTGTCGTTCGTGGGGTTGTGCGTTAGTCGCTGTAATGCCCGTGCGAGATAAACTCAGAGTTGGCTATTCAAGGCCGAGTTTCTTGAGGCGATAACGAAGCGCTCGAAAGGTGATGCCTAGTTTCTTGGCTGCCGCGGTCTTGTTCCAACGGGTGGCCTCTAAAGCTTCTACAATGACGCTTTTCTCAATCCCTTCCAGATAGGCTTCGAGGTTGTCTGCATCTTCTGGCATCGCAATGGGAGTACTGGGTTGGGCTGCTTGTGTGGCAGTGTCTTCTGTTTCTGCATCGGCCACTCCAGAGTCTGACACTGCCTGGCTAGCGACACTTTGACCCGTGTCAGCCGGGGATAAACTTAAGTCTTCAGCACGTATTTCATCGTTCTCACACAGTGTGAACGCGCGCTCCAGGATATTTGTCAGTTCGCGAACATTGCCAGGAAAGTGGTAGCTTTTTAAGCTCTCCATCGCGGCGTCACTAATGCGAGGTGCATCGAGCTTGTAGTCCGCTGCAATTCTGCCGAGTAACTCCGCCGCAAGATCTGGCACATCGTCAAGGCGCTCACGCAAGCTAGGCACTTTGAGTTCAATGACGTTAATGCGGTAGTAGAGGTCCTGACGGAACTTATCATTTTCTACTTCAACGGCCAGATCTTTGTGTGTAGCGCTTAAGATCCTCACATCCACCGGTATTTCGGTTTGGCCACCAATAGGTCGAATGGCTTTTTCCTGAATGCCCCGTAGCAGTTTGACCTGCATCGCCAGGGGTAGGTCGGCAACCTCATCGAGAAACAACGTGCCACCGTTGGCCGCCTGAAACAAACCTTCTTTATCACTCACGGCTCCTGTAAAGCTGCCTTTTACATGGCCAAAGAACTCGCTTTCCATTAGCTCCGTGGGAATGGCGCCGCAGTTAACCGGAATGAACGGTGCGTCAGCATGAGGACCTTGTTCATGAATTAAGCGAGCCACCAGTTCCTTACCAGAGCCTGACTCGCCGCTGATATAAATGGGTGCCTGGCTGCGCGCCAGTTTGGCGATTTGTTTGCGTAGCAGCTGCATGGCCGGTGTATTGCCGATTAAGCCTGAGTCTGGTTGCTCTTTGCTTTCCAGCGGTTTCAGGTTTAACGCGGTATCCACCAGCTTACGTAATAGTTCCAGGTTTAGCGGTTTTGATACGAAATCAAACGCCCCGGCTTTAAGGGCCTCAACCGCACTTTCCATATTGCCGTGGGCAGTAATCATCGCCACGGGCATTTGCGAGTATTCATCTGAGATGTGCTGAACCAGGTCAATGCCGTTGCCGTCTGGCAGGTTCATGTCGGTTAAGCAAAAGTCAAAAGACTCATTTTGGAGTAAATCTTTTGCCTGGGTCAGGTTCGCTGCAGCCAGTGTGTCGATATCCATTCGGCCGAGGGTGATCTCTAACAGTTCTCTAATGTCAGGTTCATCGTCAACGATTAGTGCGCGCTTAGTTTCCATGGGGCTTAAGGTCGCTCAATAAATTGTTGTAAAGAAGTACCAAGGAACGAGATTCGGAATGTGCTGTGCTCAGAGTTTGAATAGCTCAATCTGGCGTTGTTTGCTTCGCACAGCTCTTTGGATAAATAGAGACCAAGACCCGTACCGGTGACCTCTGTGGTATAGAAAGGCTCAAAAAGATTTGGAATCAATTCTTCACTCACACCTTCACCAAAATCTATGACCTCAAGATACTGCAAGCCAGCACTGCTAGCGGAGCGAATGACGAGTTTAGCCTCACCAGTCTGCTTCTCGCTGTATCGTAATCCGTTCTGGCACAGATTACCAAGGATCTGCGACAGGTGTAGTGGGTCAAACTCGATTTCCAGATCAGCGCCATCGGAAAACTCAAGTTTGATGGTTGGGTCACCAGAATAGCCTGCTGAGAACTCCTTCACGAAATCGTCCAGCCAGGTTTTGAGCTGAATAGTTTTCGGCTCAGCGATTTTGCGTCGGGACATTTGCAGCACGTTTTCCACAACGTTGTTAAGGCGCACGCAGTGACTTTGGATGATTTCGCTTAAGCGGCGATCGCCGCGATTTAGATCAGTTGATTCACCAAGCAGTTGTGCCGCATGACTAATTGCCCCCAGCGGATTGCGGATCTCGTGGGCAATGCTTGCCGAGAGTCGCCCGAGCGCTGCCAGTTTGAGTTGTTGCGCTTGCTTTTGGACCTGAGTGCTATCTTCGATAAAGAACAATTGGTTTAGACGGGGATCAGATGAAGTAACCTTGGAGTAAGTGGCAAGCAAGTCTGGGCTGTTCTCATCAGTTTGGAAGGTAAAGGTTTGTCGATCGCCGCCATCCTCTGTGGCACCCGCGCGCAAGGCCCTGGGTAACTCCGTGTTTTCAGTGAGAGCTGATGCGTTGGGAAACAGCATGTTGCGTCCGGCGGCGTTAATCAGGCGAATAGTGTCGTCCTCAGACGCAACCACGATCCCGGTGCTCATCTTTTCAACAATCAATTGATTGATTTGCTCAAGGGAAAAGACTTCGGTTTCCCGTTTGCGCAGCTGCTGTGACAGGGTTTGGAAAAAGATATTGGCAACAAAATAAACAATGCCAAGAATGCCAGCCTGGAAAAAGCTTTGTAGCTCGTTGGCGTCGAGAAAGAATAAATAAAACTCTCCGTACAGCGTCAGAATAAAGGCAATTGCTGGCAGCACGGTAGAGACCCGGCCAAAGATCAAGCCGCCACCAAACGCGAGGGTGAAGATCAAGAAGTTGCCAATACCCGAGGCAACACCGCCACTTGCGGACATGAGCAAGGTGAGGGCAATAATGTCCAGGGTCAGGATAATGAACGACGGCGCGGTTTTTGAAACAAACTCATCACTAACAAATACCGGTAGGGCAAGACCTATGACGATGTTGGCGCCAAGGTAATAAATAATCGTTTGCTGAAATAGCTCGGGGTTTAGCGCGCCAACAAATTCCTGAAAGTTCTGATCTGAAAATAGATACAGAAATAGGAATGAGATCAGGATTCGATAGTAGTTGTAGACTCGCAGAATGGTGGAGCGCTGCAGGCTATGCAGCTCATCCACATTTTCCTCGCGAGGGAACAAAGCCATTGGGTTTAACCAAACAAACCGAACGAGATGATGTTCAGCCAGCTCTTGTCGGCATTTTTCACTGACTCTGAGGCTTTAAGTTGGTTGTTGCTGTTGAGGGATTCATGATCCGGGAAGTTGCCGCTGAGTACTGCAAGGGTCTGGTCGGCGAGGTCCGGCATGTTC
>JBKAGC010000250.1:0-5259 GCA_046290215.1 Pseudomonadales bacterium | reverse complement strand
TGGCGTCGACTCGTCGCAGTGGTCACCATCTTGGTGCGTACGCTAATACGCCGGGAGCAATTGATGCCCTGCTTAAACAGGGCATCAAAGCAAACCTATGAAAGGCTTAAGCTCAACTAGTAAAGCGTGCCCAATGCCTTGGCGTCATATGGCGCTAGTTCGTCAGTTCGGCCTTCCTTAATCTTTTGCGCCCAGAATGGATCTTGCAACAACGCACGACCCACCGCGAGCATATCGAACTCACCTTTCGCCAGACGCTCAACTGCCAGGTTAATCGGCTGGGTTTTAGAATCCTCACCCTGGAAAGCACCAATAAAGTCTGACGACAAACCAATTGAACCCACAGTAATAGACGGCAAGCCCGTGAGCTTCTTACACCAGCCGGCCAGGTTCAAACCCTCATCGCCATCTACCTCAGGGAACTCTGCTTCCCACCAGCGGCGCTGACTGGCATGCAAGACATCAACGCCAGCATCCACAAACACCTGCAAGAACGCTTCAAGTTCTTGCGGGGTTTCTGCCAGACGCGCGGTGTAATCCTGCTGCTTCCATTGTGACCAGCGCAAAATAATCGGCACATCGTCGCCCACCTGCTTGCGACATTCGGCAATGGCTTCACCGGCAAATCTTGCCCGCTGCACCAGATCACCGCCGTATTTGCCAGAGCGTGTATTCATCACACCCCAGAAGAACTCATCAATCAAATATCCATGGGCACCGTGCAATTCAATGGCGTCAAAGCCAGCCTTCACCGCATCCCCGGCGGCATTGGCGTAAGCCATAATCATGTCGGCCACTTCGCTATCCGAAGGCTCTTCTTGAACTTGTTTGCCAGTGTGGGTGCGACCGGATGGACTATCAGAAACGGCTTCTGGATCAGGGCCGGTGCCTGGTTTACGCATCATGCCCACATGCCAGAGCTGCGGTGCGATTTTGCCCGGCGTGGTGTGCACGGCATCGGTAATCTTGTGCCAGCTCTTTAGTGCCGCTTCCGTATGAAAGTTAGGGACACGCGGATCGCTAGAGGCACCGCCTCGATTCACTGTGGTGCCTTCTGTAATAATCAAACCCACGTCAGCCTCGGCGCGGCGCTGGTAATACTCAAGCACATCCTGGCCGGGCACGCCGTTAGGAGAAAATGAACGGGTCATGGGCGCCATAACAATACGGTTTGGTATGGTCATGCCGCGAATTTGCATTGGCTCAAAAAGCGCTTCGATATCTGACATTGAATTCCCTAACAGTTTAAAAAGGGCACAGCATGCAGAAGAAACTCATCCCTGACAACGCCATCACTGGCATGAGTTATATTCCATAGCCAGACCTTGTTCTATATGATCGTCATATAACAATAAGAAGTGACAATGCGCATGCAAGACGCCACCGCCCAGCAACGCTGGATTTACGCTATTTTGGTTTTTGGATTGTTAGAGTGCCTGCTACTGGTGCTGGTACTTCTGGAACCTGCTCCCTTAAACGCCACCGGCATTGCCCATCCCAGCATCCCCGCCATGCGCATTGGCGGCGACAGCATGAGATTTGATGTAGTTGCCAGCTATGCCTGGTGGTTGCAGATTTTCGTACTCGCCCAGGCCCACTGTCTGGCCGCATTAGGCGTCAAGGCCGAGCGCCGCACGCCAAAATTCCTGGCATTGCTGGGCGGCTGCTACCTTTTGGCGGTATTTGTCTGGTGGCAAATGGTCGCGAGCTACGAGGCGTTTGTGGCCAGCGGTGAAACTACCTATTTCTTCGGCTTCCCGGCCGCCACCGCCTGGCAAACCTACGGTTTGTGGTTCTCGGGCGCGGGGTTAATTGCGCTCTACTCTATTGGATTTCGTCATTATGTGTGGTCCGACGAGGATGAGGCGAAGTTTACAGCCTTGAGCGAAAGGACAGCCCTGAGCCAGAGGAAAGCCTTGAGCGAGGGAGACCAATAACCATGGAAGCCTATCGCCAGGAAATTATTCTCTCTGCCATTTTCGTTTATATGGCGTTTTGCGTCATCGTCGGTTTATGGGCCATGCGCCGCACCCATTCATCCGGCGACTTTTTTGTCGCCGGGCGTAGTCTCGGGCCAATTGTTGTGGCCCTCGCCATCTTTTCTAGCACGCTCTCAGGTTTTGGTTTTGTGGGTGGCCCGGGCCTGGTTTACACACAGGGCGTGAGTTCCTTTTGGATGGTGGTGATTGCCACCACCGGTTACGCCGTGGGCTTTTTCCTGGTGGCGAAAAAGATCCGCATGCTCGCCGAGCTCAGAAATGCGATCTCCCTACCGGACGTGATTGCCGCCCGCTATAACAGCGACGGCGCTAGATTTCTGATGGCACTAACCATCATCTTAGGGGTAATGGGTTATCTGGCGACACAAATACTCGCCATGGCCGTGGTACTCAAAGCCCTACTCTCTGGCACTGAAATGCTCGCGGACATTAGCCTGTTAACCTGCGTCGTGATCTCTTCCGCGGTACTGGTATTTTATTGTGTCACCGGCGGCATCCTCGCCTCGGTGTACACCGACGTGGTGCAAGGCTCCATCATGATGGTGGCCGGCATCTTAATCCTCGTCACAGCAATGAACGTATTTGACGGCGGTTTTGCTGAGGTGAACCGCATCATCTTAGAAGATGACTCCGAGGCCATCATGCCTTTCGGTACCGCCGGGGTAATCGCCAGCCTGGGCTGGTTTTTTGTGTTCGGTATTGGTTTTGCCGGCCAGCCACACCTGGTCACGAAAATGATGATGAACAAAAAGATTTCCGACAATAGAACCATTTTGCCACTGTCTATTCTGGGTTATGGCCTGGCTGCTCTGCTCTGGATCTCTATTGGCCTAACGGTGCGCGCCCTTGTGATCAACAGCGAGGTAGACCCGCTTTCCGCACCGGATCAGGCAGCGCCGTTTTTCCTCTCGGTGTTCGCCAGCCCAATTCTCGCCGGCGTGGTGTTTGCCGGTCTTTTTGCCGCCATCATGTCCACAGCCGATGCTTTTTTAAACATTGGTACAGCCGCAGTGATTCACGACATTCCCAAAGCCTTTGGCGTAAAAGAAATCAAAAATGAGCTGACCCGTGCTCGTATTGTCACAGTCATTCTCGCGATACTGGCAGCCGGTATTGCACTGGCCAGCAACACGCTAGTCGCGCTGCTGGGCGCCATTGGCTGGGCCACCTTTGCTGCAGCAACCTTCCCGGTACTAGCCATCGGGCTAAATTGGAAAGGCGCCACCGCCATGGGAGCAATGGTTTCGATCAGCGCGGCACTGGCCATCAACGTGATTTTCAACGTCTTCTCAATCTCAATGCCCTGGGGCGTAAATGCCGGACTGGTGGCTTTCGTCACCGCCATTGTGCTGTTTATTGGCGTTTCGCTGGTGACCGGCAAGGACAACAAGATCGACGAGGATATTAATGAGATGATGGATATTTAGCAGCGAATACCCCCGCGAAAAGGCCACTGCGGGGCAGCCGCAATTCACCTGAGAAAAGACTTTTCCAGCGCCGCTATACTTGACTCACAGCCGCCATTTCGTTTTAATTGCGCCTCTTTCGCGGCACGGCATTTTCCTCGCCGCAACCTCAGGGGCCAGATAGCTCAGTCGGTAGAGCAGGGGACTGAAAATCCCCGTGTCGGTGGTTCGATTCCACCTCTGGCCACCAGTTTCGCGGCTTGCGCGAAGCGCAAACGCGAAAACCACTTCAATTTCGGTATAGCGGCAAGCAATTCGCGCCAGCGAAATGCTGAGAGCGACCACCTGGATATCGCAGAATCTGGGGTCAGAGTAGTTACTCTGGTTCCTTACTCTGACCCCAAGATTCTGCTCATTCCATCGATAGCGCTAACTCTTTACTTGTGATGAACTCAAGGAGCGCCGGTTGGCCACGTTCGGTAGCCGCGATACCACGCTGGATGGCCGCGCGAATGTCTTTGGGGTCTTCAACTCGCTCTCCGTAGCCGCCAAACGCCTCCGCCATCGCGGCATAGTTACCAGAAATATCGGTACTTCGATACTTTTCCGTGGCGACCTCCATGATCGGCAGTTCTATGGCCATGGAGAAATTGTTGAGCAAAATTGACAGGATCGGCAAGCGCTCCCGGACAGCAGTTTCGAAGTCCATGCCAGTAAATCCAATCGCCGCATCTCCCCAGATATTGATGCACAACGCATCGGGCCTGGCTAATTTCGCACCCATGGCAAGCCCCAGACCATAACCAAGTTGCGTGGTCTTACCCCAACCGAGATAACTCAGCGGCTGCAGCGATGGCCAAAATGGCGTGAGTTGGTCCCGGGGGCTGCCAGCATCATGAGTCATAATGACGTTGTTTAAATCCACCGCGTGAATCAGATCCCAAATGACTCGATAAGGTGAGATTGGCGTCTCTTCGCTCGTTAATCGAGGCATCCATTCTGCAAGCCAGGGTTCACGAACCTGGCTTATCTCTTTCTCGAGCGGATAGCTCGCTGTTCGCTTTTCAGGTAATCGATGCAGCAAACCTTCTAGAGTCAGCCTGGCATCACCTACGAGCGGATATTGAATCGCAATGTCTTTGTTAATATCCATCGGGTCGAGCGTCGCATGAATGAAGGTTTTGTCCTTCGGCATCCGCGTCCCAAATGCGGTTAGCGCAAAACTACAACCAATCCCCAGGATGACGTCCGCCTCATCAAGAAAGTGTCTAACCGTTTTCGGTAAGGCTCGACCGGCGGTACCAAGCGCCAAAGGGTGATCATCGGGGAAGGCACTCTTGCCTTCCAGACTGGTTGTGACTGGAATTTGTAATCGTTCAGCGAGTTCTCTGAGCTCAGCCCATGCCTTTGCATAGTGAATACCCTGCCCCGCGTATATCACCGGCCGCTTCGCACTCGCCAACACTGATGCTGCTTGATCTAAAGCCTCGGGTGCCGGTGCAGATTTGGTTCCCATTGCCGAGAAGTACTCGAAGTCTTCTGGCAACTCCTCGTTAAACACGTCTAGCGGCACTTCAACTAAGACTGGTCCTGGGCGACCATTACGAAGTTGGGAGAAAGCCCGTCGCATCACCTCAGGTAGTGCCTTGGCCATCGTTAGCGGCTCCGCCCACTTTGTGATGTGCTTCATGTTGAGGGTAGAGTTAAAGTTCGGATAGTAGTGAGCAAGTCGTCTGACGTATCCCGCAGGCATCACTAATATAGGAACAGACTCACTAAAACTCTGGGCAACGCCACCAAAAGCATTTTCAGCACCTGGACCGTGCTGCATGACGAAAACCCCAATATCATCA
>JBKAGC010000249.1:0-5288 GCA_046290215.1 Pseudomonadales bacterium | reverse complement strand
CTGTTAGATGCCATTGATGCCGGTAACGGTGCGGTGGTGGGTTTTGGCGCAAGGACTCATAGGCATCTTCACCGATGTCCAATTTGTACTTGAAGCGAAGCGGATCTCGAACGACCGCTGTCACGTCCTCAAACTGTTCACTCATAGGGTATAAAAACTCGAATATCGCGGAGCAGTTATAGCGATAAGACTTTCCACTCGCAAGTACTGACGCGCGTAAACCACAGTAACATGCATCAAAAAACGAGGCATAACCTGAGACCGCACGCCCGCTGGCCAACCCAGGCATTTACAAAGCAGTTTCCGTTATTGTTCTAGCTGCCACTGGCCACTGGGTGATTCAGCTAAAGCGAACGCAAAGATTGCAGCCCAAAGCGCAAAAGCAACCGATTTTGTTGTTATGTTAGATGCCATTGTTGCGTTGCGACTAATGCCAGAGGAAGAAAATGAAAGAACATGAATTGATGCACCCGGTCAAAGGTGAAAGCGCCTGGAGCGAAAGTTACTACTTCAACTTTGTTGACCCTGATTCGAAACTGGCGATTTTTACCCGCATGGGCTTTCGACCTGGCGACGGTTGGGCTGATGCCCTGCACGTGGTCTATCTAGGCGGCGATCGGGTCGCATTTACCTACGGCCGCCGGGACATTGGCGAGGATTTGAGCCAATACAATGGCGACTTAAATGTGGGTAATTTGCGCTTAAACTGCGCTGACCCCTTCAAACACTGGCAGATCATCTATGACGGCCCAGCGCAAGACATCGCCGACGCGGCAATTTTGCTCGAGCGCAGCAAATTGCGACCGGAAGGTTGGTACCAACCAGCGCACCTGAAAATGCAACTGGATTTTGCAGCCCTCTATCCTCCGCACTTTGCCGCGTCAGGAGACCACGGTCATTTCGAACAAACCGGCGAGGTCAGTGGCACCATCGCCATTGGCAATGAGACTTTTACCGTTTCCGGATACGGCGTTAGAGATAAATCCTGGGGGCCGAGAGACTGGGGCGGCAGCGCAGCAAGCGCCGGGCCATCAGAACAACAAGCGAAACCCACGGGACCCGCGCCGTTTGTTAACTGGTTCTCCATGAACTTCGGTAAGGACCTGGCCATGGGCGGCTCCTGTTTTCGTCAGGGCGATGGCCAACTGCAAGGCAGCGGTTGGATTCAAATTGATGGCAAGACCGAGGATCTTAAAGACGTCACCATCACCAGTCGTTACCAACCGGACTCAATTTTACATACCGAAACCACACTCACTGGAAAAACTGCCAGTGGCCGCGATATCACCGTGACAGGGAAAAACATTACGGTTTGCCCGACGAAAATCCCCATGCCAGGGGGAGCCACCTTCGTTAACGAGGGTCTGGCGGAATTTCACTGTGACGGCAAAGTGGGCTATGGCATTAGCGAACACTGGCATCGCGTGACGAAATCAGCCTGACGCAGACCCACTGTGGCCCGGCTAGGCTGGGCCCTGGGCTTTGGGCTCTTCCCCCGCGCCAAACAGTTCTTTTTGCGCCGTGCGCCAGAATACCAGGCCAAGCAGGGCATTAAACAAAATAAAGAAGTTGTGCTGAACAAAGCCAAAGGCAGCCATCTGACCTTCATTGTCCGGAAACAAAATTACCCAGAAGGTAATGGCCGCGGCGCGCATGGGTGTGGGGACTGCCGCGGCAAAAAAGATAATCGGCAAATAGGGCCAGATCGTCAGCATGTCTGCTTCAACGCCGAACAGATTGAGTGAAGCCGTATAGACGACAATCGCACCAATCAGTGCCGGCGACCTGAGTAAAAAGAACAGCAAATAGTGTTTCGGCTTTGCCAGTTGAAAGGCGTGTAAGATCGGGCGGTCTTTAAAGTCTGGCGCGAGGCCAAAATGGAAAAACGCCATCCAGCCAATCAAGAAGACAAAGCCGCCAACGCCAACATAAGGCAGCAAATCGAACTCATCGGGCAGCACCGCCCCACTAAAGAAATACCCCAGCAGCGCCCAGGAGAGGAGATAAAACACCTCACAGAACATGATGAACAACATCACCGAACTCACCTCCCAACCCGGAATCTGGTGACGTTTATTCAGGTAGTAGGCCATCGCCCCTTTACCCACCTGTTCGTTATAAATTGACACGATATAAGCACTGCCGCGGATGGGTAGAATATCGATGTATGGCACATCCTTCACAAACCAACTGAGGGCTCTAGACACCACGAGAGTGTCAATCAAGAAATAAAACAGCGAGTAACAAACCATAATCGCCATCCAGGTAAGCCAATCTACCTGGGCAAAAACTGCCGTCATGTACTCGACAACGCTTAAGTCCTCACGCCCAGCAGCACCATGAATACGAAAAAACAAATAGCCAAAACAGGCAACGGTAATCACCAGGAAAATTAGCCGGCCAATAAGATTACCTTTGCGTTTAGGTGCGGGGTTCGCTTCAGGCGCGATTGGATCTGTCATGCTATTGAGTCCCTGAGCCAGTTATCCGGAGGTCAATTGAGTATCTAACATCGGGGCGACAAAAGCATGCGCCCCACACGATCACTACCAATCGTGGCGGTCGCCATTCCACTTCCAAAAGCCACCGGTGTTCTCCATATTGAGCTGGTCGCACACTGCCACTACACCTGCTGCGCTTTCCTCAGGAGTTAAGTCAGCATTAGGTCCGCCCATGTCGGTTTTCACCCAGCCTGGATGTACCAGACCTACCGCCACACCATCTTTCTTCAGATCAATACTGGCAAGGCGCATAAACTTATTCACGGCAGCTTTACTGGCGCAATAAGCGTGGGCCGCCACCATATCCAACGACAGCGCCCCCATTTGACTGGTGACTGTCATGACCCGGCCGCCCGCTGCTTTAAGATTATCCAGCAGTGCTTGCATGACTCGCACCGGCCCCATACTGTTGATATTAAAGGTATCCGCCCAGCCCTCGAAGTTCATACTGTAGGTATTCTGCTCATTGATCTCAGGGCCTTTTGTGCCGGCATTATTGATCAGTAAATCAATGGGTGTTGCTCCAATACTGGCAGCTAACGCCTTTACAGAATCGTCATCACCGACCGCTACCTGCAAAACTTGTACATCGCCGCTCACAGCATTGAGCTGCTCACTACTCTGTGGGTCACGACAACAAGCCAACACTTTGTCGCCTCGCGCCGCATAGATCTTTACCATTTCCAGGCCAACCCCTTTGTTCGCACCGGTTATTAATACTGTTGCCATTTGCATCTCCCTCAAGATCAGAAGCCAGTCAAACCGCTAGAGTAACACGACCAAAAAATTCGTCTTGAACCATAAATTTTCCGCGGCTAAGCTGGTTTACGAGCGATAGCCAGCAAGGATTACTTGATGCACGACTCAATAGCCCAACTCTACCCGCGGGAACATCAACTCGAAGACAACGCCCGTATTACTTGCAGCCTGATGCAGGATGGCGATCAGCAGGCCTTGACGTCATTTTTAAGCCGCCTGACCCGGATGGACTTACTTTATTTGCAGTTTGACGTGCGTAAACCCGAGGTGCAGGCACAATGGTTTACCGATATTGCCGACGGCAAGTCTATTTGCATATGCGCCAGAGACCCGGCTGGGATGGTGGGTTACGCCTCGGTGCAGATGAGCGATGCGACCGCACCAGATCAGTCTGGTGAAATACGCGTTAATATAAGCCAGGCATACCGCTCCAGAGGGCTTGGCAGAATCTTAACCAGAGAAATTTTCGAGATTGCGAAGATCCTGAAGCTGCGCCGCCTGACAGCCCGCATGCTGTCAGATCAGTTCGGTGCCAAATCCGCCTTCGAAAGGCTAGGCTTCCACAAACAATCCACGCTCCACAATCACGTCCAGCTTGAGTCCGGCGAAACCAAGGATCTGCTGATCATGGCCAAACAACTAGACGCTTAACGCGGCTTACGAGCTAATCACGATACCTGCCGGTGCCCCTGGACCTAACGGCCAACCAAAGAACAACCACACCATCATTAACAAAGTGCCAGAGATGAGCATCCAAATTGAATAAGGAATCATCATGGCGGTTAGGCTGCCGAGACCAAAGTCTTTCTGCCAACGCTGGGCAAATACCAGGATCAAGGGAAAGTACACCATTAATGGCGTAATAATATTGGTTGCGCTGTCACCCACTCGATAAGCCGCCGTGGCACCGTCAGGACTGACCCCCAGCAGGATCAGCATGGGGACTAACACCGGCGCCAGCAAGGCCCATTTGGCAGACGCCGAGCCCACGAACAGATTCAACAGCCCAACAAACAAAACCAGGCTACCCAGCACCATAGGCAACGGCAAGCCACTAGCCCGTATGGCATCCGCCCCATGGACTGCGGTAATCAATCCTAGATTAGACCAACCAAACATCGCGACAAAATGCGCAGCGAAGAACGCCAGCACCAGGTAATAACCTAAATCTTTCATGGCCTCGGACATCATATCCACCAGATCCTGGTTGGACTTGATTGTCCCGGCAGCACGCCCGTAGAACCAGCCCGCCGCCAGGAACAAGATTAAGAAGGCCGCCACCAGGGATCGAAAGAAAGGCGCCGCAACGCTATACCAGGGTGCCCCAGCCATATCCGGGCCATCGTTTAAGAGCGGCGTGCCAGGGCCAAAGGTCATCAGCAACCAGGCTAGAATAACGCCTAATACCGCCAGTCCGGCATGCCGCAGACCTCGTAATTGTGCGGCATCAAGGGGCGCATCGCTATTTTTGTAGCTGAGCGCATCTGCTTCACTGGCAGGCTGCCAGGCCCCTAATCGCGGCTCAATGAGCTTGTCGGTAACAAACCAGATTACCGGTAAATACAACACCAGCAAGGCACTAATAAACCACCAGTTGCCAGCGATATTCATAGACCAACCGGCATCAATGTTACTTGAAAGGTAGGCCGCCTCTGTGATGCCAAATAGCAGCGCATCTAATTGTCCCGGCGCTAGATTTGCTGAGAACCCCCCGGACACACCGGCGAACGCTACCGCAATGCCGAGCAGTGGGTTGCGACCTGCCGCCGCAAAGACAATCGCGGCCAGCGGGATGACTACCACATAACCAGCATCTGCCGCGTGATTCGATAACATGGCGATCAGCGCCACAAATGGCGTGAGTAAATGTGTGGGGGCATGGGTCAATGCAGCCCGAATCGCACTGGCAAATAGCCCGCTGCGCTCAGCAACCCCCGCACCTAACATCACTACCAGGACGTATCCAAGGGGATGGAAATGGGTAAACGTTTTTGGCATTTCCACCCAGAGGCGCTGAATATTGTCAGA
>JBKAGC010000248.1:0-5385 GCA_046290215.1 Pseudomonadales bacterium | reverse complement strand
TGGCCAGCAAGACGGCAGCCAACCGCTCTCCTCCGATGCTTATGTAGAAAAGCTGGAAGAAATGCTCATCAATGAATATAAACGCGGCGGCGTGGTGAAGAACTTAAAAGATCACACCGATAATCTGGTGCGCCGGGTCCAGGCAGAAGTGCGTCAAGAGGCCCATCAAAAGAACCGTCAAGACGACTCTGCTTGATTGGTATTAGACGCGATACGCTGCGCGTCGACTCGCTCAATGCCTGCACGGATTTCCGGGTATGCCGCGCAGATCTTGTCCAGATCAGCGCGCTTTAATTCATACATAGAGCATGGCGTTGCTGCCGTCGCCGTGGCATTGCGCGGTGTTTCATGGAGCAACGCAGACTCGCCAAAAAAGTCACCGGCATAAAGCGTGGCAAGATCGCGGGTTTCACCATTGTCGGTCACGGTCACATTAGCAATACCGCGGGCGATCAAGAACATGGAATCACCCATTTGGCCCTGACGAATAATCGCGGTACCACGAGGCACGGTGCGAGACTTTAAACGTTCCGCAATCACGCCATACTGATCAGGATCTACCTCAGCAAACAATGGCACTTTGCCTAATATTTCATCAATTTCGATCTCGAAGCAGGCGCTCATATTGTCCTGGGCCAGAGTTCGCAGGCGCTCGGACTGTTCTTTCAAAATCGAACTGGCAATGCCAGATTGAATAATGCCGATCTCTTTGGCGTGCTTCACCGAATCCCGTTCGGCAATCAGCATCAGGCGCTGGCCAAGCTGCTCCTGGGTTGCTTCAACAAACTCTGGATACTGTTCTGCAACTTCATCTATCTGGGCCTTGGCCTGGCTGGAAATGTCCTCATAGATGCCATTAAGTCGCTCCACGACGTTGGCGTCAAAGTCGCTGCCGGCAATTTTCGAGAGTTGGTTCAAGACGCTCTGACTAGCCCGATGCCTACCCCAGGCAACGCCATAATCACGCACAATCCACTGGGTTCGTAGTGCTTCCAGTGAATTCTGCATGCCAGGAATATAGGTAAACACCGCCATCAAAAAGTAGCTAAAGCGTTTACCAATGGATGTTTCTATATTGGGCCTGGGTAACCTACCATTGTGGCGGGTGCCGTCCATTTGCACGTCGATGGTGTGGTTTAGTTCCCGATAAGCCCACTCGTTAATCAAACCCTGGGCAAACAACTCACGGAACCGCGACTTCTCGCGAACCATGCAGCGCAAGGCCAGGGTTTTCAGCATTTCTTCCTGGTCCATCTGACCATGGATATTGACGATTTCCTGATCCATTTCCTCGATCTGGCGTTCGCCCTTCTCCCGTATGTTGTCGGCAATCCGATGAGAAAACAGTCCACCTTTAGCGAGATCATGCATTCGGGTGAGACCTTCTGATCTGGCATCCCGGTCCGCCTCAAGTTTTGCCAACTGGTCCGCCAGGCTCAGCTCATTTAACTTCAGGCGTTTCACCAGCGCCTCAATAGACAATCCCTGGAACACCAGAGTAAATACCACCGCACCCATCACCACGGCAACCAACGTATCCTTGTAGGCAAACTCATTGGGTAAGGCCAAAACAATCGCCAGGGCGATCGCACCGCGTAGGCCGCCCCAGTACATGACCATGCGATATGGCAGGCCAATGGCCTCGCTACCGGGGATTTTGCCAATCAAAGGCACAGCGCCAAACACCACCACGGCACGTGAGATCAACATACAAACAAACACCAGGAGTATCAGGTCGATTGACGCCCACAGCGCGCCGAGATCAATTTGCATCCCCACCATCAAGAAGATCAAAACATTCGCGATATAAGCCAGGTACTCCCAAAAGTGTTCCATGAACTCTTCTGTGGACGGGGAAATTTTTGTCTTACCCCAGGACCCCATCATGATGCCGGCGGCTACTACCGCCATGATGCCGCTCACATGGAAAACATGCTCGGCAATAATAAAAGAGAAGTAGGCGAGAATGGTGGAAAGGGTAATTTCAATATCCGGGTCCGATTCAATGGCTCCAAGCATTTGCCCTACCGCCAGTGCCAGCAGCCAACCCACCAGAGCACCGCCAAGAAACACCACGAAAAACTCACCAATACCCGAAACAATGGTGCCACCCGTGAACTCCCCTGCCGTTAAAATGCCAATCAGCAAGGTGGCTAACACCAGCGAGGTGGCATCGTTGAACAAACTTTCACCTTCGACCAGCACCGTGAGTCGCTCCGGTACGCCAAGCTGTTTGAAGATGGCGATCACCGCTACCGGGTCTGTGGCACTGAGGATGGCACCCAGCAACAGCGCCACCATCAAATCGAACTCAGTGAAGATAGACATAATCACGCCAATGATAGCCGTGGAGACAAGCAATCCTGGCACCGCCATGGTCAAAATCGGCAGGATATTGCGGCCGACCTGCCTGGCATCCAGATTAAATGCCGACTCAAATATCAGGGTGGGAATAAACACAAACAACACCAGCTCTGGCGTCAGTTCAAAGTGCGCCAGCGAACCAAACCCTGGCACGTGATCCGCCGCATAGGAGACACCGATCCCCACGAACACCAGACCAATGGTTAGCGGCAGGATGTCAATGCGCTTCGAGAGCATGGTGGTCACAGCAGCCACTAGCATCATCAAGGTGATGCCAGTCATCAATTCCGCAATATGAAATCCTTCGTGTGCCACAGCGATGATCCCTTTTATGTTGTTTATTCTCAGGTCGCTCGCGAAGTCCCGATTCACCGGGTAACTCCCACAGTTCGACTATACTCAATTTGAGAGAAAAAACCGCAACTAATCCTTATCTAAAGTCAGCGAGCTATGCGATCTTTGCCGCCCCTCACTTATTTGCTATTCATTTCATGTCTGTTGACCACGGTGACCACTGTCCGCGCTGCGGAGTGGCAAACCCTAAAAGATGGCAGCCATCGCATAGAAGCCGAGCAAGAAAATACACCCGAGCCAGAAAAGCCCGTGACCGTGCCCTTACCAGAAGGCCACTACGAGCCAGGCCAGGGTGATATTGACGGGGCATTTGGCCTGCTATTTGGGGAAACCCTGAAGGACGCCCACATTGCCCGCCCTTTGGACTGGATCACACCCACCGAATTGCCCGACGGGCTGGAATATCAGGGCCTGGTAAAACCGCTGAAGATTGAACAAATACTGGTTGAGCCACCGTTACAGCCGGCCTTACTCAAGCAACAAAATGTCAGTTATCGCGCCCTGGTGGACTTTGACCGGGTCCCCATGCGCATCACCACCAGCGCTTTCAGCAACCCGGCGCCGATCATTGAAATCATCCAGCGTAAATATGGCGAACCGGACGAGGTAGATGGCCACCGCACCACCTATATTCGCGGCGACCATAAGCTCCACATCCTGTCCAAACATGCCGACAGCGCATCCCTGGTGTATGAGGATCTGGCCGCCTTCCGGGCATATTTAACAGAGCGTAATCGCAGTCTGAAGCGTAAGTTCCGCAACCGCGAGTTTGACCGCCTGTCTCCCGATGAACAGGATATTGTTGACCTGGCGCGACAGCTTGAAACCTTCCGCCAGGGCGACGGCCAGGCCTTTGGTCTGGCGTTTGGTCGTCGAGTGGGATTTAAAGCCGCGCCAGATGAATTTGTTGAGTTCGCAGCACCAAAACCCATGAAAGCCCTGCCCGATGGAGATTACATGATTATGGTTAGCCCTGATCTCATGCCCATTGCCATTCGCTTCCAGAAGACCGGTAGCGAAGCGGTCCTCACGGATACTAAACAGCGCATTGAACTTGCGATGGAACTGGCGTTTGCGGGATTTTTAAAGCAAACCCCGCATCACACGGTGCTGTCGTTTAATCAGCACGCCTACTCTCTGCTGATCCGCAACGGTGTCTTCAATTTCACCATTCATGATCGGACCGAGAACAACGCCCGCAACGATCGCGTCAAAGCGGCGAAAGTGGCAGCAGCGGAGGCCCGTAAAGAGCAAGAGCGACTTGCCGAGCTAGAACGGCAACGCCAGGAAATCGCCGCCAGACAAAAGGAAATCGCTGAGGAAAAAGCCTTTTAGTAGCTTTTCTCCTGACCAAGTACCTGTTCGGCAATATAAGACTTGATCAACTCCTGGCTGATCGGCGCTATCACCGGAATCATGATTTCCCGTAAGTAACGCTCAACCTGATACTCCTTGGCATAACCCATGCCGCCATGGGTTAACACCGCACGCTGGCAAGCCGCAAGGGCCGCCTCTGCTGCTAGATATTTGGCACTATTGGCCTCAGCACCACAATTTGCACCACTGTCATAGAGACTGGC
Source organism: Pseudomonadales bacterium (assembly GCA_046290215.1). Lineage (GTDB taxonomy): Bacteria > Pseudomonadota > Gammaproteobacteria > Pseudomonadales > Azotimanducaceae > JAHRVQ01. The sequence continues at coordinate 1,087 of JBKAGC010000248.1, read as the reverse complement.
AGCTTTCCACACCATGAGCATGGCGGCTTCTAGCGCCATCCAGTTTTCTGCCAGGGGGTGTTGGATAGCCTGGTTCTTGCCAATGCTGCGACCGAACACAACCCGTTCCTTTGCGTACTGACTGGCCCGCTGGAGGGCCGCTTGACCCAGGCCCACGGCCTCAGAAGCAATCAAAATTCGCTCTGGATTAAGACCGTGTAACAGGCACTTCCAGCCATCGCCTTCCTCACCAATTCGATCCGCTACAGGAACTTTCAGGTCATCAATAAAAAGCGCATTGGAGTCCACGGCTTTGCGGCCCATTTTTTCAATCAAACGCACCTCAATTCGATCACGATCAAGATCGGTATAAAACAAGGTCAAACCCTGGGTGGGTTTTGCACACGCTTCCAACGGCGTGGTTCTGGCAATAATCAGAATCTTATCGGCACTTTGTGCAGTGGTAGTCCAGAGCTTACGGCCGTTGATGATGTAGTGATCGCCATCGCGTACTGCCCGGGTTGCCAGATGGGTAGTATTCAACCCGGCGTCAGGCTCGGTAACACCAAAACAGGCACGTTCTTCGCCACGAATGAGTGGCGGCAAAAACCGCTGCTTTTGCTCATCGTTGCCAAACACTACAATGGGATTTGGGCCAAACAAGTTGAGATGCACAGCCGAGGCCCCGCTCATACCAGCGCCTGACCTGGCAATGGTATGAGCTAGTATCGCTGCCTCTGTAATACCAAGACCCGCACCACCATAGGCCTCGGGCATGGCAATACCGAGCCAGCCGCCATCGGTAATGGCCTTCACAAATTCCTCAGGAAACTGCCCATCACGATCACGGCTGAGCCAGTAGTCGTCACCGAACTGGCTACAAATTGCCGCCACCGCGTCCTGAATTGCCTGTTGCTGATCAGAGAGTGAAAAATCCATAAACTTAACCTGGTTTCTTGCTAATTAGCCTATCTAATTGATTTTAAAGCTAACAAGAGTATATTTGTGGTACGTGCCGCAGTCACAATGCAAACTACATCACTTAACTGAATATCTCCATAAAATATTCAGTTTTTGCTGGTAGCTTTGTAATCCGTGCCAATGGCCT